>NZ_JBEOUL010000014.1:0-173818 GCF_040304075.1 Kitasatospora sp. NPDC094015
GACCCGGCCGAGACCCGGGCCGTGCTCGCCGGCTCCCTCGCCATGCTCCGCACCAAGCACGCCGACCTGCCCAGCCGCAAGCACGGCAACCCGCCGATGTGACGGACCATCGCCCACCATCGTCAGCCGGAACTCGAACCGGGGGAGAAACAGGACCATGACCACCAGCGCCGAACCTCTTGTCCGCATCGTCCGCGGCTCGCTGAACGACGAGGAACTGGCCGCCCTGACCGCCGTGCTGATGGCCCGCGCGGCCGTCGCGCAGCAGGTCGCGGCCGCCCGGGCGGTCGAGCCGATCGCCAACTGGCAGCGCCTGGAGCGCCGCCCGGCCTACTTCTCGCCGGTCAGCTGGCAGCAGGCGGCCTGACGGGCCGCGGACGCCTCCTCCCCGGGCCCAGGTGGCCCCGGGGAGGCACCGGGCCGCTCAGGCCGCCGCAAGGGCGGTCGGGCGGCCTTCGTGCATCACGCTGAGGTTGTCCGCCAGCCGCTGCGGGTCCTGGGTCAGCCACAGGCGCACGGCGGCGCCCAGCATCGTGCTCGGCGCCCCGCCCAGCCGCCAGGCCGGCGGCGCGGCGGCGCACAGCGGCGAACCGGTCACCTGGGCGATCCGGGCGGCCGCCGGGACGAGCAGATCGGCCAGCGCCGCCGGCAGCCAGACCGTCTGGGCGCACGGCGCCGGGTCGCTCAGGGCCGCCAGCAGGCGGTGCGCGTCCGCGCTGCAGTGCAGGGTCGGCAGGACGTCCAGCAGGCCGTCGGCGACCACCTCGGAGACGTCGCTGCGGTGGCCCTGCGCCAGCCTGCGCAGCAGTGCTCTCTCCGCCGCGGTGATCCGTACGGTCAGCATGACCTCGTCGCTCTCCATGGCGCGGCCCTCCTCGCGGCTGCTCGAACGATCAGGTGCTCGCCCCGCCTCGATCTGCCACACCCGGACGGGTGGCAAACCGCGCGACGGAGCACGTCCTGATAACGACTGAGGTGACGGTTCCTCAGGGTTGATTCGTATGCGACATCTACTTCGACGGCTGTTCGCCGTACGGCCGCCCGGGTGACACCCGGGCCCGTCCCGGCGGGCCGGGACGGACGGGCCGGGGCGGACGGCGCCCCGGCCCGGGGCCGGTCACAGACCGGCGTACGAGTGCTTGCCGGTGACGAAGATGTTGACCCCGTAGTAGTTGAACAGCCAGCACGCGAAGGCCAGCAGCGCCAGGTAGGCGGCCTTGCGCCCGCGCCAGCCGGCGGTGGCCCGGGCGTGCAGGTAGGCGGCGTAGGCGACCCAGGTGATGAACGACCAGGTCTCCTTCGGGTCCCACTCCCAGTACTTGCCCCAGGCCGACTCGGCCCAGATCGCGCCCGCGATGATCGTGAACGTCCAGAGCGGGAAGACGAACGCGTTGATCCGGTACGAGAGCTTGTCCAGGGTGCCCGCGGCGGGCAGCCGCTGCCAGACGGTGGCCGGGACGCCCAGCATCCGCCCGGTCCGCCCGGCCGCCACCCGGCGCTCGTAGGAGTCCTTGCCGACGAACAGCGCGGTGGCCACGAAACCGGCGTAGAGCGCGCCGCCGCAGATGATCGCGGTGGAGACGTGGATGCCCAGCCAGTACGAGTGCAGGGCCGGCACCAGCTGCTCGGAGTCGGTGTAGAGGTTGGTGACCGCCACCCCGAGGGTGACCAGCGCGGCGAGGATCACCGGCAGGCCGAGCCAGCGGACGTTCCTGCGGGCGGCCAGCAGGGCCACGTACGCGAGCACCATGGTGAGCGCGAAGGCGCAGGAGAACTCGTACATGTTGCCCCACGGCCAGCGCATCACCGACAGGCCGCGGCTGACCACGCCGCCGATGTGCAGCACGACGCCGAGGACGGTCAGCGAGACCGCGATCCGGCCCGCCAGGTCGCCCTTGACGCTGGTGCCGGCCGCGCCCGGGCCGTCCGGCGCCTCGTCCGCGCCGCGGCCGCTGGTGACCACGGTGGCGCCGGCGTCGGCCAGCGCGGTGCGGGTCAGGGTGGCGGTGCCGCCGTTCGCGGTGGCGACCTTCACGGTCACCTTGCGGGCGGGCGTGGCACCGTCGGCGGCGGCCACCGTCTCGGCCAGGCTGGACTGCTCGGCCGAGCGCACCGCGACCGCGCCCTTGCTGCCGAAGGTCCACTCGAAGACGTGGGCCAGCATGGCCAGGGTGTACACGGCCATGGCCGAGTAGATCAGCTTGTTGGAGAGGTCGGCCAGCTGGGGGTCGACCGAGGCGAGATGCACCGTCTACTCCTTGGAGTCCGGGTCGGCGGGGTCTGCGGGGTGGGCCGGGTGGTCGCCCGGATCGTCGGGCGGGCCGTCCGACGGGTCCTCGTCCTCCGCCAGGGCGGGGGCGCTGTCCTGGAGTTCCACGGCGAGCTCGGCGAGCTCCTCCGCGGTGCGGGCGGACTCGCTGCGGCCCAGGCCCGCGACCTCGACCAGGGTGCGGCCGTCCGGCCCGGCGGTGGCCCGGATCCAGATCCGGCGGCGCTGCACGAACAGCGAGCCGACCAGGCCGAGGATCGCGCAGACGGCGCCGGTCAGCGCGACCGCGTTGCCGGGGCGGTGCGAGATGTTGAAGCTGGCCCACTGCTGGTAGCCGTCGAAGGTCAGGGTGCCGTAGCCGTCCGGGAGCTCCCAGGCCTGGCCCGGCTTGAGGCGGGCGCGGGCGATGTCCCCGTCCTGCTTCAGCTGGGTCATCCGCTTGGTGTTGAGCTGGTAGACGTTCTGCGGGCCGGAGTCGGTGCCCAGGTCGCCCTGGTAGGCGGTGAGCACCAGCATCGGGTCGGCCGCGTCCGGGAAGAGCGAGACCGGCCCGGTCTGCTCGAAGTTGGCGGGGGCGGTCGGCAGGAAGTAGCCGTTGAAGCCCAGCATGGTCTTCTTGCCGTCCGGCCCGGTGCCGTAGTCGCTGACCTTGATCACACCGGTGGAGGTGTTGTTGGAGTCCTGCGGCAGGAAGGGCGTCGGCCCGCGGTAGACGATCTCGTTCTTGGCGTTGCGGATCGTCACCACCGGCGCGTAGCCGTGGCCGATCAGGAACACCTTGCTGCCGTCGACCTCCAGCGGGTGGTTGACCTCGATGGTGCTCGGGGTCAGCTTGCTGCTGTCGGTGCCCTTCCAGTACCGGATGTGCGCGGTGAAGTCCCGCGCGCTGCCCATCTGGTCGCCGGCGGTCTGGTAGCGGGCGCTGAAGCTGTCCAGCTTGAACCCGAAGGCGTCCAGGTCGTCGGCGGTGTAGAAGGCGGAGCCGGTGAAGTCGTCCAGCTGGGTGGTGGTGTTGGAGTAGCCCTGGTTCTCCACCAGCAGCTTGCCGCCCGTCCCGCTGGCCAGGCTGGCCCAGGCGAAGCCGGCCAGCAGCGCGAACAGCGAGAGGTGGAAGAGCAGGTTGCCGACCTCGCGCAGGTAGCCCTTCTCGGCCGCCACCGCGCCGCCGGCCAGCTGGGCCCGGAAGCGCCGGCCCTTCAGCAGCCGGTACCCCGCGGCGTTGACCGCCTTGGCGTCGGCGTCGGTGTGCCAGGCCGCGTAGACCGGCATCCGGGTCAGGTTGCGCGGCGCCGCCGGGGGCGCGGCCCGCAGCACGCCGACGAACTGCCAGGTGCGCGGCACGATGCAGCCGGCCAGCGAGACGAACAGCAGGATGTAGATCGCCGAGAACCAGACCGAGCTGTAGACGTCGAACAGCTGGAGCTTCTCGTAGTACGGGGCGATGCCCTGGTGGGCCGCCTTCCAGGTGTCGACCTTGAAGCTGTTCTGGCTGTTCTGCGGGATCAGCGAGCCGGGGATGGCCGCCAGCGAGAGCATGAACAGCAGGATCAGCGCGACCCGCATCGAGGTCAGCTGGCGCCAGGTCCAGCGCGCCCAGCCGAGCACCCCGATCCCGATCGGGGCGCCGGGGTCGGCGGGGTCGGCCGGCGCGCTGGTGAGGCGCTCGGCCTCGCGCTCCGCCGTCTCGTCGGCGGGCGTGGGGTGCCCGGTCCGGGTGTCGCTCACGGTCAGAATCCGATCGAGAAGTCGCCGGTGGCGTACTGAAGCTGGTTCACGAGGGTGTCCCAGGCGCCGGTCACCAGCAGCACGCCGACCACGACGAGCATGCCGCCGCCGATCCGCATCACCAGCTGGTAGTGGTTCTTGACCCAGCCGAACGCGCTCAGCGTCCGCCGGAAGGCCAGCGCGGCCAGGATGAACGGTACGCCCAGCCCGAGGCAGTAGACCGTCGTCAGGAAGGCGCCGCGCCCGGCGCTGGCCTGGTTGATGGCCAGGCCCTGGATCGAGGAGAGGGTCGGCCCCAGGCACGGCGTCCAGCCCAGCCCGAACACCAGGCCGAGCAGCGGGGCGCCGGCCAGACCCACCGCGGGCCGGCGGTGCAGCCGCAGCTCGCGCATGGCGAAGCCCGGCACCAGGCCCATGAAGGCCAGGCCCATCACGATGGTCAGCGACCCGAGCACGATCTGGAGCACCGTGCGGTGCTCCTTCATGGTGGAGCCGAACTGGCCGAACAGCGTCCCCATCGAGATGAACACGGCGCTGAAGCCCAGCACGAACAGGCTCACCCCGAGCAGCATCCGCCCGCGCCGGCCGCCCTTGGCCTCGGCCAGGTCGGCGGCCGAGAAGCCGGTGACGTAGCTCAGGTAGCCCGGCAGCAGCGGCAGCACGCACGGGGAGAAGAACGACACCAGCCCGGCCGCCAGCGCGATCGGCGCGGCGACCAGCAGGGCGCCGCTGGAGACCGTCTCGTTGGTGAACTCCGCGGCCAGCCGGACGCTCACTGCTGCTCCGCGAGGACCGGCTTCAGCATCGCTTCCAGGTCGTCGGTGGTCAGCGGGTGCAGCGACCGCGCGGCCAGCCGGCCCTGGCGGTCGACCACGATGGTGGTCGGGATCGCCGAGGGGTTCAGGGTGCCCTTGGGGAACTTGAGGATCTCGGTGCCGGCCGGGTCGTAGATGCTCGGGAAGGTGATGCCCTTCTCCTGCTCGAACCGGACCGCGTTGGCCGGGTCGGTGTCCCGGGTGTTGATGCCCAGGAACTGCACGCCGTCGGCCTGGTGGGCCTGGTACACCTCCTGGAGGTTCTTCGCCTCGGCCCGGCAGGGGCCGCACCAGGAGCCCCAGATGTTGAGCACCACGACCTTGCCGCGGTAGTCGGACAGCTTGAGGTTGCCGCCGTCCAGGCCGACCCCCGAGATGTCCGGAGCGCCCTTGCGGACACTCGCCTCGGCGGTGTCGATGCCGCCCTTCCCGGCGATGAAGCCGGCCTGGCCGTCGCTGCTGCTCCCGGAGGAGCTGCAGCCGGCCAGGGCCAGCAGGGCGGCCGCGCCGAGGGCGGCGGCGAGGCGGAGGCGGCGGGGGTGCGTCCCAGACATGTGAAAAGTTTCGCATGGGACTTCGGGCAGATTTCGGGGGGTCCGAGGTTGCGCGTCGGACCCCCGCTGACCTGCGGTTCTTACGCTTATGATCCACTTAATCCGGTCATATCGCCCGACCCCCGACGGTACGGTCGCCCGGCCCCCGCCGGCCCCCGCCCGCCACCGCCGCCGCTGCCCGCGCGCTACGCCCCGAAGCTCTTGCCGACCGGCTTGTCGCCCTTGCGGCCCTTGCCGACCAGGTGGGCCGGCAGCAGGTCGCGGGCCGGCTCGCGGTAGCCGATCGAGACGATCCGGTCGCCCTCGTAGGTGAAGCTGGTCAGCGAGGCCAGCGAGCACTGCCGGTTGCGCGGGTCGTGCCAGAGCCGGCGGCGCTCGGCGAACGAGCGGACGATCCAGATCGGCAGCTGGTGGCTGACGCAGACCGCCTCGTGCCCGCGCGCCGCGTCCCGGGCCTTGGCCAGCGCGCCCATCATCCGGACCACCTGATCCAGGTACGGCTCGCCCCAGGACGGCTTGAACGGGTTGGTCAGGTACCGCCAGTACGCCGGGTTGCGCAGCGAACCGTCGCCGACCCCGAAGGTCTTGCCCTGGAAGATGTTGTCGGCCTCGATCAGACCGGCGTCGGCGGCCACGTCGAGGCCGTGCGCCTTGGCGATCGGGGCGGCGGTCTCCTGGGCCCGCTCCAGCGGCGAGGCCACCACGTGGGTGATGTCGCGGTCGGCCAGGTGCTCGGCCACCCGGTCGGCCATCTCGCGGCCGAGCTCCGACAGGTGGTAGCCCGGCAGCCGGCCGTACAGCACGCCCTCGGGGTTGTGCACCTCACCGTGCCGCATCAGGTGGACGACGGTGGTGTCTTTGGCGCTCACTGCTCTCGGTCTCCTCGGGTGCTCTGCTGGTGGGGTGCTCCGCCGGGTGTGGCCGGCCGGCCGGTGCTGCGCCGGCCGGCCCCGTCCGCGGAACTGCTCGGTGGCCGCTGCGGGCCGGGTGGCGCGGTTCAGGCCGGGCGGGCCTCGGCGGCCGCGCGGGCGGCCGCGGGCAGGGCGGCGGCGATCCGCTCGACCGCCCGCTCGTCGTGCGAGGCCGAGACGAACCACGACTCGAAGGCCGAGGGCGGCAGGTAGACGCCCTGGCTCAGCATCGCGTGGAAGAAGCCGTTGTAGCGGTAGGACTCCTGGCGCTTGGCCGCGTCGTAGTCGGTGACCTGCTCGTCGGTGAAGAACACCGAGAACATGCTGCCCGCCGTCTGCAGCCGGTGGGTCACGCCCTCCTTGGTGAGCGCGGCCGACACCAGGCCGGAGATCTCGGCGGCCACCCGGTCGACGGTGGCGTACACCTCGTCGGTGCAGTGGCGCAGCTGCGTCAGGCCGGCGGCGGTGGCGATCGGGTTCCCGGAGAGGGTGCCGGCCTGGTAGACCGGGCCGGCCGGGGCCAGGTACGCCATCACGTCGGCACGGCCGCCGAAGGCCGCGGCGGGGAAGCCGCCGCCCATCACCTTGCCGAAGGTCAGCAGGTCCGGGGCCCAGCCCTCGTGGGCGGCCTCCAGGCCGTACCAGCCCGCCTCGGAGACCCGGAAGCCGGTCATCACCTCGTCCGAGACGAACAGCGCGCCCTCGGCGCGGCAGAGCTCGGCGAGGCCCCGGTTGAAGCCGGGCAGCGGCGGGACGACGCCCATGTTGCCGGGCGAGGCCTCGGTGATCACGCAGGCGATCTCGCCGGGGTGCGCGGCGAAGGCCTGGCGGACGGCGTCCAGGTCGTTGTAGGGCAGCACGATGGTGTCGCCGGCCTGGGCGCCGGTCACGCCGGGCGTGTCGGGCAGACCGAAGGTCGCCACCCCGGAACCGGCGGCGGCCAGCAGCGCGTCCACGTGTCCGTGGTAGCAGCCCGCGAACTTGACGATCTTGGCCCGGCCGGTGAAGCCGCGGGCCAGCCGGATCGCCGACATGGTCGCCTCGGTGCCGCTGGACACCAGCCGGACCTGCTCGACCGGGGCGACCCGGGCGACGATCTCCTCGCCGAGCTCCACCTCGCCCTGGCCGGGGGTGCCGAACGACGTGCCGCGGGAGACCGCCTGCTGCACGGCCTCGACCACCGCCGGGTGCGCGTGCCCGAGGATCATCGGGCCCCAGGAACAGACCAGGTCGACGTAGTCGCGGCCGTCGGCGTCGGTGAGGTACGGCCCGGTGCCGGACACCATGAACCGCGGGGTGCCGCCCACCGCCTTGAAGGCGCGCACCGGCGAGTTCACGCCGCCCGGCGTGACCCGCGTGGCGCGCTCGAACAGCGACTGGGACTGGGGGGCTTCGTACGGGTAGCGCTTCGGTTCGTTCATCGGCTCGCTCATCGACTGCGTCCTCAGGTCGGGTTACCGGGACATGCTCTCAAATCGTGTCCTTCGGCTCTGCATGGACGAGCCGATCATCTGGAACGATGATCCGTGTACTGCTGCCGTCAGACAGTACGGAGCAGAGGTACGGTTATCCGTACTACCCGGCTCCCGCAGCCGCCGGCCGACCTGGCCGGCTCCGGTCGGACCGTGCGGTCGGCTGTGTACGGCGGCGCGAGACGGGTATAGGGCACGTTCGGAGGGACACCGAGCGTGTGGGGGTCTGTCGATTCCGGCGAATTCCGGTGAGGATGGTCCGAGTGTCCGAGGCGCAGGACGGCTCCGACGAGGCCGTGGGTGGTTCCCGCAGGTCCGCCCGGGCCGCGGGCGGGGGTACGGGAGCGGGCAGGGGAAGGCGGGGTGAGAGCAGCGTCGGCGTGACCTACAAATACTTCGGCGCGCCCGACCGGGCCACCGCCGCCAGAGTCCCCACCGCGCTCGGGCCGGACGGACTCGGCCTCGACGCGGGCGAACTCGGCTCGCTCGGGCGGCTCGGCGACCTGATGGAGACCAGCGGCTCGCCCAACGGCCACCTCTCCACCAAGATCAAGCCGGAGACCATGAGCGCGATGGTCCTGACCGGCATCAAGGGCGTGCCGCTGCACCAGGTGCCGCCGCTGGAGCTGGTCGTGCTGCACCCCGACTACGCGGTGGTCCAGCTGCCGCAGACGGTGGTCGAGCCGCTGCGGGGCGCCGACGAGACCGAGCTCGGCGCGGCCGCCTTCATCTGGTCCACCGTGCCGGACCGGCGCGGGCCGCGGGACGCCTTCGTGATCTACACGATGCTGCACGAGTGGCAGGACTTCGCCAACCGCCTGCACGAGGCCGGCCACCAGCTGTACTGCCTGGTCTGGCCCTGACCGGTCGGCCCTGACGGCCGCTCACCCGCCGGCCCGGCCCGGCCGGGGGCGGGTGCGCCGGGGAACGGCGACCGCCCGCGCCGGGAGGGCGCGGGCGGGTCCGGGGGTGCGGGCGGGCTCAGCCGCTCTCGGGCTCGGCGGCTGTCGGCCTCAGCGGCTGTCGGGCACGGTGGCTCTCGGCCTCAGTGGTTCTTGCCCAGGCAGAGCACGAAGGGGTCGGAGGACTTCTCCAGGTACGAGGCCTCGACGCCGTCGACCTCGTTGCACACCGCGTCGTCGGTGCTGTTGCGGACCACCTTGAGGACCTTGAAGTCGGCGTTGGCCGCGCCGCAGTCGACGATCGCGACGTCCGGCTTGCTGTCGCTGCCGTCGTTGTGGACGCAGTTGCCGACCTCCGCGATCGACGGGTCGTCCATGATGTAGTAGCCGAACGCGAAGAACGCGACCACCAGCACCACGACGATGCCGAGGGCCTTCTTGACCTTCCGGCCCGCGGTGCGCTTCGCCGGCGGGGCGGCAGTGACGCCGGGCGGGAATTCGGGCAGGTCGGAGGGGGCGGTGGCCTCGGGGGCCGGCGGAGTGCTCAACGTGGTTCCTCGGTTCAGGGTGGTGCGGTGTCGGCCGACGCTAGAGGACGCGCCGGGGCGATCTGAAGTCCGGGGCGGTGATAGTTGCGCACTCGTGTCCCCAGCGCGGTCCGAAACGGCGCAAATCGGGGTGACAGTGCGTCGGCGAACGGACATTGCGCCAGGTCAGAGCCGTTCCTACGATGAGCGCCGCGCAGCTCGCGCCCGACCCAGGAGAAGCCCGATGAACGAGAAGTACGCCCGGAAGTGCCTCGCCGTGGTGGCTCCCGCGTTCGCACCCGGCGAGCAGGTGCAGCTGGTGGAGGCGGTGGCGATCGGCAAGGTCCCGGTCGGCCGCCAGGTGGCGACGGCGGCCCTGGCCGGGGTGGTCAGCGGCGGCACGGTGCTGGTCGCGGTCAAACCCCGCGGCTACTACCTGGTGCTGACGGACCGCCGGATGTACCTGGTCGACAACGTCAACGGGCGGGTCGGCCGGAGCATCGTGTCGGCGACCCCGCGCGAGAAGATCACCGCCGGGCCGCTGCGCACGCACCTGCTGACGCTCTCGATGGAGGTGCACTTCGAGGGCGCCGGCGCGCCCAGCCGGTTCAGCTGGGGCCGGGTGGTGGCCCGCAGCGCCCGGGCGGTGGCGGCGGCACTGGCGGCCTGACGGGTCGACGCCTGCCGGCCGGTCAGGCGGGGCCGGTGACCAGCCGCCGGTGGAGGTCGGTCAGATCGGTGGCCGGCGGAGCGATGGTCCGGGCCGCGAGCCAGGCGGCGGCGCCCGCGGCGTTGCCGGCGTGCACGGGGGCGGCGTCGGGCCAGCGGTCCGCGATCCGCCGGCGCACGGCGGCGGCCAGCGGGGAGGCCGGGTCGAGGACACCGCCGGCCAGCACCACGGGCCGTACCGAGCCCGGCTCGCGGACCGCGGCCAGGGTCTCCAGCAGGCGGTCCGCCGCCTGCTCGACCAGCCGGACGGCGTCCTGGTCCCCCGCCCGCGCGGCGGCCAGCACCAGCGGCGCGAGCCGGGCCAGCCGGACCGGCGGCCCGGCGTGCACCGCGCCGATCACCGCGGCCCGCAGCCGCAGTGCGCCCGGCGCGGCGGCCGGTCGGTCGGGCAGCAGGGCGTCGATCACCTCGGCCACCAGGCCGCTCGCGGGCACCGCGTCGCGGTCGACGGCGGCCAGCGCGGTGCGGACGGCCGCCCGGCCGAGCCAGTAGCCGGAGCCCCGGTCGCCGAGCAGCCAGCCGTGGCCGTCCGCGGTGCGCACGGCGGCGTACCCGCGGATCTCCGCGGCCACCGCGCCGGTGCCGCTGATCAGCGCGGTGCCGTCCGGTTCGCTGGTGCCGGCCGCGTACGCCAGCTCGACGTCACCGGTGAGCCGGGGCTCGACCGGCAGGCCCGCGGCCGGCCACAGTCCGGACAGGGCCGGCGAGCCGGACAGCCCGCCCGCCAGGCCCAGGACACCGGCCGCGACGCCCGCCGGGTCGACCCCGGCGAGCGCTTCCCGCAGGGTGCCGGCGATGGCCCGCAGCGCGGCCGGTTCGCCGTTGGAGACCGGGTTCCCGCCGCTGCCGCGGGCGGTACCGAGGATCCGGCCGGCCAGGTCGGCGACCAGGACCCGGGTGGTGGAGCCGCCGACGTCCAGACCGAGGACGAGGGGGCCCGCCGTCACGAGGCGCGCCGGATGCGGCCGGCGTAGCGGGCCTCCAGGGCGCGGTTGTGGGCGTCGCCCTCGGGGATGTTGGCCGAGAGGTAGACCGGCGGGACGCCGCCCTCGCGCTCGATCCGGCGGATCACCTCGGCGACGATCTGCTGGGCGAGCAGGGCGGCGGTGATCGAGGAGATGCCGCAGGCCCGGGCGCCGTTCGCCATCTCCAGCACCGCGTCCCCGTACGGGGCCGCGTTGTCGAGCACCACGTCGCCGAGGTCGCGCAGCCGCAGCCCGGACGGGTGCTTGGGCTCGACCTGGGCGGTGTGCTCGGCCGAGGTGATGACGATCAGCGGGTGGCCGTGGCGCTTGGCCAGGTGGGCGAGTTCGACCACGCAGCCGTTGACGCCGGAGTTGGACGCCAGCACGAACACGTCGGACGGGTGCGGGGCGGTCAACTCCCAGAGCAGGGCAGCCGATTCGGTGCCGCGCTCCAGTTCGGGGCCTTCCAGGACCTCGACCGGGCGACCGCCGCGCAGCACCACGTCGCGCAGCGCGATCCGGTTGCTGGGCACCAGCCCGCCGGCCCGGCCGGCGATCTCCATCGCGAGCGCTTCGGAGTGGCCGGTGCCGAAGGCCTGCACCACCCCGTCGGCGGCCAGCGCGGCAGCGATCAACTCGGCCGCCGCGACGACCCCTTCGGCCTGTTCCTTGGTGACGCGGTCGATGGCGGCGTGGGCCGCGGCCGCGAAGTCCGCTGCGGAAGGAGAGGGCACCGGTGGCCTCCTGGTCGTGGTCGGATGGTGGACCACTATTGGCGCCCCGGCGCCCGCTGTCAATGAGTGGACTAGACCAGTTGGCGCAATGCTGGATCTCCGACTCCGAGCCGTCCTTGAGCCGGCATCAGTCCTGGAACGGGTGGGGCCGCCGCCGTAGCCCCACCCGTCGCGATCAACCGTGCAGGTAGACGATGCCGAGCTTCTCCAGCCGCCAGTGCTGGGCCGCCGCCCCACTGTCGGCGGCGAGTTCGACCAGCGGGTTGCCCTGGCCGTCGAGGTCGGCGGAGGCGGTCGCCACCTTGCCCCGGTCCTGGGAGTCGGCGATCTTGTAGGTCCCGTCACCGGCCGGGGCGAGCACCCAGTGCTGGTTGCCGCCGCCGTTGCAGCGCCACTGCTCCAGCCTGGTGCCGGGCGTGGTGGACGCCCCGGTGGCGTCCAGGCACATGTCCCGGTTGCCGCTGAAGTCCAGCTCGTAGCTGCCGTCCGCCTTGATCTCGAACACGAAGGACTGGTTCAGCCCGCCGGTCGCCGGATAGACGATCGCGGCCCGGCCGTTGGTGGAATCCCCGTAGGTCCCGCCGCCCGCGAGGTCCAGCACCTTGCCGGTGGCGGCGTTGGTGAGCTGGTACCAGGAGCCGTCCTCGGGCTTGTCCGGGAACGGTTGTCCGGGCGTGAGCGGGGTGATCGAGGTGGTGTTCTGCTGGTTGAGGCTGCAGAACGCCTGCTCCAGGCCCGGCTGCTGGTAGAACTGCGCCAGGCAGACCCCCTCGCCCCGGTAGCCGGCGACCCGCAGGTGGTAGGACTGCCGGACCATGTTCATGCAGACGCCCGGGATCCCGATCTCCTGGTCGCAGCCGTTGCGGGTGCGCTCCGAGAGGTCGATCACGTCGCCGTTGGTGTACTCGTACGGCGAGCTGGTCCACTCGGCGCAGACCTCGTGGCCGTAGCTGACCCGGCGCTGGTCCAGGTAGCGCACCCCGGGCACCTGGCCGACGGCCTGCCGCAGTGCGTCGCTGAGCATCGGCACCACCAGGTTGTGGCCCCAGGCGAGGTCCTCGGGGAAGGCCGGGCAGCCGTCGGCGACCTTGCCGACGTAGTCGTTGCGCCGGATGTCGGGCGTGATCGGGGTGAAGTACGACTGGAACACCAGCTGGTAGGCGCCGTCCTGGTAGCCGGCCCGGCGCATGGTGGCGCGGATGTCGGTCAGCGCGGCGATCACCTTGGGCTTCACGCCCTCGGCCCGCCGGGCGATCTCCGGGGTGCCGATGGTGTCGCGGCACCCCTGCGACTTGGGGATCGGGAAGTACTGGGCCAGGCAGCCGAGCATGATGCCGCTGAAGTCGAAGTCGTCGTTGGCGCCGATCGTGACGACCACCATCTTGACGTCGTACTGGCTCGCCACCTGGGCGAGTTGGACGTCCTGCTTGGGCTCGCCGAAGTCACCGCTGCCGCCGCCGGTGATCTTCGCCAGCTCGGGATCGCTGACCAGGTCACCGGTCTGCGCCCCGGAACAGGCCAGGTCGATCGGGGTGACCCCGGCGATGCCGGTGACGAAGATCTCCGACTTGGCGCTGCGGTGGCAGTAGTTGGTGGGGGTGTCGGTGCCGGGGGTGTAGTCGTCGCCGGTGTCGGTACCGGCCCCTTCCCCGGATATCGCGCTGTCGCCGAGCGCGACGATCGCGGGGGCCTTGGCGGCCGCGGACGGCGGTGCGGCGGCGACCGCGGCCGCGGCGCTCGGCATCGCGCCGAGCCCGAGGGCGAGCGACAGCCCGGCCGCGGCCAGCAGGGCGAGCGGCCTTCTGCTGTGCACACCTGACAAGCGGGACCTGATCACGCATGACTCCCTGAGGGGTGGGGGACCGCCCGGCGTGCGCCGGGCGGCGCGGTGCGTGGAGCGTGCGGCGGCGCCACCCGGACCGGTGGGGGAGGTCGGCGTGGTCGGGCGGGCCGGTGAACATGAGCCAGGCTCATATGTTAGGTACTGACAAGTAACGCAACAAGGGTCGCGGCAGACCCGAACGCACGGAACCGTCCGGCCCGGGACGCGCCAAGGCCGCCGCTCCGCGTCTCAGGAGGGGGAGAGGCGGAGCGGCGGCCCGGATGCTGCGGAATCGACCAGCAGGCCGGCTAGGGCCTGTCGACCTGTGTCAGCCGACGTTGGCGCAGGAGTTGCCGAACGCCGGGTTCAGCAGGCCGATCACGTCGACCGAGTTGCCGCAGACGTTGACCGGGATGTGCACCGGCACCTGAGCCTGGTTGCCGGACAGCACGCCGGGGGAGCCGGCCGCGACGCCCTCGGCGCTGGAGCTGGCCGCGGCCGAGCCCGCACCCACCGCGACGATGCCGACGACCGCGGCGCCGACAGCGGCAACCTTCTTGACGCTCATATTGAGTCTCCTCGAAAAATCAGATCTTCCAATTGCCGCGCACCGATGGCTCAGCACGGAAGCGCACAGGGCGTGCACCAACCCCAACGAGGCCCGGGTCACGCGGATGCGCAGGGCCGCCGACATTCACCCGGTTGCAGCAATCCAGGCATTCGGGTGATCGCCGGGCCCGCCCGTTTCCCACCGCGTCCTGGGTCGTTCTCCCTGGCGAAACCAGCTCCATCCGGTGCCCGCCACCGGACGAAGAAATGAGACTTCACCATGCGCAAGCTCGCCTACGGCGCGTTCGGTTCTGCCGCGGCCGCGGCCCTGCTGCTCGGCTCCGCCGGCGTGGCCGCCGCCGGTGGCGCGTCGGCCGAGGGTGTCACCGCCGGCTCCCCCGGTGTGCTGTCCGGCAACTCGATCCAGGTGCCGGTGCACGTGCCGGTCAACCTCTGCGGCAACACCGTCGACGTGATCGGCCTGCTCAACCCGGCGTTCGGCAACTCCTGCCTCAACGCCTGAGGCCGACGGGTCCGTTCGGCTCCACCGGACGGACCGGCTGCCGCCATGGCCCCCACCAGGAGCCCATGACCCCAGGAGTGACGGGCCGCCCCGTACCGGCCGGGACAACCGGACGGTCCGATGGTGCGTCACATGTGCCTCGGTCCCGAGTTCTTCGAGGCACTCTCCTGGCCGCGCCGGAGTGCGGATGTTTCTCGACCGTGCGAGAAATGACCGCGGGGCGCAGACAGAACGCGGCCGCTCCCGCCCCAGCCACGGGCGACACGCAATGCCTGAGCCGCGTGAGTGACAATCACGGCGCATCCCTAAATCAGCGGGCGATGATTCTGATTCGCCCGGCACCCGACCTCCAAACAGTCGGGCAGAAAACGGAGGAAGAACCCCATGCGCAACATCAAGAAGGCTGCTGTCCTGTCGTTCGCCGCCGCCGGCCTGGTGCTCGGTGCGGCCGGCGGTGCGGCCGCCAGCTCCGGCGCCGAGGCCGTCGTCGCCGGCTCCCCCGGCGTGCTCTCCGGCAACTCGATCCAGATCCCGGTGCACATCCCGGTCAACGTCTGCGGCAACTCGATCAACGTGATCGGCCTGCTCAACCCGGCGTTCGGCAACTCCTGCGCCAACATCGGCTGACCCAGCCGTAGCTGACGCTGCACCACCCGCGTCGCACCGCCCCGACCGGGGCGGTGCGACGCACTCCTCCCCGCGTGTGATCTAGGAGATCAACTCCCATGCAGAACGTGAAGAAGGTCGCCCTCCTCTCCGCCACGGCGGCGGGCCTGGTGCTCGGTGCGGCCGGCGGTGCGGCCGCCAGCTCCAGCGCCGAGGGCGTCGTCACCAACTCCCCCGGCGTGCTCTCCGGCAACTCGATCCAGGTGCCGGTGCACGTGCCGGTCAACCTCTGCGGCAACTCGATCGACGTGGTCGGCCTGCTGAACCCGGCGTTCGGCAACTCCTGCGCGAACGTCGACGGTGGCGTCCAGCACGAGACCCCGGTCATGGAAGACGACTGCTGATCATCCGCTGATCCGCCCCGCCTCGTGTCAGCTGCCCCTCGGCCCCAGGCCGGGGGGCAGTTCGCATCGGCGGCGGGCCCTCGCGGCCGGCCGGCCCGCCCGGCTCCCCGCGGCGGCCCCCGCCGACGCCCACCACCCGTTCCCACCGAAGGATTGGTCCCGCATGGCACTCAACCCGAGTGGCACCGGCGCGCTGGCCGCGCTCGGCGCGGCGATGCTGCTGGGCGCCGCCGCCCCCGCCGCGCACGCCGCCCCGACCTTGCCCGCGAGCGGCCTGCCCGTACCGCAGCTCCAGACCCCCCAGCTCGCCCCGACCGACGTCGGCCAGGCCATGGCGGGCACCTCCACCGGCCTCGGCTACGCGGTCGCCCCGGTGAAGTCGCTGCGCCTGGACCCGTGGGCGCAGTCCTCCGCGGACTTCCTGAACAACGGCGTCGGCGTGCAGCCCGACAACGGCCTGCCGGCCCTCGGCACCGGCACCCTGACCTCCCCGCTGAGCGCCGGCGGCGGGGCCAAGGACCTCCCGGCCGTCGGCCCGCTGCTGGGCGTCCTGCCGGGCTGAGCCCCGTCCGCGACCACCCCCGCCGGCCGCGCCGCACACGACGAGCCCGGTACCTCCCCTCGGGGGCGGTACCGGGCTCCGGTCGTCGGCCCGGGCGGGCCGGCGGTCAGCCGGCCGCGCCGGCCCTCACTCCGCGGCGTCGTGGTTGAGGACCCCGTCGACGCTGGTGGTCGCCGCCGCGGTCAGGTTGCGGACGGTGTCCACCGCCGAGACCGGCCGGTCGTCCCCGCCGAGCGAGGCCTTGGCGCCCGGAACCACCTGCACGCCCTCGCTCACCAGCCGCGGGTCCAGCCGGCCGAAGCTGAGCGCCCCGTCCGCCAGCTCGCCGCTGTGGTCGCCGAGGTAGCTGACCGGCTGGCCGAGCTCCAGCGCCGGGCCGGCCGCGTGCAGCGGGGCGGAGGGCGCGTCCAGGCCGAGGGTGCCGGGGGTGAGGCCCTCGGCGGCCGCGGGCAGCGGCAGGGTGGTCCGCAGCGCGGGGCCGACCTTGCCCGCGACCAGCGAGGGCACCACCTGCTCCGGCATCAGCTGGTGCTTCTCCTGCGGCACCGGCGGCATCAGCGGGGAGGTCGGGATCGCCCCGGAGACCTCGCCGCCCTCGGCCAGCACGGGCAGCCGGCTGGTCGGGGCGCTGAGCGGGACGGTGAAGGGCACGGTCTGGGTGGACAAGGAGTCCTCCAGCGCGGCGACGTCCTTCGGCGCCATGGGGGTTGCCGTGGCCGTGCCCTGGGTGGCCACGACGCCGGCGCCGACCGCCAGGAGCAGTGCTCCGGTCGCCCGCTTGGAGAGCTTCATGCTGTTCACCGTTCTGTCCATGATCATCGGATGGGTGCCTTCGGCCGATAGCCGCTGCGCAGCGGAAAGCACTCTGTCCAAACGAGCGACGCCCACCCGGGATTGCGAGAGTTAACCGGTACGGCCTATTAATCAGACCGTCTGACACTCCTGCGAGCGATCCCGGTCCCCCTCCCGTGAATCTGCCGTAACTTTCCCGCCGCTGACTCTTTGAGCTGGTTGTCGCAGCCAGGACAGCGGCAGGAGTCGGATCGCGGATCGGCTTGAAGCCCTTGATCTTCAAGGATCGGTCGCATTTCGAAATCCCCCCTGACGGGCTAGCAACCGCAGACCGGGTCGCTCGTTGAACGCTTTGCACGAAACAGCGGTCAAGCCCGCCGAGACGACCGTCCCTAGCATTCAGAGAGGTATCTCAGCTCATGCTCAAGAAGACCTTCGCCTCCGTCGGCCTGGCTGCCGCCGCGCTGGCCGCCATCGCCACGCCCGCTTCCGCGATCGGTGACGCAGACGGCTCCGCCGCCTCGATCCAGGGCAACGGTGGCACCAACTCCACCGGCACCTACGGGAACCACAGCCCGAACTTCCACTTCCTCGACAACCCGAACATCTGCCTGCCCGAGATCCACAACATCGGTGTCGGCGTGCTCGGTGTCGCGGTCCCGGTCGAGGTGGCCGCTCTGAACAACCAGCCGAAGCAGACCTGCGTCGTCGGCCAGAGCACCCTCGGCAGCGGCGACGGCGGCGTGTCCCACCTGGTGGGCTGAGGCCGTCTCCGGCTGAGGCCGGGCCTGGCGGCCGCAGCGCCGCCGGCCCGGCCCGACCACCACCCAGTTCGGGGCCCGTACGTTCCGCACTGGTCCGGGGCCCGGTCCGCTCCCCCGGCCGGGCTCGCTCCACCGGCCCAACCTGAGCCACCGGTTGGGCTCTCGCTCCACTCCATCAGATCCGAAAAGGAACCTCAGAGATGATCAAGAAGGCTCTCGCCGTCGCCGGTATCGCCGCCGCCGGCTTCACCATGGCCACCGCCCCCGCGATGGCCATCGGCGACGCGGACGGCGCCGCCGTCTCCGGCCAGGGCAACGGTGGCACCAACCACACCGGCACCGAGGGCAACCACAGCCCCAACTACCACACCCTGGACAACCCGAACCTCTGCCTGCCGGAGGTTCACAACATCGCGGTCGCCGTCATCGGTGCCGCGGTGCCGATCGAGGTCAAGGCTCTGAACAACAACCCGGAGCAGACCTGCGTCGTCGGCCAGAACACCGTGGGCAGCGGCGACGGTGGCGTCAGCCACCTGATCGGCTGATCAGCCGGGTAGCAGCGACCGCCGGGCCGGGGGGATCTCCCCCAGGTCCGGCGGTCGCCGTTTCACCGCAGGTCAGACCAGGTGTGGACGGTTCCGGGCTCACCCGTACGGCTGCGGTGCGTTCGGGTGACTGGCGCGTCGATCCGGCGCGTACAGACCATCGGCCCGACGCACCATGTGTTCACGTGTAGTGACTCCCCCGTCACGCGTGCCGTCGGCTCTGTCCGCAGGGTGCCGAGGGCACGCAGAAGAGAGGACTTCTCATGAAGAGCATGCTGGGCAAGGCCCTGTTCACCGCGGCCGCCGCGGTCGCCGTCGCCGGTGTCGCCGCCCCCGCGCACGCGCACGTCGCCGCCGGTGGCGGTGGCGAGTTCGTGGCGTCCGCGCACGAGCCCTTCCTGGCCGGCGAGCAGCACGGCTGGGCGGAGACCAGCCACATCTTCGCGGCCGGCCAGCAGTGGGGCTGGGCGACGGCCACCACCGTCGCCGGTGGCGAGGACGGCATCGCGATCATCGACTGACCGCTTGCAGCACGGAGGCCGGGCCGCGGGTGCACCGCGACCCGGCCTCCGGGTGTTCCGGGCCCCTGTCGCGGGCCGCCCTGACGGCCGGTCAGCGGACCATCCGGGCCGCCTCCATCGCCCAGTAGGTCAGGATCTGGCCGGCGCCGGCGCGGCGGATCGAGGTCAGCGTCTCCAGGATCATGCGCTCCCGGTCCACCCAGCCATTGGCGGCGGCGGCCTCGACCATCGCGTACTCGCCGGAGACCTGGTAGGCGGCGACCGGCACCGGGGAGGCGTCGGCGATCTGCCGCAGGACGTCCAGGTAGGCCATGGCGGGCTTGACCATCACCAGGTCGGCGCCCTCGGCGAGGTCCTGCTCCAGCTCGCGCAGCGACTCGCGGGCGTTGGCCGGGTCCTGCTGGTAGCTCTTGCGGTCGCCCCGGAGCGAGGAGCCGACGGCCTCGCGGAAGGGGCCGAAGAAGGCCGAGGCGTACTTGGCGGTGTAGGCCAGGATGCCGACGTCCTGGTGGCCGGCCTGGTCCAGGGCCCGGCGGACCACGCCGATCTGACCGTCCATCATCCCGGACGGGCCGACCAGGTGGACACCGGCGTCGGCCTGCACCACGGCCATGTCGGCGTACCGGGCCAGCGTGGCGTCGTTGTCGACGCTGCCGTCCGCGGCGAGGACGCCGCAGTGGCCGTGGTCGGTGTACTCGTCCAGGCACAGGTCGGACATCACCACCAGGGCGTCGCCCACCTCGGCGACCACGTCCCGGATCGCCTGCTGCAGGATGCCGTCCGGGTTGGTGCCCTCGCTGCCGATCGCGTCCTGCACCTCGGGGACGCCGAACAGCATGATGCCGCCGAGCCCCGCCTCGGCCGCCTCCGCGGCGGCCCGGCGCAGGGTGTCCCTGGTGTGCTGGACCACGCCCGGCATGGAGCCGATCGGCCGCGGCTCGCTGATCCCCTCGCGGACGAAGGCGGGCAGGATCAGCTCGGCCGGGTGCAGCCTGGTCTGGGCGACCAGCCGGCGCATCGCCGGCGTGGAGCGCAGTCGGCGCGGGCGGACGAACGGGAACTGGGCGGACACTGGGCGACTCCGAACAGTGAGAGGCCCGGGGAGGCGGCGGTGCCTCCCCGGGCGGGGTGTCAGCGGGCGGCCTTGCGGCGGGAGCCCGGACGGCGCTCGCTGGGCCGGTAGACCGGCTCCCCGGCGGCCGTGGCGGTGTCCCGGCGGTTGGCGCCGAACTCCGCGAGGGCCTGGGCCAGCGCGCCGGCGGACGGCGCGGGGGCCATCACGTCGACCCGCAGGCCGTGCTCCTCGGCGGTCTTGGCGGTCGCCGGGCCGATGCAGGCGATGATCGTCACGTTGTGCGGCTTGCCGGCGATGCCGACCAGGTTGCGCACGGTCGAGGAGGAGGTGAAGAGCACGGCGTCGAAGCCGCCGCCCTTGATCGCCTCCCGGGTCTCGGCCGGCGGCGGCGAGGCGCGGACCGTGCGGTACGCCGTCACGTCGTCCACCTCCCAGCCGAGCTCGACCAGGCCGGCCACCAGGGTCTCGGTGGCGATGTCCGCGCGCGGCAGCAGCACCCGGTCGATCGGGTCGAAGACCGGGTCGTACGGCGGCCAGTCCTCCAGCAGCCCGGCGGCGGACTGCTCGCCAGAGGGCACCAGGTCCGGCTTGACGCCGAAGTCCACCAGCGCCTGCGCGGTGGTCTCGCCGACCGCCGCGACCTTGATGCCGGCGAACGCCCGGGCGTCCAGCCCGTACTCCTCGAACTTCTCCCGGACGGCCTTGACGGCGTTGACCGAGGTGAAGGCGATCCACTCGTAGCGGCCCGTCACCAGGCCCTTGATGGCGCGCTCCATCTGCTGCGGGGTGCGCGGCGGCTCCACCGCGATGGTGGGCACCTCCTGCGGCACCGCGCCGTACGAGCGCAGCTGGTCGGAGAGGCCGTGGGCCTGCTCCTTGGTGCGCGGCACCAGGACGTTCCAGCCGAACAGCGGCTTGGTCTCGAACCAGGAGTGCGACGAGCGGTGCGCGACCTGCTCGCCCACCACGGCTATCACCGAGGTGGCCGGGTCGACCGGGGCCGACACCGGCGAGGGCAGCACCCGGGCGGCCTTCAGGTCGGCCGCGATCGAGGCCAGCGTGGAGGTGAAGGTGCGCTGGCGGGTGGTGGTGCCGGAGAGCGTCGCGGAGAGCGCGGCCTCGGGCTTGCGGCCGTTGGCCACCAGGGCGTTGGCGGTGGCGGGCAGCTGGCCGAGGGTGGTGCGGACCACCAGCGTGGTCTCCTGCGCGCCGAGGTCCGGCACGCCGCCGGCCAGCAGCTGGGCGGCGTCCACGAAGCGCACGTCGGCGCCGTGGCTGCCGCGCAGCGGGACGCCCGCGTAGGCCGGCACGCCGACCGACTGGGCGACGCCCGGGATCACCTCGAACGGGATCGCCGAGCGGGCGCAGACCAGCATCTCCTCGGCGGCGCAGCCGTCGAGGCCCGGGTCGCCGTCGACGGTGCGGACCACGTGCTTGCCGGCCCGGACGGCGTCCGCGACCAGCTTGGCCACGTCCAGCCCGGCCTCCTCGGCGGGGCTGTGCACCTGGACGCCGCTGGGGCAGTGGGTGCGCACCGCGGCGGCGGTCAGCGGGTCGGTCACCAGGACGTCGGCCGAGGCCAGCACGTCGACGGCGCGCAGGGTCAGCAGGCCCGGGTCTCCCGGGCCCGCCCCCAGGAAGGTGCAGCGGCCCGCGCTGGGGACCGGTACGGCGGCGGTGGCGGCAGTGGGGCTCATCGGGCTCGCTCCCCCATCAGGTCGGCCGCGCCCTCGGCGAGCAGCCGGGCGGCCAGCGCGCGGCCGAGGGCCGCGGCCTGCTGCTCGGCGTCCTCGTCCAGGACGATCGGGCCGTTGGCGGTCATCTTCAGCAGGGTGGCGCCGTCGACGGTACCGACCACGCCCTCCAGCCGCAGTTCGGTTCCTTGCCAGGTCGCGAGAGCCGCGACCGGGGCGGAGCAGCCGGCTTCCAGGGTGGCCAGCAGGGCTCGCTCGGCGACCACGGCGGCCCGGGTGGGCCGGTGGTCCAGCGCGGCGAGCGCGGTGGCCAGCTCCGGGTCGACGCACTCGACGGCGAGCGCGCCCTGCCCGGGGGCGGGCAGCATCAGCTCGGGGTCGAGGTGGTCGGTGATCTCCTCGGCGCGGCCGAGCCGGTTGAGGCCGGCGACGGCCAGCAGCACCGCGTCCAGCTCGCCCTCGGCGACGTAGCCGATCCGGGTGTCCACGTTGCCGCGGATCGCGACCGTCTCCAGCTCGGTGCCGCGGGCCGCGGCCCAGGCGTTGAGCTGGGCCATCCGGCGCGGGGAGCCGGTGCCTATCCGGGCCGGGCGGCCGGCCAGCTTCTCGACCAGGTGCTCCAGGCCGAGGCCGTCGCGGGCGACCAGGGCGTCCCTGGGGTCCTCCCGCTCGGGGACGGCGGCCAGCCGCAGACCGGCGGGCGCCGTCGTCGGCAGGTCCTTGAGGGAGTGCACGGCGAGGTCGATCCGGCCCTCCAGCAGGGCGTCGCGCAGGGCGGAGACGAAGACGCCGGTGCCGCCGATCTGCGCGAGCGCCTCGCGGGAGGTGTCGCCGTAGGTGGTGATCTCCACCAGCTCGACGGGGCGACCGGTGACCCTGGACACCGCACGGGCGATCATGCCCGACTGGGCCATCGCGAGGGCGCTGCGGCGGGTGCCGAGGCGGAGCGGTCGCGGCTCACCCTGGGGGTTGCGCGGTTGACCATGCATGGGTTCGTCCTGGTCGTGCTGGGTGGCTGACTGGTGGTTCATCTGGATGCTCCGGCCGACTGGCTGCCGGGGTGCGCGCTCTGGGCGCCGATCGCGGTACCGACCGCGGTACCGACCGGGGTGCCGGAGACAGCGTGCACCGCCGCCGGGTCCAGGTCGAACAGTTCGCGCAGGGCGTCCGCGTACGAGGCTCCGCCGGGCTCGGCGGCGAGCTGCTTCACCCGCACCGTGGGTGCGTGCAGCAGCTTGTCGACCACCCGCCGGACGGTCTGCGTGATCTCGGCCCGGGACCGCTCGTCCAGGTCGGGCAACCGGCTGTCCAGCCGGGCGAGTTCGCTGCTGACCAGGTCGGAGGCCATCGACCGGAGGGCGACCACGGTGGGCGCGATCCGGGCCGCCCGCTGGGCGGCGGCGAAACCGGCCACCTCGTCGGCGACGATCGTGGTGACCGCGTCGACGTCGCCCGCGCCGGGCGTGGCGGCGTGCGCGTGCGAGAGGCTCTCCAGGTCGACCAGCAGGGCGCCGGGCAGGCCGTGCACCCCGTGGTCGACGTCCCGCGGCATCGCGAGGTCGAGGAAGGCCAGCGGGCCGGATCCGGTGCGGGCGGCGACCGCGCGGGCCACCGCGTCGGCGCCGATCACCACGCCGGACGCGCCGGTGCAGGAGATCACCAGGTCGACGTCGGCGAGCGCCTCGGGCACCTTGGCGAGGTCGAGCGTGCGGGCGCCGCCGCCGAGGATCTCCACCAGGCGCTCGGCCCGGGCGGCGGTGCGGTTGGCGACCAGCAGGTCGGTGACCCCGGAGCGGACCAGGGTGGCGGCGGCCAGCGAGCTCATCGAGCCGGCGCCGACCACCAGGGCGCGCTTGCCGGCGATCTCCCCGGCGCCGGCGGCGATCTGCTCCAGGCCGAAGGTGACCAGCGACTGGCCGGCCTTGTCGATGCCGGTCTCGCTGTGCGCCCGCTTGCCGACCCGCAGCGCCTGCTGGAACAGCTCGTTCAGGCCGCGCCCGGCGGTGTGCTCGTCCTGGGCGCGGGCCAGCGCGTCGCGCAGCTGGCCGAGGATCTGGCCCTCGCCGACCACCATCGAGTCCAGGCCGCAGGCGACCGAGAAGAGGTGGTGGACGGCCCGGTCCTCGTAGTGGACGTAGAGGTGCGGGGTGAGCTCCTCCAGGTCGACGCCGCTGTGGTGGGCGAGCAGCAGGGACAGCTCGGCGACCCCGGCGTGGAACTTGTCCACGTCGGCGTAGAGCTCGATCCGGTTGCAGGTGTTGACCAGCGCGGCCTCGCCGACGGTCGCCGTGGCGGCCGCGTCGTGCAGCAGCCGGGTGGGGACGTCACCGGTGAGTGCGGCGCGCTCCAGCACGCCCACGGGGGCGGTGCGGTGGCTGAGGCCGACCACGAGAAGGCTCATGCCCGACCCCCGCGCTGACAGTGGTTGCTGGTGTTCACGCCGGCATCACCGCGGAACGCTCGCCCTCGGTGCCCTTGCCGGGCTTGCCCTTGGCCGGTTCGGCCTTGGCGGTGCCGCCGGCGGCCCGGCGGAGCTTGGCGGCGGCGGCCCGGACCGGGCCGGGGGCGCGGTCCAGCATGCCGCCGTCCTGGGTGGGCTCCTCGCCGGCCTTGCGCTGCTCGTGGAAGGCGAGGATCTGGAGCTCTATCGACAGGTCGACCTTGCGCACGTCCACGCCGTCCGGGACGGTGAGCACGGTGGGCGCGAAGTTCAGGATGCTGGTCACCCCGGCCTCCACCAGTCGGTCGCAGACCTGCTGGGCGGCGCCGGGCGGGGTGGTGATCACGCCGATGGAGACCTGCTGGCCGGCCACGATGGCCTCCAGCTCGTCCATGTGCCGCACCGGCAGCCCGGCCGCGCTGCTGCCGACCACGGCCGGGTCGGCGTCCAGCAGGGCCGCGACCCGGAAGCCGCGGGAGGCGAAGCCGCCGTAGTTGGCGAGGGCGTGGCCCAGGTTCCCGATGCCGACGATGACGACCGGCCAGTCCTGGGTGAGGCCCAGCTCGCGGGAGATCTGGTAGACGAGGTACTCGACGTCGTAGCCGACCCCCCGGGTCCCGTAGGAGCCGAGGTAGGAGAAGTCCTTGCGCAGCTTCGCGGAGTTGACGCCGGCGGCGGTGGCCAGCTCCTCGGAGGAGACGGTCGGCACCGAGCGCTCGGAGAGCGCGGTCAGCGCCCGCAGGTAGAGCGGCAGGCGGGCGACGGTCGCCTCCGGGATGCCCCGGGCACGGGAGGGTCGGCGCGCGGCGCCTGCGTCGGGCGTCTGCGAACTGCTCTGGGTGGGTCGGCCGATTGCCACGGTGCTCCTGTGGGTGAAGCTGGGCTTAGACAGCCAGGCTATGCGTTTGTGAACGTGTGCACAAAGATGGTGTCCGATTTGTCCCCGCACAGTGATGCGCATCACTCACCACCGGCGGCGAGGATCGGCGGCCGGTGACCGTCCGGGCCCGCCGGCGGCGGGACGGACGGCGGCGCGGACGGCGGCGCGGACGGCAGGGTACGGCGGATCTGCGGGACGAGGCCGCCGGGCCGCTCGGCCCGGTCGGGGTCCAGCCGGGGCCAGGACAGCAGGGCGGCCTCGCGCAGCGGCGCGCTCCAGTCGGCCGGCCGGTCGGCCGCCGGGGAGGTCGCGCGGTCGGCGGGCGGTGCGGGGGTGCGGTCGGTGGGCGGTGCGGGGGTGCGGGCCGCGAGGGCGTCGGCCGGCGGCGGGGTGGCGACGCAGCGGCGGAGGAGTTCGGCGGTGGCCCTGGCGTCACCCAGCGCGGTGTGCGCCGGGTACCAGCCGAGCCCGGCCGCGGCGGCGCAGGCCGCGAGGCCGTACCCGCCCGCCCCGGGCAGGTGCGCCCGGGCCAGCCGCATGGTGCACAGCTCGGGGACGGCCGGCAGCACGACGCCGATCCGGGCGAACTCGCGCTCCAGGAACGCCCGGTCGCAGCTGACGTGGTGGCCGACCAGCACCCGGCCGGCCAGCAGCTCCAGCAGAGCGGGCGCCACGTCGCGGAAGCGCGGGGCGCCGGCCACCTCGTCCTGGGTTATCCGGTGCACGTGGGTGGGGCCGACCGGCCCGGCCGGATCGATCAGGGTGGAGAACTCGCCCTCGGCGCCCAGCCGGTGGTCCAGCAGCACGACGGCGACCTCGACCACCCGGTGCCGCCACGGGCTGCGGCCGGTGGCCTCGACGTCGACCACGGCGAACCCGCCGGGCACGGGAGGGCCGGGACGCTCGGGCGAGGAGGCGGGGGCGGGAGGGGAGGGGCGGTGACCGAGTGGCATCGTCCTGCTCTCCTCCATGTCTACAGCCCCCGGCGGACACCAAGCCTGACGATGGTAAGCCGACGAACGAGCCGTTTTTCAAGGAGATCTTCATCTCGCGGGCAACGATTTGGCGTACCACCCCCGCCGTTCGGCGGGGGTCGGTGGCGCCGTCGCCGCCCGCGCTCAGCCGCCCAGCGCGGTGCGCAGCCGGCGCTCGTCCACCCGCCAGAAGTCGTGCTGGCGGCCGTCGATCAGGGTGACCGGGATCTGCTCCCAGTACTTCTCGAACAGCGCCTCGTCCTGGGTGATGTCCTTCTCCTCGAAGGCGGCGCCCAGCTCGCCGGTGACCTTGACGATCACCGCGCGGGCGTCCTCGCACAGGTGGCAGTCCGGCTTGCCGATCAGGGTCACGGTCCGGTCCGCCGGATTCTTCTTGTCGCGTCGCAGCAGGCTCACCGGGCCATTGTGCCTCCCCGGTGCCCGGCGGCCGGGCCGCGGTCACGGTCCGGATGCGGGCTGTTAACGGCGCCTGCACATCGCGGTCACGGGATCCGACACCCCCGCTGGCTATGCTCGGTGCCATGGCCGCGCTGCGAAGGCTCACCCAGGCAAGGCGTTCCCCGAACGAGCGGACCGCCCTGGCGGGCGAGGCCGCGGCCGAGGCCGCCGAGGCGGACCTGCTCGCCCTCGGCCCGGTCGGCTCCGCGGCCGCCTCCGACGCGCCGGTCACCGGCCGGCCCGCCGCCGGCCCGCCGGTCACCACCGCACCCGGGACACCCGCGCCCGCCTCCGACGCGCCCGGGGCCGACACGCCCGCGCCGACCGCCGCCGAGGGCAAGCCGGCGAAGTCCGCGAGGGCGCCCAAGGCGCCCGCCGAGGACCACACCCCGACGCCGGACGACCCCCGGGCCGCCGCGTTCTTCGACTGCGACAACACCATCCTGCGCGGGGCCGCGATCTTCTACCTCGGCATCGGGCTGTACCGGCGGCGGTTCTTCAGTCGCCGGGACGTGGCCCGGTTCGCCTGGCAGCAGGCCTGGTTCCGGCTGCACGGCTCGGAGGACCCGGCGCACATCGCGGACGCCCAGGACACCGCACTCGGGCTGGTCGCCGGCAAGCGGACGGCCGAGCTGGAGGCGATCTGCGAGGAGATCTTCGAGGAGGTGATCGCCCGCAAGATCTGGCCCGGCACCCGCGCCCTGGTCCAGATGCACCTGGACGCCGGCCAGCGGACCTGGCTGGTGACCGCCGCCCCGCAGGAGGTGGCCCGGATCATCGCCCGGCAGCTCGGCATGACCGGCGCGCTGGGCACGGTCGCCGAGACCGTCGACGGCGAGTACACCGGCCGGCTGGTCGGCGGGCTGCTGCACGGGCCGGCCAAGGCCGCCGCGGTGCAGTCGCTGGCCCGCCGGGAGCAGCTGGACCTCAGCCGCTGCGCGGCGTTCAGCGACTCGGCCAACGACATCCCGATGCTGGCCCTGGTCGGCCACCCGTACGTGATCAACCCGGACGCCACGCTGCGGCGGCACGCCCGCGCGATGGGCTGGCGGGTGCGCGACTTCCGGACCGGGCGCAAGGCGGCCCGGATCGGGCTGCCGGCGGCGGCCGGGCTCGGGGTGGTGGTGGGGGCCGCGGCGGCGGTCGCGGTGCAGCGGCGGCGGCGCACGGCCTGACGGGGTCCGTCGGGCCCGTCGGGGTCCGCGCCGCGCCGCCGGGGTGTTCGGTACCTCCTGCCGGTCCGCCCCGGGCTGCCCGGCGCCTGTTCCCGGCCTGCTCGGCGGCCGCTCCTCGGCTGCTCCGCCCGGTCGATCGGGCGTCAACCTGGCGTTCGTCCGGCCACTCCATGGATGGGCTTCTGATCACGCTAACGAGCGAACCGGCCCGCGGGCGACCGAGTGCCCGAACCAGATCGCCGGTGACAGGATCTGATCGTTCGTCGACTTGGGAAAGTCGGGGGTTGCGAGGCCCAAGGACGGGGAAACCGCCGCTCCTTCCCCCAAATTGGTCACACAGCGCTTACGAGCGCTCACGTTGCGCCAGACGGCTGGTGGCAACTCCGGTCATTACCAGCTGAATATGTGCGACAAGTGGACTTCAAACGACCACTTCGACCACAGGGTGTAGCTGTCATTGCACAAAGCGTTATCCTCTCCTGGATGCACGCCACCACGCATCCCCGATGACGGGGGGTCAGGCAGTGTGCTCTCCGCCGTGGCGGAGGTGACCCGTCCACAGTTCTGCCTCTGGGAGTCCCGTGTACCCACCCGTCCGGAACGACGCGCCTACCTCCCCCCGCCCGTCGACCGCCACCCTGCGTCCCGGTACGCGCCTGGACCAGTTGTGGGCCGCGATCCGTGACTTCGAGCTGCTCGGGCCCCAGCCCGCCCTGGCCGGGGGCGTCCCGGTCGCCGGCCCCGACCGCCAGCACCGTCCCACCGGCGCGCTGCTGCGCTCGACCGCGACCAGCGGGCCGGGCACCGCCGCGGGCAGCGGCTCCGGCACCGGCGCCCGCGGCAGAACCGCCGTCGGCACCGGCCGCGGCCGCACCCGCTCCGCCCCGAACACCGGCTTCGAGACCGAGCACAACCCCATCGTCGACCTGGTCGAGCGGGCCCAGAACGGCGAGAGCGAGGCCTTCGGCCGGCTCTACGACCACTACTCCGACACCGTGTACCGGTACATCTACTACCGGGTCGGCAGCCGGGCCACCGCCGAGGACCTCACCAGCGAGACGTTCCTGCGCGCGCTGCGGCGGATCGGCACCTTCACCTGGCAGGGCCGCGACTTCGGCGCCTGGCTGGTGACCATCGCGCGCAACCTGGTGGCCGACCACTTCAAGTCCAGCCGCTTCCGGCTGGAGGTCACCACCGGCGAGATGCTGGACTCCAACGAGTGCGAGCGCAGCCCCGAGGACTCGGTGCTGGAGTCGCTCTCCAACGCGGCCCTGCTGGACGCGGTGCGGCGGCTCAACCCGCAGCAGCAGGAGTGCGTGACGCTGCGCTTCCTGCAGGGCCTCTCGGTGGCCGAGACGGCCCGGATCATGGGGAAGAACGAGGGCGCCATCAAGACCCTCCAGTACCGCGCGGTGCGGACGCTGGCCCGCCTGCTGCCGCCCGACGCCCGGTGACCGCGACCGCTACGCGGCGCGGCTCCGACGCGGGCGAAATATCCGACGATCCGTCAGCCCCTCCCCCGTCCGCACACGTGCGGGTGAATGGGCGGTCACATGATCAGTCGTGCGTAACCGACTCCCGGCACCGCTCGTTGGCCAGCGTGCAATCCGTCATCGGGGCCGTAGTCAAGCCCGATCCAGGCATGTCACCCGATGGTGTGGTTTCGGCCCGCCGAGGCAACCGTCCGGCCGGCCTGGGTGTCGAAAACGACGAAGGGAGGTGTGGCCCGTGACGGCACATGTGCTGGAGCACCGGCGGGCAAAGGCCTTCGCCGAGGCGCTGGAGGCCCACCGGACAGAGAGCAGGGCCGACACCGGAGACGCGGCCCCGCAGGGCCCGGCCCCGGAGAGCTCGTCCCCGGGTGGCCCTGCCCGGACCGGCTCGGCCGCGATGGCCGAGCTGCTGGCGATGGCCGGCGCGCTGGGCGCGCTGCCCGGGCCGGAGCTGGACCCGCAGACCCGTACGGTCCAGCGGGCGCAGCTGATGGCCGCGTTCGAGCAGGAGTGGGCCGGGGTCCGGCCCACCGCGGTGGTTCCGCGCCAGCGCCGGCACCGGGCGGTCCGGGCGGTCTCGCGCAGCCGCTGGGGCCGGCGGCTGGCGATCGGCGGCCTGGTGGCCGGGGTGGCGGTCGGCGGCTTCGCCGGCGCGGCCACCGCGAGCACCAACGCCCTGCCGGGGGACACGCTCTACGGGATGAAGCGCGGCCTGGAGGGGCTCCAGCTGGACTGGGCGGACTCCGACGCGGAGCGCGGAGCGCTGCTCCTGGAGCAGGCCTCCACCCGGCTGGACGAGGCCCAGTCGCTGCTCCAGCGGGCCGGTTCGGCGAACGCGCTGAGCCCCGACACGGTCGAGCAGGTCCGGCGCGCGCTGGACGACATGCACACCGAGGCGGTGCGCGGCCGTGACCTGCTGCGTGCGGTCTACCGGAGCAACGGCTCGCTGGCCCCGATGCGCAAGCTCGCCACCTTCGCCGACGGCGAGGACGACCGCTGGAGCACCCTGCAGAGCAGGCTCCCCGGTCAGCTGACCAGCCAGGCCGGCAAGGTCGACCAGCTCTTCGACGACATAAGCGAGGACGTCGCGCCCCTGCACCTGGAGCAGCCGCCCGCCACGGGCGGTTCGGCCTCCGGCGGTACGGGAGCGGGCGGCGACCAGTCCCCGAGCAGCACCGGCCACGGCCCCGGCCTGGTCGGCGGCCGGCCGGACGCACCCGCCGGCACGCCGAACTCGCACGCGAAGAACGGGAGTTCGGGAGGGTCGTCGGGTGGTGGCGCCAGCCCGAGCAGTGCGCCCGGCGGGGTCGGCAGCCTGGTCGACGGGCTGACCAACGGGCTGACCGGCAACGGCGCCGGCACCACCCCGCCGGCCGGTGGGCCGGACCGCTCGGGCGAGGGCTCCCCCGCCCCGTCCGGCGCGGCCACCCCGCAGGGCCAGGGTCTGACCATCCCGCCGCTGCTACCCGGTCTGCTGCCGGGTCTCACGCTCAACTGAGGACCCCGACCGGGCGACGGCCCCGGTGGCTGCGGGCACCCGCCCGCGACCACCGGGGCCGTCCGTCCGCGGCGCCGGGCTCGGAAGAAGCGGGCTCAGCGGGAGCGGGCTCAGAAGAAGACCGAGCGGCGCTGCACCAGCAGCTTGTACAGGGTGTGCTGGATGGTCTCGCGGACCTGGTCGGTGAGGTCGAAGACCAGCATCGGGTCGTCCGCGGCCTCCTTGGGGTAGCCGTCGGTCGGGATCGGTTCGCCGAACTGGATGGTCCACTTGGTGGGCAGCGGGATCGCGCCGAGCGGGCCGAGCCAGGGGAAGGTCGGGGTGATCGGCAGGTAGGGCAGGCCGAGCAGCCGGGCCAGGGTCCGGAAGTTGCCGATCATCGGGTAGGTCTCCTCCGCCCCGACGATCGAGCAGGGCACGATCGGCACCTGGGCCCGCAGCGCCGAGGCGACGAACCCGCCGCGGCCGAAGCGCTGGAGCTTGTAGCGGTCGGCGAACGGCTTGCCGATGCCCTTGAAGCCCTCCGGCCAGACCCCGACCACCTCGCCGCGCTCCAGCAGGGTCTGCGCGTCCTCGTTGCAGGCCAGCGTGTGCCCGGCCTTGCGGGCCAGTTCGCCGACCACCGGCAGCACGAACACCAGGTCGGCCGCGAGCATCCGCAGGTGGCGCCGGGCCGGGTGGTGGTCGTGCACGGCGACCTGGGTCATCAGCGCGTCCAGCGGCACGGTGCCCGAGTGGTTGGCGACGATCAGCACCCCGCCCTCGGCGGGGATGTGCTCGATGCCGCGGACCTCGATCCGGAAGTACTGCTCCGCCAGCGGGCGCAGCAGCGAGAGGAAGACCTCCTCGGTGAGCTCCTGGTCGAAGCCGAAGTCGTCCACCTCGTAGTCGCCGGTGATCCGGCGCCGCAGGAAGGACAGGCCGTCGGCGGCCTTGCCCTCCCAGCCCTTGCCGAACAGCCGGGTGGCGCTCTCGCCGAGCCGCCCGGCCAGCGCGCCGCCGACCGCTCCGGCGAGCCGGTCGGCCAGGTCGGCGCGGTCGCCCTGCCAGCTGGGCGCGGACTGGATCGGGATGACCTTGGCCTCGCCCGTGGCGTGTTCCCTGGCGGCAGTCATCGCGGCATCGGCTCCTCGGTGTGGTGGTCCGTGCGGTGGCGGGTGTCGGGCGCGAGCAGGCCGGCCAGCCGGTCGGTGACCGCGCACAGCCGTTCGGGCGGCAGCAGGCCGGCGCGCTGGGCGGCGGCGAAGTCGGCGAAGGCCTGCGGGGTGGTGTAGCCCGGGGTGTAGCCGAAGGTGTCGCGCAGCCTGGCGGTGTCGACCACCCGGCCGTGGCTGAGCAGTTGGATCTGCTCGGGCGACATGTCGGCGAGCCTGGTCTGCCGGACCAGTCCGGCCACCAGGTTGAGTGCGGGCAGCAGCAGCGGCACGGTCGGCCGGCCGAGCCGGCGGGCGCACTGGGAGAGCAGCAGCACGCCGTCGCCCGCCACGTTGAAGGTGCCGGTGTTGGTGGTGCCGGGCGCCGGCTCGCCGGCGGCCAGCCGGAGCACCTCGACCGCGTCGTCCTCGTGGACGAACTGGAGCCGGGGGTCGCGGCCGAGCACGGTGGGCAGCAGCGGCAGGGCGAAGTAGGCGCTGAGCGGGGTGTCGCCGGCCGGTCCGACGATGTTGGCGAAGCGGAGCACGGTGACCGCGACGTCGGGCCGGCGCCGGGAGAAGCCGCGGACGTAGCCCTCGACCTCGGCGGCGTCCCGGGCGAAACCGCCGGGCGGGAGCTGCTTGGGCTGCATGCCCTCGGCGAAGACCGCCGGGTCGCGCGGCGCGGAGCCGTAGACGGCGGTGGTGGACTTGACCACCAGGCGGCGCAGGCCGGGGGCCTTCTGGCAGGCGCCGAGCAGCTGCATGGTGCCGATGACGTTGGTCTCCTTGACGGCGCTGCGGCCGCCGGAGCCCATGGCGCTGACGTTGAGGTGGACCACGGTGTCGACGTCGTGCTCGGCGATCACCCGCGCAACGGCCGGGCGGCGCAGGTCGAGCCGGTGGAAGACCATCCCGGGGGGCAGTGCGCCGGGCGGGGGCTGGACGTCGACGCCGACCACCCGGTCGACCCCCGGGCGTCCGGCGATCTCGGTGGCGAACCTGACGCCCAGGTGGCGAGCGACTCCGGTGACGAGCACGACCTTGCCCACGTGTCCGTGTCCTCCTCAGTCCCGTCCCTGCCTGAAACCGTACCGTGCGGGGATTTCCTGGACGCAAACACGCCGAGGGGTGGAAAAGCGACTGCCCGCCCCGGCGGAGTGCCGGGGCGGGCAGTGCGCACACCTGGTACGCGAGAGCGACCGTGGGCGGGCTGACTCCCGCGCGATACGGGGCAAGCGCCAGCCGAGGTGTTACTTCTTGTTGCGACGCTGAACGCGAGTCCTCTTCAGAAGCTTGCGGTGCTTCTTCTTGGCCATACGCTTGCGACGCTTCTTGATGACAGAGCCCACGGAACAACCCTCGCTCACTCGGACCCACGCCCGTGAGAGACGGGAGTCCATACGACTGACGGAGGGCCTAGCCTACCCCCCGCTTCGCCCAAGCCGTAATCGGGCCCGTTCGAGGGGTCGCGCCGTGTCCGGGCTACGCGCTCTGCAGCCGCACGTAGGACTCCTTGAGGTAGTCGTGGACCTCCTTCTCGGGGACCCGGAAGGAGCGGCCGACCCTGATGGCCGGAAGCTCTCCGCTGTGCACCAGGCGGTACACCGTCATCTTCGACACCCGCATGACCGCGGCCACCTCGGCCACGGTCAGGAAGACGACATCCTGGAGGGGGCGTTCGCCGGAACTCATGACCTCACCCGACCCTTACCCGTGTGCAAGGCACCGGCTTCCCCTCCGGTGACTCCACCGGCACACGTGTATCCCCAGAGTAGTTATGGGTGGTACCAGTGGGAAGAGGGAGAAGCTCACTCCTTGTACGGTGCGAGATCCGCCCGTTGCAGTACGTAGTCACTCAACGGTCTGTAGCACTCGGGGGGAGATCCGTCGTCCACCGGGACGGCCACCGCGACCGTGCCCTCCGCCTCCCCGACGAACGGCGCCGGGTCGTTGGAGTCGGCGAGCCCGCCGGCCGGGACGCCGAGCCGGCCGGCCCCGCAGAGCCAGCCGTGGTCGCCCAGGACCAGGCCCGGCAAGGGCTGTCCGGCCCCGGCGAGCTCCGCGAGGGCCAGCCGGACCGGCTGCGCGGAGTGGGTGTGCAGGAGGTCGTCGGCGCCGCGGTCGAGTCTGCCACCCCGGGCCGATCCCCCGTCAAGGCCCCGGACCACGGCGACCGGACCGCGGTAGTCGAGGGCGCAGGAGCGCTCGCCCTGTGGGGTGGGCTCACGGAAGCGCAGACCGCGCGCGGGGGTGAGCAGAGTGCAACCGGCTGCTTCGAGCGCCCTGGCGAGGGAGGTGTGAAACGCCGTCAGCCTGTTCGGGTGTCCGGTGCCGGTGAGCACGGTGGCGCGGCGCCGGGCGGCGGCGCGCAACAGGTCGGCGAGCCGGTCGAGGGCGTCCAGGGTGCGGTCGGGGTCGATCGTGTCGGGGCCCTGGCCGCGGCCGAAGTCCGGGTCCACGCCGACCCGTTCGGCCATCAGCGCGAGCACGGCGCCGGGGCCCCAGCGGCCCTCCGGGGCGAGGCCCATCAGCGCGGTCGGGTCGCCCTGGCCGAACAGGCGGTAGCTGCGCAGGTTCTTCTGCCGGCTGGTCGGGATCTCGTCGCCGGCCAGCCGGCGGCGCAGCAGGTGGTCGCGCAGCTGCGCGCGGGCGGCGCTCACGGCAGCAGGCCGTGGTGCGGCAGGACGGCCCGGCGGGCGGCCAGGATCGCCTGGTCGAGGCGGTCGCCGGGGTCGTAGCCGTGGTCGTGGAAGTCCCGCCAGGCGGGCTCGACGCCGTCGGTCATCCGCAGCGGGGCCTGCTGGCGGGTGCGGCGGTAGACCTCGGCGCGCCAGAGTTCGGGGGTCTCGGCGGTGGGGTCGACCGGCCGGCCCGCGGCGGTGGCGACCAGGTGGGTCCAGGCCCGGGGGACGACGTCGACCACCGCGTAGCCACCGCCGCCGAGGGCCAGCCAGCGCCCGTCCGCGTGTTCGTGGGCGAGCCGGTGGACGGCCTCGGTGACCAGCCGCTGGGCGTCCAGCGAGACGGCGAGGTGGGCCAGCGGGTCCTCGACGTGGGTGTCGGCGCCGTGCTGGCTGACCAGGACCTGGGGGCGGAAGGCGGCGAGGAGTTCGGGGACCAGGGCGTGGAAGGCGCGCAGCCAGCCGGCGTCGCCGGTGCCGGCCGGGAGGGGCAGGTTGGCGGCCGAGCCGGGGGCGTCCGGGCCGCCGGTCTCGGTGGACCAGCCGGTCTCCGGGAAGAGCGTGGCCGGGGACTCGTGCAGCGAGACGGTCAGCACCCGGGGGTCGTTCCAGAACGCCTGCTGCACGCCGTCGCCGTGGTGCACGTCCACGTCCACGTACGCGACCCGCTCGGCGCCGAGTTCCAGCAGGCGGGCGATGGCGAGGGCGGGGTCGTTGTAGACGCAGAAGCCGGCGGCGCGGGCGGGCATCGCGTGGTGCAGGCCGCCGGCGAAGTTGACGGCGTGCCGGGCCTCGCCGCGCCAGACCGCCTCGGCGCCCGCGACGGACTGGCCGGCGATCAGCGCGGAGGCGGTGTGCAGGCCGGGGAAGGCCCAGTTGTCGTCGGTGCCGAGCCCGTGCCGGGCGTCGGTCAGGCCGGGGTCGGCGGCGACCCGGCGGACCGCGCTCAGGTACTCGGCGGTGTGCACCAGGCGCAGCGTGGAGTCCCCGGCGGGCGGTGCGGAGCGGACCCCGACGCCCGGCGCGGTGGTCAGGCCGAAGGCCTCCACCAGCCGCATGGTGAGCGCCAGCCGGGTGGGGTCCATCGGGTGGCCCGGGCCGAAGTCGTAGCCGGTCTCGGCCTCGTCCCAGTACAACTGCAGGCCGCAGGGGGTCTCGTGCTCGGCGTCGGGCATGCGCCCACCGTAGCGGGCGCGGCCCGGGCGGTCGGAGCGGCCTACCGGTCGGCGGGCACCGGCTGCGCGGGGGCGGGGGCGAAGTGGCCGGAGAGCGGCAGGATCAGCAGCACCAGCGCCATCGGGGCGAGGAAGGCGGTGCGGTACGAGCCGGCGTCGGCGACCGCGCCGACCAGCGGGGATCCGATCAGGAAGCCGACGTAGTTGAAGAGGTTGAGCCGGGCCACGGCGGCGTCCGAGTCGTGCGGGAAGAGCCGGCCGCCGGCGGCGAAGACCTGCGGGATGACCGCGCAGATGCCGAAGCCGAGCACGGTGAAGCCGGCGATGGCGGCCCACGGTCCGGGGGCGGCGGCGGCCAGCGCGAAGCCGAGCGCGGCCAGTCCGGCGCCGGCCCGGACCACCCGGACGGCGCCCCAGTTCTGCACGGCGCGGTCGCCCAGGGTGCGGCCGACCAGCATGGCGACCATGTAGCCGAGGTAGGACAGCTTGGCGACGTCGCTCGGGCTGTCCAGGCCGTCGGTCAGGTACTTGACGCTGTAGTTGGAGACCGAGGCGTCGGCGATGTAGGCGACCGCCATGGCCAGGCAGAGCGGCAGCAGCGGCTTCCACGGGATCGAGCGGGCGGCGGCCTCGGCGGCCTCCCGGACGGCGTCGCCGAGTTCCCGGCGGCCGGCGAACCGAGTGCCGGTGAGCAGCGCGAGCGGGATCAGCACCGCGGCGGCGCCGCCGAACAGCACCGGCAGTCCGAGGTCCTCGTGCGCGCCGAGACCGGCCACGGCGGCGCCGATGATGCCGCCGAGGCTGAACGCGGCGTGGAAGCCGATCATGATGCTGCGGCCGTACCGGTGCTGGAGGCCGACGCCGAGCATGTTCATCGAGGCGTCCAGCGCGCCGACCAGCAGGCCGAACGCGCCGAGCGCCAGGCCCAGTTCCCAGAGCCGGTCGCCGAAGCCGGTCAGGCCCAGGGTCAGGCAGACCGCGGGCTGGACCACCCGCAGCACGGCCCGGGCGCTGGTCCGCTTGACCAGCCACTCGGAGGTGATCGAGCCGACCCCGGCCAGGATCGGCACGGCGGCCAGGAACACCGGCAGCAGGCCGTCGCTCAGCCCGTAGCGGTCCTGCAGTTCGGGGATGCAGGTGACCAGCAGGGCGAAGGTGACCCCCTGGAGCAGGAAGCTGCCGGCGAGGGCCGCGCGGGCCTGCCGGAGCCGTTCGGTGATGACCGCTTCCTGCATCTGCCCGACCTCGCTCACCACCGGCGCTACCGGCCGGTACGAAGATGTTGGCGAGAGCGTAGGTGGTGCGCGGGGTTTGCGGGAGGGGTGCGACCGGATCAGTTGGCGGGCACCCCGCCCGGCGTCCCGGCCGGTGGCCGGGGCGGCTCAGGCGAGCAGGGCCGGTACCAGGTCGAGGTCGGCCAGCAGCCCGGTCGCGCCGGCGGCGGTGAGCTTGGCCGGGTCGGTGAGCGCGGTGTAGCCGTACACGTCCATGCCGGCGGCGCGGGCGGCCAGGACGCCGTTCGGGCTGTCCTCGATCACCAGGCAGCGCCGGGGCTCGACGCCCAGGGTGCGGGCGGCGTGCAGGAAGAGGTCCGGGGCGGGCTTGCCCACGCCGACGTCCTGGGCGGAGAAGATCCGCTCCTCGGCCAGCAGGCCGCGCAGGCCGGTGCGGTCCAGGGCGGTGCGGATCCAGGCGTGGTGGGCGGAGGAGGCCAGGCAGTACGGGACGCCCTGCTGCTGGAAGGCCTTCAGCAGCCGTTCGGCGCCGCGGACGGCGGTCAGCTCCCGCTCGAAGGCGGCGAACACCCGGGCGTGGAACAGGTCGTCGAAGCCGGCCGGCAGGGTGGCGCCGTGCCGCTCGCCGATCACGTCGTGCACCTTGTGCGCGGCGCAGCCCATGTAGTCCCGGTAGGAGTCCTCGACGGTGGTGGGGAAGCCGAGCTCGGTCAGGTACTCGGCGAGCACCCGGTTGGAGATCGGCTCGCTGTCCACCAGCACGCCGTCGTTGTCGAAGATGACCAGGTCGTAGCTCACCCGGCCGAGCCTACTTGCCGCCGGTGGCCAGCTCGCGGGAGCGGTCCCTGGCGGCCTCCAGGGCGCCGAGCATGGCGGCCCTGACCCCGTGGTTCTCGAGCTCGCGGATGGCGGCGATGGTGGTGCCGGCCGGGGAGGTGACCGCCTCGCGCAGCTTCACCGGGTGCTCGCCGGAGTCCCGGAGCATGATCGAGGCGCCGATCGCGGACTGCACGATCAGGTCGTGCGCCACCGTGCGGGGCAGGCCGAGCAGGATGCCGGCGTCGATCATCGCCTCGACCAGGAAGTAGAAGTACGCGGGCCCGGAGCCGGAGAGCGCGGTCGCCGCGTCCTGCTGCGACTCCGGCACCCGCAGCGCCTTACCGACCGAGCGGAAGATCTCCTCGGTGCGCAGCAGGTGCGCCTCGGTGGCGTGGGTGCCGCCGGAGATCACGCTCATGCCCTCGTCGACCAGGACGGGCGTGTTGGGCATCACCCGCACCACCGGGGTCCCGGCGGCCAGGCGGTCCTCGAACCAGGTGGTCGGGATGCCGGCGGCGGCCGACACCACCAGGCGGTCGGTGGCCACGTGCGGGGCCAGGTCGTGCAGCAGCGCGCCCATGTCCTGCGGCTTGACGGCCAGGATCAGGGTGTCGGCGAGCGAGGCGGCCTCGGCGTTGGAGACGGCGGTGACGCCGTAGCGGGTGGTCAGTTCCTCGGCGCGCTCCGGGCGGCGGGCGGTCACCAGGACGTCGGCCGGGGCCTTCCCGGCCCGCAGCAGGCCGGAGAGCAGGGCCTCCCCGATCTTGCCGGTGCCCAGGAAGGCGATCTTCTGTCCGGTTGCGCTGCTGGTCATGGCCGCTGCTCCTTCGTACGGTGCTGCGGCCATCCTCGCACCGGGGCGGGGAGCGGTGCGGCAGCCGTCCATGGTGCGGGCACGGCTCAGGTGCCCGGGGGCGGCCGGGTGTCGACGGTGATGCCGAGCCGCTCCAGCAGCGGGCGGCAGGGGCGGCACGGGAGGTGGGCGGTGGTGTGCGGCGGGGTGCCGGTGACGTGCAGCAAGGAGAGGGTGGCGCCGCGGAGTTCGTCCGGCAGGCGCTCGGCGGTGCGTTCGGCCAGGCTCAACCAGCCGGTGAGCACGGTCAGTTCGGGGCAGGAGCCGGCGGTCGGGCCGAGCAGGTCGACCAGCAGCGGGTGCGGTGGCGGGTGGCCCGCGTTGGAGACCCAGCGGACCACCTGCGGGGGGCTGCCCGGCACCTGCAGCGAGGCGAGGTAGGCGGGCAGCAGGGCGCCGTCCGCCGGCGTCCGACTGGTCGGCACCCCCGAGTTGACGGCGCGGGCCTCGCGGATCGCGGCGGACACCTCCAGCGCGTTCAGTCCCCGGTTCCGGCCCACGTGTCCTCGCTCTCGCCGCAGTTCGCCCTGCTCAACTGCGAAACCGCAGCTCAGGTCACGTGCCGTCGGTGGGCAGGCCGTTGTTCTCCCGGTAGACGTAGGTCCAGAAGCCGACCGTGACCTCGGCGCGGTCGAGTTCGGCGGGCCGCCCGGCGAACTCGTGGCGGACGTAGTCGGCGAGATCCGCGCCGTAGACGATGACGTCGGTCTGCTGGACCGAGAGCACCGGGTGCCCGAACTGCCCGGCGAGGCCCGGCAGACAGCGGTGGCCGTGGACCGGCACCAGCTGCGGGGCGTCGGCCAGAGCGCGCCGGGCGGTCTCGACGGCGGCGGCGGTGCCCGCCGGGCGCTCCCCCCAGCCCGGGTACCAGAACCCGTTGTGCTCGACGTCGAAGAGGACGCCCTCCACCGGCCGCCCGAGCAGCTCCCGCAGCACCGCCGGGTCGCCGTCGCGCCAGTCCGGCCAGCCGCCGCCGAGCGGGAGCCCGGCCCCGAGGAACACCCGGTGGTCGGCCGCGAACCGGAAACCGTACCGCTCCTCGACCGCGTCCAGCTCCCGCTCACCGAGCCCGGGACCGGGCCGCGGGTGGAGCAGGAGCTGGAGTGCCCGGGCGGCGTCCGGGGTGAGCGGGCGGGGCTGGCGCTGGGTCATTCCCGCAGGGTACGTCCGGCGTGCGGCCCGCCCCGCCGCGCAGCGCGGGAGCCTCGCGGGAGGGCACCGGGCTCCCGCACCGGGCTCCCGCACCGGGGCTCCCCGTAGGGGGAAAGTCAGGGGCCGCCGCTCTGGCTTCCGGGCCCCGGTGGGCGCACCGTGGGGTCATGGGACACGAGGAATTGTCGCGACGCGAGAACCGTCAGCTGGCCGTCGCCTCGGCGACGCTCGGACCGTGGCGGACGGCGACGGCGGTCGGAGCGGTGGTGGCGGGCGGGGCGCTCGCGGTGGACGTGGTCACCGGGAGCTGGTCGATGGACATCCTGGCCGGTCCGGTCGGGCTGGGCCTGTTCTTCTTCTTCCTGGTCGGCACCGTGGGCGGCAAGCTGCGCCGGGACCCCGGGGACCGCCGGCTGCGCCGCTGGGCGGACGAGCACCCGTGGCAGTCGGCGATGCCGGCGGCGGGCGCGCTGCTGGTGCTGAACACCGTGGCGCTGACGCTGCTCGGCAGCTGGGGCCTGTTCGGGGCACTGTTCACCTCGCTGCTGCCGGCCGGGATGCTGCTGATCGTGGCCGGGGTGGTGGGCTCGGTGAAGCAGGCCCGGCGGCGCGCCTGACGACCGTACGGCCCGGCGCGAGGCCGGGACCTGAGGCTCCGCCACCTGTGGCGATCAGGCGAAAGGGTGGAAACCGACACCGATCGCGCACGGTCTCCACCGGTGGTCCACACCCTCGCGAACGGGTGTCCGAACACATCGGCATACTGACCGCGTGCCGATAGCCGAAGACCCCAACCCGCACCCCTCGGGCGAGCCCGCCGAGGACCCGTTCGACAACCTGGTGCTCGACGACGAGTTCGTCCGGGCAGCCAGCGTGAAGGAGCCCTCCGGCCGCACCCGGATGCTCAGCGCCAAGTGGAAGCACGAGCCGCCGCAGGCCGTGCCGTGGCGCCACGACGACGAGCGGGTGCCGCAGATCCGGCGGCGCCGCTTCGGTCGCCGGGCCGCCCGGGTGGACCCGTGGGGTCGGCCGAAGCCACGGCGCGGCTGGCAGGCACCGCTGTTCGTCGTGCTGGCGATCGCCGTGACCCTGGCCGCGCTCAACGTCGACCAGCTGCGCACCTGGTTCCACCCCGGGGCGGACGACTCCACCGCCGCCGCGCCGACGCCCACCCTCGGCCCGGAGACGGCCGCGCCCACGGCCGCACCGCCCGCCGTCGACCCCGACACCCCCACCGTCGCCAACCCGTGGGCCGGCTCCCCCGCCGCCCAGTGGCCGGCCGGCCCGGACGCGCTGGCGCTGCCCGCGGCGACGGCCCTCGGTGTGTTCGACCAGGACGAGGTGGCCGACCAGCTGACCAAGGTCAAGCAGTTCCTGGTGGCCGCCAACCTCGACCCGAAGACGCTGGCCGGCGCGACCCCGCAGGCCGCCCTCGACCTGCTCGACCGGCACAGCCGGGAGCAGGTGGAGGCCTCCCTGGCCCGGCCGTCCCTCAAGGACGACCCGGCAAGCCTGTTCAGCCGCTTCGACCCGCGCCGGGCCGTGCCGGTCACCGACCAGGTCAGGGTGCAGGGCCGGATCACCTTCGAGAGCGACGGCGACCAGGGCGTCCTGGTGCACTCCGACGTCACCTACGTGTACGCGCTGCGCCCGGGCCCCGAGGCCGGCCGCAAGCACGACGCGCCCGGCGGGGGCCAGGGCGGATCCGACGCGGGCGCCAAGCCGGTCGCCTGGACGGTCGCGTGGTCCGACGGCGCGGCCGGTGGCGACAGCCGGGTGGAGCGGGAGATCGTCCGCCGGGTGGTGGACTTCCGCTTCTACAACCCGGCGCGCTACAAGGTCGACAAGGGCAAGCTGGTGCTGGAGGCCTGGAACGGCGACTTCGGCAACAACGTCTGCGACATGGGCAGCGGCTACCTGGAGCCGTTCTTCCCCGTCCCCGGCCTGCCGGGCGGCGGCAACACCGAGCAGAGCCCGAGCGGACCGCCGTCCGACCCGTACGACCGGTCCAAGCCGCTCGGCGAGGACCGCGGCGAGGGCTGCGGGACGCTCTCGCGCACCTGACCCGTCAGCGCCGCTTGCGGCCGGGCTTCCCGCCGGGGCGCCCGGCCCGGGCGTCGCGGCGGCGCAGGTGGGCCGCGACGGCGCGCTCGTGGGCCGCCCGCCGCACGCCCTCGCCCGGCGCCTCGACCAGGCTCCGGACGAAGTACGCGCCGAGCGCGCCGACCCCGCCGATGATCCAGACCGCACCGAGCGACCTGTCCTCGGCCATCCAGCCGGTCAGCGCGTCCCGGCCCTCGGTCAGCACCTTCCAGGTGCGCACCGCGGCCAGGCAGGAGCAGATCGCGATCCCGCCGGTCAGCAGGAGGTTCACGAACCCGCCCGCCTCGGACATCGTCACGCCGGACACCGCGAGGCGCAGCAGCACGGCGCCCGCCGCGGCGGCGGCCAGCGCGCCGAGCGCGACCAGGACCCGCCGGGCCCAGTAGCCGGCGCCGCGCTCGACCCAGCTGGTGCCGAACCAGCGGATCGGCTCGGGGGCCGGGCCCTCTGCGGGCCGGGGGGCGGGAATGGTGCTCCGTACGTCGTCCACGGATCCGATTATGGCCCGACCGGGAGCCCGGACCACGAACGGAACGCGGACGGACCACGCCCCGAACACCCCCGGGACGCGGACGGAGCCGCCCCCGGCCGGGAGCGGCTCCGCCGTACGGCCGACCGGCTCAGCCGAGCTTGCTGACGTCCCGCACCGCGCCCTTGTCCGCAGAGGTGGCCATCGCGGCGTACGCCTTCAGCGCGGCGCTGACCGGGCGGACCCGGGACTTGGGGCGGTAGCCGCCGTCCGCCTCCAGCTTCAGGCGCCGCTCGTGCAGCTCCTCGAAGGAGACCTTGAGCTCGACCGAGCGGCCGGGGATGTCGATGGCGATGAGGTCGCCGTCCTCGACCAGCGCGATGGTGCCGCCGGAGGCCGCCTCGGGCGAGGCGTGGCCGATCGACAGGCCCGAGGTGCCGCCGGAGAACCGGCCGTCGGTGATCAGCGCGCAGGCCTTGCCCAGACCCCGGCCCTTGAGGAACGAGGTCGGGTAGAGCATCTCCTGCATGCCGGGGCCGCCCTTGGGGCCCTCGTAGCGGATGACCACCACGTCGCCCTCCTTGACCCGCTTGGTGAGGATCGCGTCGACCGCGTCCTCCTGCGACTCCAGCACCACCGCCGGGCCGCTGAAGGTCCAGATCGACTCGTCGACACCGGCGGTCTTCACGATGCAGCCGTCCTCGGCCAGGTTGCCGTACAGCACGGCCAGCCCGCCCTCGACCGAGTAGGCGTGCTCGACGCTGCGGATGCAGCCGCCGGCGGCGTCGGTGTCCAGGGTGTCCCAGCGCTCGGACTGCGAGAACGCGGTGGCCGAGCGGACGCAGCCGGGGGCGGCGTGGAACAGCTCGACGGCCGTCGGCGAGGGCGAGCCGCCGCGGATGTCCCAGGTCTTCAGCCACTCGGCGAGCGAGTCGGAGTGCACGGTGTGCACCTGCTCGTCGAGCAGCCCGCCGCGGTACAGCTCGCCGAGGATGGCGGGGATGCCGCCGGCCCGGTGCACGTCCTCCATGTAGTAGCTGCCGTTGGGCGCCACCTTGGACAGGCAGGGCACCCGGCGCGAGATGGCGTCGATGTCCCGCATGTCGAAGTCCAGCTCGGCCTCCTGGGCGGCGGCCAGCAGGTGCAGGATCGTGTTGGTGGAGCCGCCCATCGCGATGTCCAGCGCCATCGCGTTCTCGAACGCGGCGCGGGTGGCGATCGAGCGCGGCAGGACCGACTCGTCGTCCTGGTGGTAGTACCGCCTGGTGATGTCGACGACGGTGCGGCCGGCGTCCTCGTACAGCGCCCGGCGGGCGGTGTGGGTGGCCAGCGTGGAGCCGTTGCCGGGCAGCGAGAGGCCGATCGCCTCGGTGAGGCAGTTCATCGAGTTGGCGGTGAACATGCCCGAGCAGGACCCGCAGGTCGGGCAGGCGTTCTCCTCGATGATCGCGATGTCCTCGTCCGAGACGTTCTCGTTGACGGCGTCGGAGATCGCGTTGACCAGGTCCAGCTTGCGCACGGTGCCGTCGACCAGGACGGCCTGGCCGGCCTCCATCGGGCCGCCGGAGACGAACACGGTCGGGATGTTGAGGCGCAGCGCGGCCATCAGCATGCCGGGGGTGATCTTGTCGCAGTTCGAGATGCAGATCAGCGCGTCCGCGCAGTGCGCACTGACCATGTACTCGACCGAGTCGGCGATCAGGTCGCGGGACGGCAGCGAGTAGAGCATGCCGTGGTGGCCCATGGCGATGCCGTCGTCGACCGCGATGGTGTTGAACTCGCGGGGGATGCCGCCGGCCTCCTTGATCGCCTCGGAGACGATCCGGCCGACCGGCTGGAGGTGGGTGTGGCCGGGCACGAACTCGGTGAACGAGTTGGCCACCGCGATGATCGGCTTCCCGAAGTCCTCGCGGGCTACGCCGGCGGCCCTGAGAAGCGCGCGGGCGCCCGCCATGTTGCGACCGTGGGTGACCGTACGGGACTTCAGCTCGGGCATTCGCGCCACTCCTTCGGAGGCTGCTGGCGGCCGCTGCGCTGGTGGGAGGGTGCAGCACCGCTGTGGCTGTCGAGCCTACGCTCCGGGCCGGGCCGCCGGACGGACCGTCCGCGATCCGGTCAGCCGCGCTTGACGCCGACCGAGAGGCGGAGCCGCCAGGGCTGGAGCACCGAGCCGTCCGGGAACTCGGTCAGCAGCGCCGCGCGCTCGGCGGCGAGCAGCTCCTCCCTGACGGCGGCCGGCAGCACCGCGAAGTGCGAGCGGGAGCCGAATTCGGCCACCAGGCTGTCCACCGTGGTGCGGCGCTCCCAGGTCAGCTCGGCCCCGGCGGGCCGCAGGCCGTGCTCGGCGAGCGGGTCGGCGGTGCTCTCCGCCCGGGGCACCGGGTGGTACGGGGTGAGCGCGGCCACCAGCCGGTCGCGCGAGGCGGCCAGCCACGGGACGCTGCTGTCCGGGTGGTTCCACCACAGGGCGAGCGCGCCGCCGGGGCGCAGCACCCGGATCGCCTCCGGGACGGAGCGGGCCGGGTCGGTCCAGTGGAAGGCCTGCGCGTAGGTGATCAGGTCGGCGGTGGAGTCGTGGAACGGCAGCTCCTCGCCGCCGGCCCGCACCAGCGGGGTGCCGGGCCCCGCGGCGAGCAGCTCGGCGGCCATCCCGGCGCTCGGCTCGACGGCCGTCACCCGGGCGCCGCGGGCCTGCAGCAGCCGGGTGGCGATGCCCGTACCGGCGCCGACGTCCAGCACGTCCGCGCCCCGCAGCGGGCGCCCGGTCAGCCGCTCCAGCTCGTCGAAGAGCGCGGGCGGGTACGAGGGCCGGTGGGCCTGGTACTGGGCCGCCACCGGGCCGAAGGACATGGCGTAGTCGCGTTGCTGAAGACCGGTCATGGTGTTCCCCCTCCGTGTCCGGCCAGCCTACGCGGCGCCCGGCCCGAGCTCGGCGGGTTCGACGCGGACGGGCCCGGTCAGCGCAGGCGGGCCGGGGTGGCCAGGTGCAGGCGGGTGAAGGCGAGCGCCTCGGCGAGGTCCGCCTCCCGCTCGGCCGGGGAGGTGGAGCGGCGGGTGTTGACCTCCAGCACCACGTGGCCGTCGAAGCCGGTGCGGGCGAGCCGTTCCAGCAGGGCGGCGCAGGGCTGCTTGCCGCGGCCCGGGATGAGGTGCTCGTCCTTGCCGGAGCCGGCGCCGTCGGCGAGGTGCACGTGGGCCAGCCGGTCGCCCATCCGGGCGGACATCTCCAGGGCGTCGATCCGGGAGGTGGCGGCGTGCGAGAGGTCGATGGTGAAGTGCCGGTACTCCTCCTCGGTGACGTCCCAGCCCGGCGCGTAGGCGAGCATCTCGCGGTCCCGGTAGCGCCACGGGTACATGTTCTCGACCGCGAACCGGACGTGGGTCTCGCCGGCCATCCGGTCGATGCCCTCGACGAACTCCCGGGCGTACTGGCGCTGCCAGCGGAACGGCGGGTGCACCACCACGGTGTCGGCGCCCAGCTTCTCGGCGGCGGCCCTGGCCCGGACCAGCTTGGTCCACGGGTCCGAGGTCCAGACCCGCTGGGTGATCAGCAGGCAGGGCGCGTGCACCGCCAGGATCGGCATCCGGTGGGCGTCGGACAGCCGGCGCAGCGCCTCGATGTCCTGGCTGATCGGGTCGTTCCAGACCATCACCTCGACGCCGTCGTAGCCGAGCTTGGCGGCCAGCTCGAAGGCGGTGGCGGTGTTGGCCGGGTAGACCGAGGCGGTGGAGAGCGCGACCTTGGTGTCCGGGATGTGCAGGCCCGGGTGCGGGGGGAGCACCAGCCGGTCGGTGGTGCGCAGCAGCGGGGCGCGGCGGGCGGCCTTGGCGGCGCGGGCGGTCTTCACGGCCTTGGCCGCCTTGGCGACCTGGGCGGTCTTGGCGGCCTTGACGGCTTTCGCGGCCCGGGCGGCCTTGGCGCCGCGGCCCTCCTTGGGGCCCTCGGTGGGGGCGGCACCCCGATCCCCGTCGGCCTGCTCCGACCCTGTCTGCTCCGCCTGCTGCTCCGTCTGCTGCTTCGCGGCGCGGGCGGCCCGGCGGCCGGCCGCCGGTTCGGCGGTGGCCCTCGCGCGACGCGGCCGGCCCGCCCCCGGCTGCCGCTTCCCGGCAGCGCGATCCGGCCGGGCCCCGTCCTGGTCCGCTGGTTCCGCCACGGGCAACAGCGTAAGCGGCCAAGCGGCCGAATGGGACGTGCCGGACATCACGCGGCCGTCGCCGGTGGTCACCGGAGGGTCGCCGGGCGCGACCGGGGGCGCCTCCGCCGGGCCGTCAGGCCGTGATGGCGGCCGGCCGGCCGGCGGTGAGGTCGAGCGTGTCCAGGCGGCGCAGGATGATGCCCTCCCGCAGCGCCCAGGGGCAGATGTCCAGCTGCTCCAGGCCGAACAGGTCCATCGCGGCGTCCGCGACCAGGGCGCCGGCCAGCAGCTGTCTGGCCCGGCCCTCGGAGACGCCGGGGATCTGGGCCCGCTCGGCGACCGTCATGGTGGTCAGCCGGGGCAGCCAGGCCGACAGGCCCGCCCTGGTCAGCCGGCGGGGCACCCGGGCGCCGGCGTCGGCCGGGGCGGCGCCGGTCATCCGGGCGAGCTGCTTGAAGGTCTTGGAGGTGGCGACGGCGTGGTCGGGCGCGCCGATCCGGCTGAACTCGCCTACCACCCGGGCGATCTCGGTGCGGATGTGGCGGCGCAGCTCCCGCAGGTCGTCCGGGTCGGCGACGTCGCCGGGCAGGCGGGCGGTCAGCCGGCCGGCGCCGAGCGGCAGCGAGCAGGCCACGTCGGGCTGCTCGTCGATGCCGCAGGCCATCTCCAGCGAGCCGCCGCCGATGTCCAGGTTGAGCAACCGGCCGGAGGACCAGCCGAACCAGCGGCGGACCGCCAGGAAGGTCAGCCGGGCCTCGTCCTGTCCGGACAGCACCTGCAGGGCGACTCCGGTCTCGTCGGCGATCCGGGCGAGCACCGCCTCGCCGTTGACCGCCTCGCGGACGGCCGAGGTGGCGAAGGGCAGCAGGTCCACCACGCCCTTGTCCTCGGCGACCCGGATCGAGGAGGCGACCATGGCGGTCAGGCGCTCGACGCCCTCCGCGCCGATCGCCCCGTCCGCGTCCAGCAGCTCGGCGAGCCGCAGCTCGGCCTTGTGCGAGTAAGCGGGCAGCGGGGCAGCACCGGGGTGGGCGTCCACCACGAGGAAGTGGACGGTGTTGGAACCTACGTCGAGCACACCGAGTCGCATAACGCTCCACGCTACGCGATCCGACCCGCTCACCTGCCCGATTGTGTGGTCCCGGGGGCCGGGCCGGGCCCGGTCGGATGGTTGACCGGCAGCCGATCGGGGATGAATCCCCCTCGGACGGGGACCTCATCTCGGCGCGGAGGACGACCATATGACGATCAGTCACCGACTTGTCGGCACCGGCGGGCACCGGGTGGTGGTGCTGCACGACTGGTTCGCCACCACCCGGCACTGGGGGCCGTTCCTGGACTACCTGGACGGCGAGGAGTTCAGCTACGCGCTACCGGACCACCGCGGTTACGGCGAGCGGGCCGCGGTGCCCGGCGAGTACACCCTCGCGGAGATCGCCCAGGACGTGCTGGACCTCGCCGACCAGCTCGGCTGGGACACGTTCTCGCTGGTCGGCCACTCGATGGGGGCCAAGGCCGCCCAGCGGGTGCTGGTCCAGGCGCCGCACCGGGTCCGCCGGCTGGCCGGGATCACCCCGGTGCCGGCCTCCGCCTACCCGCTGGACGCCGAGGCGCACGCCCTGTTCCACGGCGCGGCCGAGCGCCCGGCCAACCGGCGCGCGATCCTCGACCTGGTCACCGGCCAGCGGGCGAACGGCGGCTGGCTGGACCTGATGACCGCCCGCTCGGTCGCCGGCTCCCGGCCGGAGGCCTTCCAGCGCTACCTGGAGGACTGGACCACCCAGGACTTCGCCGCCAAGATCGCCGGGACCCGCCTGCCGGTGCGGGTCTTCATCGGCGAGCACGACCTGGCGCTCACCGAGCCGGTGATGCGGGCCACCTGGCTGGCCCACTACCCGGACGCGACCCTGGAGATCCTGGCCGGCTGCGGCCACTACCCGATGTACGAGATCCCGGTCGCCTTCGCCACCGCCCTGGAGGACTTCCTGCGGGGCTGAGCGGGCTCCGGCGCCGGGCCGGGGCAAGGGCCGTCAGAGCAGGCCGTACCAGAGCTGCTCGACGATGACGGCCCACCAGTTCTCCGGGTCGTCGAAGACCGTCCGGTCCAGCGTGGCCAGCACCCACTGGAACTCGGCCACGGCCGGCCCCGCGGTCTGCGGGTCGAGGCCGCGCAGCCGGGGCAGCCGGTCGGCGAGCAGGGCGAGGCAGCGGGTGAAGGCGGTCAGGTCGGCGTTGCAGTAGCGGGCGCCCGCGTGGTCGGGGTCGACCGCGCGGACCCGGCCCTGCGCGGTGTCCACGGTGATCAGCGCCCAGCCGTCGGTGCCGAGCACCAGCTGCCCGAGCAGCGCCTGCCGGGCGGCCGCGGTGGCCCGCCCGCCCCGGCCGGCGGCGGCCAGGAACGTGGCCAGCTCCGGCAGGACGGGCTCGTCGGGGGCGCCGTCGAGCACGCCGTCCGGCTCGGGGTGGTGGAGGGCGAAGAAGCCGTCCACCACCCGGGGCAGGCCGACCTCGCGCAGCGGGCGGGCCACCGCCTCCGGCAGGTCGGCGGCGAGCAGGCTCTCGGGCTCGAAGCGGCGCACCCCGTCCGGGCCGAACAGCGCGGCCAGCCGGGCGGCCAGGTCGGCCGCGGACTCCGGCTGGGCGGGCGGGACGGCGACCGGGAACGGCACCCGGTTCAGGCCCGGCCGCCCGGGCGCCGTCCGGGCCGCGGAGACCTGGCGGGCGGCCTCGGCCCGGTGGTGGAACCAGGGCCCGTCGGCGTGCTCGTAGCTGATCGGGACCTCCGGCAGCCGGGCCCGCAGGACGTGCGCCCAGTAGCCGCCGGGGAGCATGCCGGGCCGCAGGTCGGCGTGGAGCGAGACCAGGTCGGCCGGCTGCACGCCCTGCGCGCCGAGCTGCTGCCAGCCGCGCAGCAGCGGGTGCGGCAGCCCGTGGGCGGAGTCCACCACCAGGGTCCGCGGCTCGCCGTCGGCGTCGCGGTGCACCAGGGTGGCCCGCACCCCGGGGCCGGTGCACGGGGGCAGCACCGGATCGTGGCTGCCCGCGCCCAGCTTGTCGCGGTAGCGCCGGACCACGGCCGGCACCGGCACGGACGGCCAGACCGTCAGCTCGCCGGTGACCCGGTCGACCACCGCGCAGGCCGCGCCGATCTCCTCGGGGGCGCGGCGGGCGCCGGTGAGCGGATCCACCTGGACCGGCGAGGGCTCCGGCCAGACCACCCAGCCGAGCTCGAACTCGTGCGAGCGCACCGCCCGGACGGCGTCCTGCGGGAGCTCGCCGTTGATCCAGCGGTGGGCCGTGTCGACGGCCTGCTCACGGGTGATCATCGACGGGTGCTCCTCGGTCCTGCGGCGGGGCTGTGGTGGGCGGTGAGCCGCGAGCGCGGCGGGGCGGGCTGCTGAGCGGCCGGCCGCCGTTCCGCGGCGGCGGGCGGGGCGGCCGCCGCCGGCACCGGGACGGCGGCGGGCGCCGCGCTGCCCGCCGGGACGGTCACGGTGGCCGCGGCCGGGGCCTGGGCCAGATCGATCGGCCGGCAGTCCGCGTCGAGCGCGATCGCCCACAGGCCGTGCTCCACCGGGTGCAGCGGCTGCGCCGACCGGCGGGCCTCCTGGTGGTCGAGGTAGTGCACGGCGGCGCCGTCGCTGACCGCGTTCCAGGTGTGCGAGCGGCCGAACTCGTCCAGGGTCAGCAGCACCGCCTGGGCGCCCGGGCCCGCGCCGAGCAGGCTCCCCGTCAGCCGGGCCAGCGCGTCCCGGCCGTCGCCCAGGTCGTGGAACCGGGTGCCGAGCTCGCGCTCCGCGCGGTCCCGGCCGCCGCGCTCGCCGGCCGGTCCGTCCGGCAGCCGGGGCGCGGCGCAGCAGGCGTGGCCCAGATAGCTGTCGACGGCCGAAAGGGCCACGTCCACGCAGTTGTTGGCCCGGCCGCTCTCGCGCGGGCCGCCGCCGTTCAACGCCTCGGTCCAGTCGTCCCGCAGGTCGAGCGAACCGCCCTCGGGGACGGCGGTGCGCCGCACCACCTCGGCCTGGTGCGCCGGGTCGACCGGGCCGAGCCCGCCGGAGGCGCCGTACGGACGGCTGTCCGCGATGGTCCTGACCCGCTCAGGGGTGGCCGCCGGGCCCTGCGGTGCCGGGCGTCCGGCGTACCGGGCCAGCAGGTAGACCGCGCCCACCCCGGGGGCCAGCGCGACCACCGGCCCGCCGGAGGCCGGCGGGTGCTCCGCCGTCTCGGCGCGCCTGCGCAGCTCGTAACCGCCCTCGGGGCCGATCCGGACCGGTGCCGAGCCGCCGACCGGCGGGGTCGCCGTGGCGCCGGGGGCGGCGCCGCTGCCGACCGCGGCACCGGGCTGACCGGCACCTGGCAGGCCCGCGGCGGACCTCGCTCCGGCGCCGCCCGGCACCTGACCCCCGCCGACCACGGCGGCGGCCGCACCGGGCTGGCCCGCGGCGCCGGGCTGACCGGCCACGCCGGCCTGACCTGCCACCGGGCCGCCCGTGCCGGCCGCGCCCGCACCGGCGCCGCCGGGCACCGCCGCACCGCCGCCGACCACTCCGCCGACGGGCACGCCCGCCGGACCACCGACCGGACCACCGACCGGACCGCCGACCGGGCCACCCACCGGACCGCCGACCGAGCCGGACACCGGCCCGGCGGTCACCGGGGCCGGGGTGTAGGGCGCGGGCGCCGGCCCGGCGGACCCGCCGACCGGGCCGAGCTGGAACCCGCCGCCCGAGGAGACGCCCCCGGCCGCCGACCCCCCGCCGTACACCGGTGAGGGGTCGGCGGAGCGGTAGCCACCACCACCGGAGTACGGACCCGACCCGTCGCCGCCCGCCGAGGCGGTGACCTGCGGCAGGTCGAGCAGCACCGAGTCGGTGCGCACCGAGGGCGCCGCGTGGTGCACCGGCGCTGCGGACGGCAGGTCGTAGCTGTAGCTGTCGGGCTCGACCGGCGGTGCCTGGTACGTCTGGTGGCGCGGGGCCGCGGCCGCCCGCAGGGTGACCGGCTCGCGGTCGGTGTCGGTGTCGAAGCCCGCCGCGGTGGTGATGCCGCCGGTGTCCACGCCCACGGTCGCCGTCCGGGTGCCGGACAGCGGGTCGGCGTCCACCGACAGCAGCGGGTGGCCGTGGCCGGGGACGAGCCCCTCGCCGTCCACGGCGAGCAGCGGCCGGCCGTCCTTGCCGGTGCGGCCGCCGGGGCCGCCGTCCGGGTCGAGGCGGGAGTCCGGGTCGCCGTCCGGGTCGAGGCGGGGGTCCGGGTGCTCGGGGTCGCCGAGACCGTCCAGGCCGTCGTGCGGGCCGCCCGGGTGGGTCGGGTCGAAGGCGACCGGGCCGCCGTCGCGCCCGGTCAGCAGCCGGCCGTCGTGGTCGGTGGCCAGCGCGTCGACGGGCTTGCCGTCCGGGCCGGTGACCACGGGTTTGCCGTCGGCGTCGAGCAGCGGCTTGCCGTCCTCGTCCACGGCGACGCTCAGCCCGCCGGCGCCGAGCCGGCCGTCCGCGGAGACGGTCAGCGGGTGACCGTCGGAGTCGGTGAGCGGCTTGCCGTCGGCGCCGGTGGCGACCCCGGTGACGGGGGCGCCCTGGGCGTCCAGCAGGACCGGCTTGCCGTCCTCGCCGAGCACCGGGCGGCCGTGCTCGTCCGTCGCGACCGAGAGCCCCTGGACGCCGGTGACCTGCTTGCCGTCGGCGTCCAGCAGCACCGGGTTGCCCGCCTCGTCGGTGACCACCCGGCCGTCCGGGCCGACCGCGGCCGAGAGCGCGCACACCCCGGCGACCGCCGCCGCGCCGCCGCCCACGGCGCCGCTGAACTGCCCGGAGCCGGCGGCGCTCTTCTCCCGCAGCTCGCCGTGCAGGCCGCGGCCGTCCGCCTGGGCGATCCGCTCCAGGGCGATGATCGCGGGCTCCCGAAGCGCCGCCTGCAGCCCGTCGCGCAGCTGCCGGCCGAGGTCCTCCAGGAGTCCGGCGATCCGCAGCGCGGCGCTCTCCACGGCCGCTTCCTCGCCGGCCTCGGCGATCGCGCCGCGGACAGCGCCGACCACCTTGTCGACCATCCCGGCGAGACCGGGGCCGGCCTGCGCCGCGCTCGTGGCGGCCTTTGCCTCGGTGGCGTCGGCCTGGGCGATCTGCTCCGTCAACTCGGTGAGCACGGAGACCAGTTCGGCCTTGCAGTGGTCGACCGCGCCGGCCGCCCGGTCGAGCGCGCCGGCCAGCGCCTCGGCGGCGGTGTGCGCGTCGTCCAGGTGGCCCCGGCCGCCGCCGGTGAAGCCCCGCCAGTGCTCGGCGAAGGCGTCGACCGCCGGGCCCTCGTTCTCACCGGTGACCCGGTGGACGGAGTCGGCGCCCCGCCGGGAGAGACGGTCCGACTCGGCACCGAACTCCCGCCACAGGCCGGCCGCCCGGCGCAGCCCGTCCTCGTCGGCCTCGGGCCACTGGTGCCCGGTCCTCGCCAGCGCCGGGGCGAGTTCCTCCGGCAGCTTCCTGGACACGCGGGTCCCCCTCTGCGGTCGTGTCTGTTCGGGTCGTCGGTGGCTGGGCCCTACCGGCTCAGACCAGGCTCGGTCCGCTCGCGGTTCCCCGGCCGGTGAAGTCGGCGCGCACGTCGGCCTCGTTGCCCTCGGCGTTCTCGGCCATGGTGTGCAGGCCGGCGCCGATCCGGCCGAGCCGGTCCGCGAGGCCCTGGAGCCCGGCCAGCACGCCCTCGCGGGCCTCGCCGTACGCGGTGCCGAAGCCGCTGCCGGGGGCGTCCTGGCCCCACGGGGTGCCGAGGCCGGCCAGCGCGTTCTCCAGCTCCGCCGCCGCCTGCCCGAACTCCCGTGAGATCGCCTCGAACTCGCGCCCCTCGCCGTGGACCTCCCACGGCTTGATCAGCACCCTGTCCGCCATCCGGACATCCCCCGTCCCCGTCGGCCCGGCCCCCGCACCGGCGCCCCTGCGCCACGTACCCGGAAGCCGCCATCCTAGGCCCCGGCCGCCGCGCCGCCGCAGGGCCGCCGCTCCGTTTTCACAGCCGCTTCACGAGCCCGCGGCGGCCCGGCGCCCGGCCCGGGGCGGGGGGAGCCGGCCCCGGCGGGCGCCGGTCGGCCGGTCGGCGAGGTGCGAGGGCCTACCCTTGCGGGGTGGCAGCAGAGACCGTGAAGAGCGCGAAGACCGGCAAGAAGGCGAAGAAGGCCAAGGAGAAGGACCGGACCGGGGCCGCGACCGGCCGCGTCCTGGTCGACCTGGCCCCGCCGACCCTCCGGCCCGAGGTGCCGCTCGACTTCGCCCGCGCCTGGGTGGAGTTCGCCGACCCCGCCGACGAGGAGCAGGTCTTCCGCTGCGACCTCACCTGGCTGACCTCGCGCTGGGGCTGCATCTTCGGCAAGGGCTGCCACGGCATCCGCCCGGGCCGCGGCGCCTCGGACGGCTGCTGCACGCTCGGCGCGCACTACTCGGACGAGGACGACGAGCAGCGGGTGATCGGCCACGCCGCCCGGCTCACCCCCGAGACCTGGGAGAACTTCGGGCGCGGCACCGACGCCAAGGGCCGGCTCAAGGTCGAGGGCGGCATCACCATGTTCGACGAGGACGGCGACCGGCAGACCAGCCGGGTCAACGGCGCCTGCATCTTCCTCAACAGCCCCGGTTTCGCGGGCGGTGCGGGCTGCGCCCTGCACACGCTGGCCCTCAAGGAGGGCAAGGAGCCGCTGGAGACCAAGCCGGACGTCTGCTGGCAGCTGCCGGTGCGCCGGACCTACGACTGGATCGACCGCCCCGACGACACCCGCTACCTCCAGGTCACCATCGGCGAGTACGACCGCCGGGGCTGGGGCCCGGGCGGCCACGACCTGCACTGGTGGTGCACCGGCAGCCCCGAGGCGCACAACGCGCCCGACCCGGTGTACGTCAGCTACCGCCCCGAGCTCACCGAGCTGATGGGCCCGGCGGGCTACGCCGTGCTGGTCGGTCTGTGCGAGCAGCGGATCGCCTCCGGCGGCGCCCGGACGCTGGCCCCGCACCCGGCCGACGAGCAGGCCTGACCGGTCGCCGCTCCCCGGCCGGGGGGCGGCAACCGGGCGCGGCGGCTACTTGTCGATGTCGCCGACGACGAAGAACATCGAGCCCAGGATCGCCACCATGTCCGCCACCAGGGTGCCCGGCAGCAGTTCGGTCAGCGCCTGGATGTTGTTGTACGAGGCCGAGCGCAGCTTGAGCCGCCACGGGGTCTTGTCGCCGCGCGAGACCAGGTAGTAGCCGTTGATCCCGAGCGGGTTCTCGGTCCAGGCGTAGGTCTCGCCCTCGGGTGCCTTGAGCACCTTGGGCAGCCGCAGGTTGATCGGGCCCGGGGCGAGCTCGGCGAGCCGGTCGAGGCAGGCGTCGGCGAGGTCGAGCGAGTTGGCGGTCTGCTCCAGCAGGCACTCGAACCGGGCCAGGCAGTCGCCCTCCTCCCGGGTGACCACGGTGAGGCGGTCGCGCAGCTCCCCGTAGGCGAGGTAGGGCTCGTCCCGGCGCAGGTCGAAGTCGACGCCGCTGGCCCGGGCGATCGGGCCGCTGACCCCGTAGGCGTGCACGTGCTCGGCGGAGAGCACGCCGACGCCGGCGGTCCGGCCGCGGAAGATCTCGTTGCCGAGCACCAGGTCCTCGAAGACCGGCAGCTGGGAGCGGACGGTGGCGACGGCGACCCGGACCCGGCCGAGCCAGCCGGCCGGGACGTCCTCCTTGAGGCCGCCGACCCGGTTGAACATGTAGTGCATCCGGCCGCCGGAGGCCTCCTCCAGCACGTGCTGGAGCTCCTCGCGGCCGTGGAAGGCGTGGAAGACCGGGGTGATCCCGCCCAGTTCCAGCGGGTACGAGCCGAGGAACATCAGGTGGTTGAGCACCCGGTTGAGCTCGGCCAGCATGGTGCGGATCCAGACCGCGCGCTCGGGCACCTCCATGCCGAGCATCCGCTCGACGGCGAGCACCACGCCCAGCTCGTTGGCGAAGGCGGAGAGCCAGTCGTGCCGGTTGGCCAGCATGATGATCTGCCGGTAGTCCCGGGCCTCGAACAGCTTCTCCGCGCCGCGGTGCATGTACCCGATCACCGGCTCGGCGGCCACGATCCGCTCGCCGTCCAGCACCAGCTTCAGCCGCAGCACGCCGTGCGTGGACGGGTGCTGCGGGCCGATGTTGAGCACCATGTCGCTGGTGCCCAGCTCGCTGGTGAGCGTCTCTGCGCCTGCGCCGATGCCGACCGTGGTCTCCCTCATGGGGTCAGAGTCTGCCATCCCGGCAGCCCCGCCAGGCTCTGCGGTACCGGCATCCGGACGGCCTGGGCCAGCCAGCCGAAGCCCCCCAGGCCGGCGGGGTCGGTCAGTTCGGCGGCCTCGCCCGCACCGGACAGGGCGCGCAGGTACCCGACCGGATCACTGGAGGCCAGCGCGAGCGGGGGGCGCGCGCCGTGCACGCCCAGCGCGTGCAGCGCCTCCCGCTGGGTCGTCCACAGGCTGTGGACAGCGGGGACGGCCACCGCGTCCAGCGCGACGTGCGCGGTCACGTCGCAGCTACCGTCCGGCACCGGGCGCACCTCCCGGCCGGCCCGGAAGCCCGCCAGGGTGCCGAACGGCGGCCGGTCCGCGCGGCGGTGCGCGTAGTCCACGGCGACCGCGAGCCCGCCCTCCAGCGCGCCCACCGCCGCCGCCCAGGCCGCGTCCCGGGGCCCGCCCAGCTCCACCCGGTCGCCCTTGGGCCACCAGCGCTCGGCCCACCGGGCGTCCGCCGGCGCCAGCCGGTCGCCGAGCCGCTCCTCCCCCGCCGGGGACACCTCCACGTAGCGCAGCACCCCGTGCCCGTCCCGCTCGGCGACGTCCAGCGGCACGTTGTCCAGCCACTCGTTGGCGAACAGCAGCCCGCGCACCCCCTCGGGCACCCGGTCCGTCCACACCACCGCCTCCGGCAGCCCGGCCGGCCGCCCGGCCAGCTCCACGGCGTACGGGCGCAGCCGCGCGGCCAGCCCGGGCCCGGCCCCGGCCAGCACCGCGGCGGTCAGCTCGCCCCGGCCGGCGCCCACGTCGACGAAGGCCAGCCGCTCGGGGCGGCCGAGCGCCTCGTCCACCTCCGACAGCAGCCGCAGCACCGCCCGGGCGTAGTGCGGCGACGCGTGCACGGAGGTGCGGAAGTGGCCCGCCGGGCCCTCCGGCCTGCGGTAGAAGCCGCCGTCCGCCCCGTACAGGGCCTGTTCCATGGCGGGCCGCCACTGCATCCACTCCATGGCGGCGACGGTATCCAACTCGGGGGCGTCTCCACCCTGCGGAGTAGGACGGATCGCCCTCCCGGCGGACCTGGAGCGGTTCGCGGACTCCCTAGGCTGGAGTCGTGCATCGACTCAACGCCTGGTTCCGCCGACACCCGATGGTGGTGGACTCCGCCTGGGCGCTGCTGCTGCTGTTCTTCGGCGCCCTGGCCGCGATCGAGCAGGACAGCAGCTGGCAGCAGGTGGGCGGGCTCGCCGTCGCCGTGGCCATCCCGGTCCTGATGGTCTTCCGCCGCCGCTCCCCGGACACCGTGGCGGCCTTCGCCGTCCTGCTCGGGCTGGCGCAGATCGCGTTCAACGTGAGCCCGAACCTCTCCAGCATCGGCTACCTGGTCTTCGCCTACACCGGCGCCGCCTTCGGCGCGCCCTGGACCTCCCGGCTGGTGCTGGGCGCCGGCGTGCTGGCCGGTCCGATGACGGTGTGGCGGTTCCAGTCCGGGCCGGAGCACAACGACCCGGCGCTCGGCTTCCTCCAGCTGGCCTTCCTGTCCGCGCTGATGACCAGCCCGTTCATCCTGTGCTGGGCCTGGGGCCGGCTGACCAGGGTCCGCCGGGCCTACCTGGTCGAGCTGGAGGACCGGGCCGCCCGGCTGGAGCGCGAGCGCGACGCCCAGGCCAAGGTGGCGGTGGCCGCCGAGCGCGCCCGGATCGCCCGCGAGCTGCACGACGTGGTCGCGCACAACGTCTCGGTGATGATCGTTCAGGCCGACGGCGCGGCCTACGTGCTCGACAACTCCCCGCAGCAGGCCAAGGAGGCGCTCGGCGCGATCGCCGCCACCGGCCGCCAGGCCCTGGTGGAGATGCGCCGCCTGCTGGGCGTGCTGCGCACCGCCGGCACCACCGGGGACTACGTGCCGCAGCCCGGCGTCGAGGAGCTGCCGGAGCTGCTGGAGCAGGTCCGGGTGGCCGGGCTGCCGGTGGACTTCGCCACCACCGGCGACCCGCGGGAGCTGCCGCGCGGGCTGGAGCTGACGGTCTACCGGATCGTCCAGGAGGCGCTCACCAACGTCCGCAAGCACGGCGGCCCCGGCGTCCGGGCCCGGGTGGCGGTGGACTTCCGGGACCAGGACCTGGAGGTGCTGGTCGAGGACGACGGCCGCGGTTCCACCGCGGAGCAGCTGGTCGACGGTGGTACCGACGGCCTCGGGCATGGTCTGATCGGCATGCGCGAGCGGGTCGGCATGGTCAGCGGCAGCCTCGACATCGGCCCCAGGCCCGGCGGTGGTTTCCGGATCCGCGCGGTGCTCCCCCTCAGGTCAGCGAAGTAGTAGAAGGAGTCTCAGGTGACGATCCGGGTGATGCTGGTCGACGATCAGGAGCTGCTGCGCACGGGCTTCCGGATGGTCCTGCAGTCGCAGGGCGACATCGAGATCGCCGCCGAGGCGGGCGACGGGGCGCAGGCCCTGGACGTGCTGCGCACCACCGAGGTGGACGTGATCCTGATGGACGTCCGGATGCCCCGGCTGGACGGCGTCCAGGCCACCCGGCGGATCTGCGTCGGCGAGGACGGCGCGCCGCTCCCGGACGCCCCGCACGTGCTCATCCTGACCACCTTCGACCTGGACGAGTACGCCTTCGCCGCGCTCAAGGCCGGCGCCAGCGGCTTCCTGCTCAAGGACGTGCCGCCGACCGAGCTGGTGGCGGCCATCCGCTCGGTGCACGCGGGCGACGCGGTGGTCGCCCCGACCACCACCCGCCGCATGATCGACCGGTTCGCGGAGGTGCTCCCGACCACCTCCGCCACCCCCGGCCCGTCCACCCTCGGCCCGCTCACCGAGCGCGAGCGCGAGGTCTTCCTGCTGGTCGCGCAGGGCCTGTCGAACGGCGAGATCGCCGCCCGCCTGGTGCTCTCCGAAGCCACCGTCAAGACGCACGTCGGCCGGATCCTCGCCAAGCTCGGCCTGCGCGACCGGGTGCAGGCCGTGGTGCTGGCGTACGAGGCCGGTCTCATCCGGGCGGGCGCCGGGGATTGAGCACAGCCGGGCGGGCGCGGGCGACTGACGCCCCGACCGCGGGTGCCTGCGGGCCGCCCGCCGGGGTCGGCCGGTGCCCGGCCGGGCACCGGGCCGGCCGTAGAATGGCGCGGTACGTCCGGTACCTGCGGAGGACCGGAACGGAAGACGGGACGAAGGCCGAGCCGTGAGCACGTCCGACCGCGCAGACTTCGACTTCGGCGATCCCTCGGACCCGGGCAACCGGCCGGCCAGGCTGGCCGTCGGGGTGGTCGGGACGGGCCGGGTCGGCCCCGCGCTCGGCGCCGCCCTGCAGCTGGCCGGCCACCGGGTGGTGGCCGCCTCGGGCGTCTCGGCGGCCTCCCGGCGCCGGGCCGACGCGCTGCTGCCGGGCGTCCGGCTGGTCACCCCGCCGCAGGTGCTGGCCGCCGCCGACCTGGTGCTGCTGACCGTGCCGGACGACGCGCTGGCCGACCTGGTGGCCGGGCTGGCCGCGACCGGGGCGGTCCGGCCGGGGCAGCTGGTCGCGCACACCTCGGGCGCGCACGGCGTCGCGGTGCTGGAGCCCGCCACCCGGGCCGGCGCGCTGCCGCTGGCGCTGCACCCGGCGATGACCTTCACCGGCACCTCGGTCGACGTGGCCCGGCTGGCCGGCTGCCCGTTCGGGGTGACGGCGCCCGAGGAGCTGCGGCCGGTCGCCGAGGCCCTGGTGGTCGAGATGGGCGGCGAGCCCGAGTGGGTGCCCGAGGACGTCCGGGTGCTCTACCACACGGCGCTGGCGCACGGGGCGAACCACCTGGTCACCCTGGTCGCGCAGGCGATGGAGCTGCTGCGGACGGCCGGTGTGGCCGAGCCGGGGCAGCTGCTGGGCCCGCTGCTGGGCGCGGCCCTGGACAACACCCTGCGGGCCGGCGACGCCGCCCTGACCGGCCCGGTCGCCCGCGGCGACGTGGGGACGGTGCGCAGGCACCTGGACCGGCTCGCTACGGTGGCCCCGGACATCGGGCAGGCCTACCGCGCGATGGCCCGGGCCACCGCGCAGCGGGCGGTCCGGGGCGGAACGCTCGGAGCAGGGCCAGCGGCGGCCCTGCTGGACGTACTGAACGAGGAGAAGCACTGATGGCGGGCAAGAACCAGCGCGGCGCCAAGCCGGCGCCCAAGGCCCACAAGGCCGAGCTCACCCACACCGTGACCGACTTCGAGGCGGCCTTCTGGCCGGACGAGCAGCCGGTGGACAACGCGGTGGTGATGACCATGGGCGCGCTGCACGAGGGGCACGCCGCGCTGATCCGGGCCGCCCGCAAGCAGGTCGGCCGGGACGGCCGGGTGGCCGTCACGGTGTTCGTGAACCCGCTCCAGTTCGGCGCCGGCGAGGACCTGGAGCGCTACCCGCGCAACCTGGCCGCCGACCTGCGGCTGGCCGAGGAGGCCGGGGCGGACGTGGTGTTCGCGCCGACCACCGAGGAGATGTACCCGAACGGCGAGCCGCTGGTGCGGCTGAGCGCGGGCCCGATGGGCGAGCAGTTCGAGGGCGCCGCCCGTCCCGGGCACTTCGACGGCATGCTGACCGTGGTCGCCAAGCTGCTCCACATCACCGACCCGGACTTCGCCTACTTCGGCGAGAAGGACGCCCAGCAGCTGGCGATCGTCCAGCGGATGGTGGCCGACCTGGACTTCGACGTGGAGATCGTCGGCGTGCCGACCGCCCGCGAGGAGGACGGGCTGGCGCTGTCCTCCCGCAACCGCTTCCTGTCCGAGCCGGAGCGCGAGCAGGCGCTGGCGCTGTCGCGCGCGCTGTTCGCCGGCCGGGACGCCGGGGCACACGGGCCGAAGGCCGTCCGCGAGGCCGCCGCCGAGGTGCTGGCGGGCGCCGACGGCGTCACCCCCGACTACCTCGCCCTGATCGACCCGGACTCCTTCACCGAGGCGCCGGACGACTTCCAGGGCGAGGCGGTGCTGGCCGTCGCCGCGAAGGTGGGCACCACCCGCCTGATCGACAACGTCCGCATCATCGTCCGCTGAGCCGGACCACACCCGCACGACCCGTACCCAAGCCGAAGTTAGGCATGCACTCACCTCAGGAGGCGTGACCGGATGCTCCGCACCATGCTCAAGTCCAAGATCCACCGGGCCACCGTGACCCAGGCCGACCTGCACTACGTCGGTTCGGTCACGGTGGACGAGGACCTGCTCGACGCGGCCGACCTGCTGCCCGGCGAGCTGGTCCACATCGTCGACATCGACAACGGCGCCCGGCTGGAGACCTACACCATCGCCGGGCCGCGCGGCACCGGCGTGATCGGCATCAACGGCGCCGCCGCCCGCCTGGTCCACCCGGGCGACCTGGTCATCCTGATCGCCTACGGGCAGATGGAGACCGCCGAGGCCAAGGCCTACCGGCCGAAGGTGGTCTTCGTGGACGGCGACAACCGGATCACCTCGATCGGCCCGGACGCGGCCGCCGCCCCCGAGGGCAGCGGCCTGCTCCGCGGCGACCTGGTGGCCCCCGCGCCCCGGGCGGCGGGAGCGTACCGTGATGCCGACGGCGCGGCCCCGACCGCCGCGCACTGAAGGAGCAACTGAAGCCATGTCGTCGTACCGCCTGACCGCTCCCGCCCCCGGCTGGACCACGACCACCGACGTCGTCGTGGTCGGGTCCGGGGTGGCCGGCCTCACCGTCGCGCTCAATGCCCGCAAGGCCGGCCTGCGGGCCATGGTGGTCACCAAGGCGATGCTGGACGACGGCTCCACCCGCTGGGCCCAGGGCGGCATCGCCGCCGCCCTGGGGCCCGGCGACACCCCCGAGCAGCACCTCGCCGACACCCTGGTCGCCGGCGCCGGGCTGTGCGACGAGGAGGCCGTGCGCACCCTGGTCACCGAGGGCCCGGACGCGGTGCGGCACCTGATCGCCACCGGCGCCGCCTTCGACCAGGACGCCGACGGCGAGATCCTGCTGACCCGCGAGGGCGGCCACCACCGGCGCCGGATCGCGCACGCGGGCGGCGACGCCACCGGCGCGGAGATATCGCGGGCGCTGGTGGAGGCGGTGCGCTCCGACCCGGGGATCGAGCTGATCGAGCACGCGCTGGTGCTCGACCTGCTCACCGACGCCGAGGGCCACACCGCCGGGCTGACCCTGCACGTGATGGGCGAGGGCCAGCGCGACGGCGTCGGCGCCATCCGCTCCCGGGCCGTGGTGCTGGCCACCGGCGGCATGGGCCAGGTCTTCTCCGCCACCACCAACCCGGCCGTCTCCACCGGCGACGGCGTGGCGCTGGCGCTGCGCGCCGGGGCCGAGGTGACGGACCTGGAGTTCGTCCAGTTCCACCCGACCGTGCTGTGGCTCGGCCCGGACGCCGAGGGACAGCAGCCGCTGGTCTCCGAGGCGGTCCGCGGCGAGGGCGCGTACCTGGTGGACGCGGCGGGCACCCGCTTCATGGTCGGCCGGCACGAGCTCGCCGAGCTGGCGCCGCGGGACATCGTCGCCAAGGCGATCATGCGGCAGATGGAGCTGCACGGCGCCGAGCACATGTACCTGGACGGCCGGCACTTCGGCGCCGGGATGTGGGCCGAGCGCTTCCCGACCATCCTCGCCTCCTGCCGCTCGCACGGCATCGACCCGGTCACCGAGCTGATCCCGGTCGCGCCCGCCGCGCACTACGCCTCCGGCGGCGTGCGCACCGACCTCACCGGCCGCACCACCGTCCCGGGCCTGTACGCCTGCGGCGAGGTGGCCTGCACCGGCGTGCACGGCGCCAATCGGCTGGCCTCCAACTCGCTGCTGGAGGGCCTGGTCTTCGCCGAGCGGATCGCCGCCGACCTGGCCGCCCGGCACCGGGCCGGCGAGCTGCCCGAACGCACCGTGGACGTGGCCGGCGCCCGCGCCGCGCACGCCGTCCCGCTGCTCGCCCCGGAGGCCCGGGCCGACGTCCAGCGGCTGATGTCGCGCGGCGCCGGCGTGCTGCGCTCGGCCGCCTCGATGGCCGCCACCGGCGCCGGGCTCGCGGAGCTGGCCGAGGCCGCCCGCGCGCACGCCACCGAGCGCAAGCCCGCCGACCCCCGGGTGGAGACCTGGGAGGCCACCAACCTGCACCTGGTCGCCACCGCGCTGGTGACGGCCGCCGCGCTGCGCGCGGAGACCCGGGGCTGCCACTGGCGCGAAGACTTCCCGGAGCGCGACGACGAGCACTGGCAGCGCCACCTGGTCACCACGCTGGCCGCGGACGGCGGCCCGGTGGCGCGCTGAGCACCGGGCCCCACCCGGCCGACCGGCGGCCCGCCCGCACCCCGTAACCGCCCGCGCCCCCGACGGGGGCACACCCCCGCACCGCCCCCGAAGGAGCACCGATGACGCACGACCACGACCACGACGAACTCCCGCTCGCCGACCAGGGCTGCGGCGACGGCTGCGCCTGCGGCGACGGCGAGGCGTACGAGAGCGGCCTGGACCCGGCGCTGGCCGAGCTGCTGGAGCAGGCCGGCCTCGACCCGGTCGAGGTCGAGGACATCGCCTCGCTGGCGCTGGCCGAGGACCTGGCCGGCGGCGAGGACGTCACCTCGGTCGCCACCGTCCCGGCCGACGCGGTGGCCACCGCCGACTTCACCGCCCGTCAGGCCGGCGTGGTCGCGGGCCTGCGGATCGCCGAGGCCGTGGTCTCGCTGGTCTGCGAGGAGGAGTTCGAGGTCGAGCGGCACGTCGAGGACGGCGCCCGGGTCGAGGCCGGCCAGGTGCTGCTGTCGGTGCGCAGCCGCACCCGCGACCTGCTGACCGCCGAGCGCTCGGCGCTCAACCTGCTCTGCCACCTGTCCGGCATCGCGACCGCCACCCGGGCCTGGGCCGACGCCCTGGAGGGCACCGGCGCGGTGGTCCGCGACACCCGCAAGACCACCCCGGGCCTGCGTGCCCTGCAGAAGTACGCGGTGCGCTGCGGCGGCGGGTCCAACCACCGGATGGCGCTGTCCGACGCCGCCCTGGTGAAGGACAACCACGTGGTCGCGGCGGGCGGGGTGGCCGAGGCCTTCAAGGCCGTCAAGGCGCTCTACCCGGAGCTGCCGGTCGAGGTCGAGGTCGACACCGTGGCGCAGATCCAGCCGGTGCTGGACGCCGGCGCGGACCTGATCCTGCTGGACAACTTCACCGTGGCGCAGCTGCGCGAGGCGGTCGCCCTGGTGGCCGGCAAGGCCCGGCTGGAGGCTTCCGGCGGCCTGACCCTGGCCACCGCGCGCGAGGTCGCCGACACTGGTGTCGACTACCTCGCCGTCGGTGCCCTGACCCACTCCTCGCCGGTCCTGGACATCGGCCTGGACCTGCGCGACTGATCCGCCCGCCCGCCGGCGAGCAGGCGGGGCCCACCTCAGCCAGAAAGCACCCCATGCTCCTCACGATCGACGTCGGCAACACCCAGACCACGCTCGGCCTGTTCGACGGCGAGGAGATCGTCGAGCACTGGCGGATCTCCACCGATCCGCGCCGCACGGCGGACGAACTGGCGGTGCTGCTCCAGGGTCTGATGGGTTCCCATCCGGTGGTCTCGGCCGAGGACCGGGTGGCCGGGCTGGCGATCTGCTCCTCGGTGCCCGCCGTGCTCCACGAGCTCCGCGAAGTGACCCGCCGTTACTACGGCGACGTCCCCGCGGTGATCGTGGAGCCGGGGGTGAAGACCGGGGTGCACGTCCTGATGGACAACCCCAAGGAGGTCGGCGCCGACCGGATCGTGAACGCGCTGGCCGCCAACCACCTCTACGGCGGCCCGTGCATCGTGGTCGACTTCGGCACCGCCACCACCTTCGACGCCGTCAACGAGCGCGGCGACTACGTGGGCGGGGCGATCGCCCCGGGCATCGAGATCTCGGTCGAGGCGCTCGGCCTGCGCGGCGCCCAGCTGCGCAAGATCGAGCTGGCCCGCCCGCGGAACGTGATCGGCAAGAACACCGTGGAGGGGATGCAGTCCGGCATCCTGTACGGCTTCGCCGGCCAGGTCGACGGGCTGGTCAACCGGATGGCCAAGGAGCTGGCCAAGGACCCGGACGACGTCCAGGTGATCGCCACCGGCGGGCTGGCCCCGCTGGTGCTCGGCGAGGCCGAGACCATCGACGTGCACGAGCCCTGGCTCACCCTGATCGGCCTGCGGCTGATCTTCGAGCGCAACCGGCCGGCGACCGCGGCCTGACCCGCGGCGGGGTGGTGGAGCGCGGGGCGGCAGAGCGCGGGTCCCGGACCGCGCCCCCGCCCCGCCGCGCGCCCCGGACCGCGGGGTGGACCGCGAGGTGGGCCGCGTACGGAGCAGGCCGTGCGCGGGCGTCGGGCCAAACGTGGGGTCTTGACGCGACGTTCCCGACAAATCGGATATTCGTCACGTAGTGTCAACGCATGCCTACGCCACACGGATCGCGCGGCGGCATGGCGTTCAGCGCCGACGAAGTCCGCGTGCTGCGCCGCGCCCTCGCCCAAGCCCTCCATCCGGCCGAGTCCGACCGGCTGCTACCGACCGGGCCCGAGCCCGAACTCTGGGCCGAGGACGTCCAGGAGGCCCTGCGCCTCACCGAGGCCATCGAGGAGGCCGTCGCGGAGGGCGGCCGGCTGCGGGTCTTCCTCCTCGCCGACCTGGCCCGCTACCGGGCCGCGCTGCCCGGCAGCGCCACGGGCTACCTGGAACGCCTGGAGGAAGCGGTCACCGACGGCTACCTGCCGACCCCGGACGACCTCGCCGCGCTGCGCTCGCTGACCCGCCGGCCCTGCGGCCCCACCGAACGCTCCCGGCGCTCCCGGCTGGCCGGCCGCTGCCACGCGCTGGCCGAGGCCGAGGTCCGCGAGCGGCTCTCGCTCAACTCCGCGCCGCGGCACCTGGCCGCGGTGCCCGACCCGGCCGCCGAGCCCACCTTCACCGCGGCGGCCGACGCCGCGGGCCACCCAGTTGGAGGACGGATCCCGATGAGCAGCAACTCCGCCGGCACGCCCAAGCCCGCCGCCGCCCCGGCCCACCGCCCCCAGCCCCGCCGGATGCCCACCCCCGCCGAGCTCTTCGGCCGCCGCACCCGCTCGGCCCCGGCCCCCCAGCCGCCCGCCGAGGAGGAGACCGAGCTCGCCACCGGCACCGGCTGACCACCGCCCGGACCGCAGGGGAGGCCGCGCCCGGCCTCCCCTGCGGCGTGTCCGCCCGGGCCCCGGCCGGGCCGCCGTCCATCCCGTGACGGCCCGGCCCGTACGGCTGGCTACCCTTGTGGGGTGAGCGATCAGAGCACTGTCACCGCGACCGACGACCTCCCCGAGCAGATGCGCGTGCGGCGCGAGAAGCTGGACCGGCTCCGGGCGGCCGGCGTCGACCCGTACCCGGTCGGTTTCCCCCGCACCACCACCATCGCCGACCTGCGCGCCGAGCACCCCGACCTGGAGCCGGACACCGCGACCGGCGAGCGGGCCGGCATCACCGGCCGGGTGATCCTGGCCCGTACCGGCGGCAAGCTCTGCTTCGCCACCCTGCGCGACGGCTCCGGCGACCTCCAGGTGATGTTCTCCCTGGACCGGCTCGGCCCGGAGCGGCTGGCCGCCTGGAAGTCGGACATCGACCTCGGCGACCAGGTCGGCGTCGAGGGCGAGGTGATCACCTCCAAGCGCGGCGAGCTGTCCGTGATGGTCGACCGCTGGGAGCTCACCGCCAAGTGCCTGCGCCCGCTCCCGGACAAGCACAAGGGCCTGACCGACCCGGAGGCCCGGGTCCGCCAGCGCTACGTGGACCTGATCGTCAACCCCGAGGCCCGCGAGATCCTCCACCTGCGCAGCAAGGTGGTCCGCTCGATCCGCCGCACCTACGAGGAGCGCGGCTACATCGAGGTCGAGACCCCGATGCTGCAGCCGGTGCACGGCGGCGCCAACGCCCGCCCGTTCACCACCCACATCAACGCCTACGACATCGACCTCTACCTGCGGATCGCCCCCGAGCTCTACCTCAAGCGGCTGGTGGTCGGCGGCGCGGAGAAGGTCTTCGAGATCAACCGCAACTTCCGCAACGAGGGCGCGGACTCCACCCACAACCCGGAGTTCACCTCGCTGGAGTCGTACGAGGCCTACGGCGACTACGACACCCAGGCCGAGCTGATCCGCGCGACCATCGTCAACGCGGCCCGGGACGCGCTCGGCACCACCGTGGTCCGCGGCATCGGTCCGGACGGCGCGGAGCACGAGATCGACCTGGCCGAGCCCTGGGCCGAGGTCAGCGTCTACCCCGGCATCTCGGCCCACCTGGGCAGCGAGATCACCCCGCAGACCTCGGTCGAGGAGCTCCGCAAGCTCGCCGACGAGGCCGGCGTGCCCTACGAGAAGGAGTGGGGCCACGGCCAGATCGTGCTGGAGATGATCGAGCGGCTGCTGGAGCACAACGCGATCAGGCCGACCTTCATCCGGGACTACCCGACCGAGGTCTCGCCGCTGACCCGGCAGCACCGCTCGATCCCGGGCGTGGCCGAGAAGTGGGACCTGGTGATCTTCGGGACCGAGATCGGCACCGCCTACTCCGAGCTGGTCGACCCGGTCGAGCAGCGCGCCCGGCTGACCGCCCAGTCCCTGCTGGCGGCCGGCGGCGACGTCGAGGCGATGCAGGTGGACGAGGACTTCCTGCGGGCCCTGGAGTACGCGATGCCGCCCACCGGCGGTCTCGGCCTGGGCGTCGACCGCCTGATCATGCTGCTCACCGGGAAGAACATCCGCGAGACGGTGCTCTTCCCGATCGTGAAGCCGGAAGCCAAGCAGGCGGCCGCGACCGCCGCCGAGGAGGAGTGACCTGATGGACTACGTCAGCGCGATCGTGCCGCCGCTCGTCATGGCGATCGGCTTCGGATTCCTGGTGCGGGCGATCATCCGCAGCCAGGGCGGGGCCCAGCGCTCCAAGGAGGACGCGGCCGCCGAGGCACTGACGGCCCGCCCCACCACGGGCGAATAAGCAGCACCCGACCGGCGCGCCGTCACCCCACCGGGTGGCGGCGCGCCGGTGCGTTTCCGGTGTGGCCGATTCTGTCCGGAATCGGCCCTATCCTGGCCGGACTATGGTGCGGCAACTCGGAGAACTAGAGAACGACATCATGACCAGGGTGTGGCAGTGGAACCGCCCGGTCACGGTTCGCGAGGTTCTGCAGGATCTGCAGTCGGAACGCGATATCGCCTACACCACGGTGATGACGGTGCTCGACAAGCTGTACCGAAAGGGCTGGCTGCGCCGGGAGCAGGCGGGCCGGGCCTATCGATATGAGCCGGTGTCCTCCCGCGAGGCATACACCGCCGCGCTCATGAACGACGCCTGGGCGACCAGTGACAATCCGGCCGCCGCGCTGGTGCACTTCTTCGGCCTGATGTCGCCGGAGCAGCGGGACGCGCTTCGCGACGCGCTCCGGGTGGCCGGGCCGTTCACGGCCGAGCCCGAACCGTCCGAACCCGCGGAGCCGTATCCGCCGGATAGCCCGGGGGCCGAAACCCGGCCCGCCGATACCGGCGGTACCGATACCCCGGCTGCCGGGGCGGGGGAGACCGGCGGGCCGTCCGCGCGATAACGTCCGGCCATGGAGGTCACCATCCGCCGGGCGCGGACCACCGATGTGCGGGCCGTGCGAGGGCTCATCGACGCGTACTCCCGCGACGGGATTCTGCTGGACAAGCCCACTGTCACATTGTTCGAATCGGTGCAGGAGTTCTGGGTCGCCGAACGCGACGACACCGGCGCGGTGGTCGCCTGCGGCGCGCTGCACGTGATGTGGGAGGACCTGGCCGAGGTCCGCACCCTCGCGGTGGACCCGGCCTGCAAGGGCCACGGGCTCGGCCACCTGCTGCTGGAGAAGCTGCTGCAGACGGCCCGCTGGCTGGGGGTCCGTCGGATTTTCTGCTTGACGTTCGAGGTCGACTTCTTCGCGAAACACGGTTTCGTCGAGATCGGCGAAACCGACGATCGTACGTCAGACCCGACCGCCGTCGCCACGGAAGTCTATGAAGAACTCCTGCGCTCGTACGATGAAGGTGTCGCGGAGTTCCTGGACCTGGAGCGGGTGAAGCCGAACACCCTGGGCAACTCCCGGATGCTGCTGCGACTCTACTGAGTCGAGGAGCTCACCGCGGCGCCCTTCCCGACGCATGTCGCACACCCCCGGAGCGGCCGGGGGTTTGTGTTTTCCGGGAAAAGGCGGTTTCCTTTCCCCAGGCAATGAGTCGTTAACACGGAAAGGGAAGCCCGTGGCACAGAGGGTTCAGGTCATTCTGGAAGACGATCTCGACGGCGGCTCGGCGGACGAGACGGTCACGTTCGCGCTGGACGGTGTTGCCTACGAGATCGACCTCAAGAGCGACAACGCGGAGAAGCTGCGCGACCTGCTCGCGCCGTACGTGGAGAAGGGCCGCAAGCAGAGCGGCCGGCTCAGCGCCCCGCGCCGCAGCAGCGGCCGCGCGGCGGGCCGCGCCTCGGCCGGCCAGCCGGACACCGCCAAGATCCGCAACTGGGCGAAGGAGAACGGCTACCAGGTCAACGACCGCGGCCGGGTGCCCAGCAACGTCCGCGAGGACTACGAGAAGGCCCACGCCTCCTGATCCGGGCCGACCGCACGGATCACTCAGGGCGCCGGCGCCAGGCCCATCAGGTCGCGCGCGCAGGCGTCCGCCAGGCAGTCGAGCAGGCGCAGCAGATCGGGCGAGCCCAGGTTCAGGGCCGGGCCGCCCGCGCCGGCGCGCAGCCAGACCGCCGGGCGGCGCGGCCGCCGCTCGGGGTGCGGGGGGAACGACTCCGCGCCCCGCGGCTGCGGCACCCGGGCCGCCCGTACCGCGCGCAGGCCGAGCCGGAGCTCCTCGCCCCAGCCGAGCCAGCACAGCAGCCCCGGGACGAGTTCCGCGGTGCCCGGCGCCAGCAGGAAGGCGGCCGAGCCTCCGAGGCCGGCCACGGCCCCGTACGGCAGCCCGAGGCGGTCCAGGCGGCCGAGGGCGGCCAGGGCCGGCGGCAGCGGGAGTTCCACCCGGTCCGAGCCCAGCAGGGCGGCGCCGGCCGGGGCCGCCGGATCACCCACGAGCGGCGGGACGGTCATGGGCTGTGCAACGCTGGAGGGGACGAAGCGGTCACGCGGCGGGCACCTGATCGGGTGTCGCCGTACGGGCGCCCCGGCCCCGCGGCGGGTCGGGAGCGGCTCGCGGCCCGGTCGAGCCCCCGTCAACCGGGCGGCAGGACCGGGCTGATCGGCCACCGGGCACCCACCGGGCCCGCACCGGACTTCTCGCCAGGCGAACACCGCCACCCGGGAAACTGCGCGAAACTCGTCGGAATACCGGGTATGAATGCAGGCGGGAGGGGTCGAACGGCCCCGACCGAGGCAGGACGCGAGACCGGCCGCCCCGCCCTCGGCAGCGCGTGTTCGCCGATGGCGTAGCGGTATCGGGTGCATCGGGCCCACCTGTGGGAACACCGTCTCCCAGCATCAGGTTGGGACTGGTGTCGGCTGGTCGCGCTGCATGATTCCCCACGCGAGTGGGGTTGACTCTTCTCGTCCGGCGACGGGCGGGAGAGGCCCATGGCCGCGCCGCTGAGCGGGACTAGCATGCGGAAGGACAGGGCGGGGACGGACCCCGAACTGACCGACCGCTCTGAGGAGCGATTAACGATGTTCGAGAGGTTCACCGACCGCGCGCGGCGGGTTGTCGTCCTGGCTCAGGAAGAAGCCCGGATGCTCAACCACAACTACATCGGCACCGAGCACATTCTCCTGGGCCTGATCCACGAGGGCGAGGGTGTCGCCGCCAAGGCGCTGGAGAGCCTCGGGATCTCGCTCGAGGCGGTCCGCCAGCAGGTCGAGGAGATCATCGGTCAGGGCCAGCAGGCCCCGTCCGGTCACATTCCCTTCACTCCCCGGGCGAAGAAGGTCCTGGAGCTGTCGCTCCGCGAGGCCCTCCAGCTCGGCCACAACTACATCGGCACCGAGCACATCCTGCTCGGCCTGATCCGCGAGGGCGAGGGCGTCGCCGCCCAGGTCCTGGTGAAGCTGGGCGCCGACCTCAACCGGGTGCGCCAGCAGGTCATCCAGCTGCTCTCCGGCTACCAGGCCGGCAAGGAGTCGACCCCGGCCGGCGGCCCCGCCGAGGGCACCCCCTCCACCTCGCTGGTCCTGGACCAGTTCGGGCGCAACCTCACCCAGGCCGCCCGCGAGGCCAAGCTCGACCCGGTGATCGGGCGCGAGAAGGAGATCGAGCGGGTCATGCAGGTGCTGTCCCGCCGCACCAAGAACAACCCGGTGCTGATCGGCGAGCCCGGCGTCGGCAAGACCGCCGTGGTCGAGGGCCTGGCCCAGGCGATCGTCAAGGGCGAGGTGCCCGAGACGCTCAAGGACAAGCAGCTGTACACGCTGGACCTGGGCGCCCTGGTCGCCGGTTCGCGCTACCGCGGTGACTTCGAGGAGCGCCTGAAGAAGGTCCTCAAGGAGATCCGCACCCGCGGCGACATCATCCTGTTCATCGACGAGCTGCACACCCTGGTCGGCGCGGGCGCCGCCGAGGGTGCGATCGACGCGGCCTCGATCCTGAAGCCGATGCTGGCCCGCGGTGAGCTCCAGACCATCGGCGCCACCACGCTCGACGAGTACCGCAAGCACCTGGAGAAGGACGCCGCGCTGGAGCGCCGCTTCCAGCCGATCCAGGTCGCGGAGCCGTCGCTGCCGCACACCATCGAGATCCTCAAGGGCCTGCGGGACCGCTACGAGGCGCACCACCGGGTGTCCATCACGGACGCCGCGCTGGTCGCCGCCGCGACCCTGGCCGACCGGTACATCTCGGACCGCTTCCTGCCGGACAAGGCGATCGACCTGATCGACGAGGCCGGCTCCCGGATGCGCATCCGCCGGATGACCGCGCCGCCGGACCTCCGCGAGTTCGACGAGAAGATCGCCGACGTGCGCCGCGAGAAGGAGAGCGCGATCGACGCGCAGGACTTCGAGAAGGCCGCCTCGCTGCGCGACAACGAGAAGCAGCTCCTGCAGGCCAAGGCCAAGCGGGAGAAGGAGTGGAAGGCCGGCGACATGGATGTCGTCGCCGAGGTGGACGAGGAGCTGATCGCCGAGGTGCTGGCGACGGCCACCGGCATCCCGGTCTTCAAGCTCACCGAGGAGGAGTCCTCCCGGCTGCTGCGCATGGAGGACGAGCTGCACAAGCGCGTCATCGGCCAGAAGGACGCCATCAAGGCGCTCTCGCAGGCCATCCGGCGCACCCGGGCGGGCCTCAAGGACCCGAAGCGCCCCGGCGGTTCGTTCATCTTCGCCGGCCCGTCCGGTGTCGGTAAGACCGAGCTGTCCAAGACGCTGGCCGAGTTCCTGTTCGGCGACGAGGACGCGCTGATCGCGCTCGACATGTCCGAGTTCTCCGAGAAGCACACGGTCTCCCGGCTGTTCGGCTCCCCGCCCGGCTACGTGGGCTACGAGGAGGGCGGCCAGCTGACCGAGAAGGTCCGCCGCAAGCCGTTCTCGGTGGTCCTGTTCGACGAGGTCGAGAAGGCCCACCCGGACATCTTCAACTCGCTGCTGCAGATCCTGGAGGACGGTCGGCTGACCGACTCCCAGGGCCGGGTCGTCGACTTCAAGAACACGGTCATCATCATGACCACCAACCTCGGCACCCGCGACATCTCCAAGGGCTTCAACCTGGGCTTCGCCGCCACGGGTGACGCCGCCAGCGGGTACGAGCGGATGAAGGCCAAGGTCGGCGAGGAGCTCAAGCAGCACTTCCGCCCCGAGTTCCTGAACCGCGTCGACGACATCGTGGTCTTCCACCAGCTGTCCGAGGAAGACATCATCCAGATCGTCGACCTGATGATCGACAAGGTGGACGGCCGGCTCAAGGACCGCGACATGGGCCTCGAGCTCAGCGTCGAGGCCAAGAAGCTGCTGGCCAAGCGCGGTTACGACCCGCTGCTGGGCGCCCGGCCGCTGCGCCGGACGATCCAGCGCGAGATCGAGGACCACCTCTCCGAGAAGATCCTCTTCGGCGAGCTGCGGGCCGGTCAGATCGTGGTCGTCGGCGTGGAGGGTGAGGGCAAGGAAGCCAAGTTCACCTTCCGCGGCGAGGAGAAGTCCGCGGTGGCCGACACCCCGGCCGCGGTGAGCACCGCCGGACCGGATCTCACGAAGTAGTACCCGCCGTACCGTAAAGGCCGCGGCCCCGACATCTCGTCGGGGCCGCGGCCTTTTCAGTTGCAAAACTGTTTACGCTTCCAATTGCTGTGAAAAATTCAGACTTTTCGACCTTTTGGTCCCGATGGGCCGATCCTGCGCATACGGACGGGCCCGAAGCCCGGGGGGTTGCAGCCGATTTGACTGACTATCAGCCGATCCTGGAAGCCGGGGAGGATAGCGGCGCGAGCATGTCAGGGTCAAGGTCTTTCTTTTTTACCAGCTCTTGGATCAAATGTCGTCCACCTGTCTTTCATTGGTTCACCGGCTGGCCAAGAGCTGTGCCGGTAAGGGGAGGACGTCACCACGTTGAAGATATCCAGGAAGGCCGCTTCGGCCGCCGCTGCCGTTGCGGCCGTCGCCGCGCTCGGCGCGGGGATGCTCCCGGGAACGGCCGTCGCCGCCCCGCTCGCGATCCCGCGTGACCCGGCCGACGCAGCGCTGACCACCAAGCTCGACGACTCGCTGCCGGGCCCGCTCTCGGGCAAGGTCGAGGCCGAGCAGAAGGCCGCGGTCGACCAGCTGGTCAACGGCACCGCCACCATCGAGTCGCACGGCGGTGGCACCAGCATCAAGCTGGGCCGTGACAAGTTCGTGGAGCTCGGCCGCGAGCGCACGGACAAGATTTTCACCATCCTCGTCGACTTCAGCGACCAGGTGGACAACACCACCAAGCTGCCCGACGGCACCGTGAAGTACGGCGGTACCCCCGGGCCGACGCACAACCAGATCGCCGCGCCGGACGCGAAGACCAACAACTCCACCGCCTGGCGTGCTGATTACAACCAGCAGCACTACCAGGACCTGTACTTCTCGAAGACCGGCGACTCGCTGAAGACGTACTACGAGCGTCAGTCCTCGGGCCGGTACTCGGTCGACGGCCAGGTCACCGACTGGGTCAAGGTGCCGTGGAACGAGGCCCGTTACGGCTCGGACTACTGCGGCCAGCACGTCTGCAACAACGCGCAGGACCTGATCCGCGACGGCATCAACGCCTGGGTCGCCGACCAGAAGGCCAAGGGCCAGACGGACGCGCAGATCAAGGCCACGATCGCCGGCTACGACCAGTGGGACCGGTACGACTACGACCACGACGGCAACTTCAATGAGCCCGACGGTTACATCGACCACTTCCAGATCGTGCACGCCGGTGAGGACCAGTCGGCCGGCGGCGGCGTCCAGGGCACCAACGCCCTGTGGGCCCACCGCTCGTACGTCTACGGCGCGCTCTCCGGCCAGGCCGGTCCGGACGCCAACAAGCTCGGCGGCACCCCGGTCGGCAACTCCGGCATCTGGGTCGGCGACTACACCATGCAGCCCGAGAACGGCGGCCTCGGTGTCTTCGCGCACGAGTACGGCCACGACCTCGGTCTGCCGGACCTCTACGACACCTCGGGCTCCGGCAACGACAACTCGGTCGGCTTCTGGTCGCTGATGTCGTCCGGCTCCTGGCTGGGCGACGGCAAGAAGGAGATCGGCGACAAGCCGAACGACCTCGACGTCTGGAGCAAGCTGCAGCTCGGCTGGCTCAAGTTCGACAAGGCCCAGGCCGGCAAGGACTCGCTGCACTGGCTCGGCCCGGTGGAGTACAACACCAAGCGGCCGCAGGCCGTCGTGGTGGACCTCCCCAAGAAGACGGTCACCACCGAGATCAACACCCCGTTCGCGGGTGCCAACGAGTGGTGGAGCGGTAGCGCGGACGACCTGAACGTCTCGCTGACCCGCACCATCGACCTCACCGGCAAGACCTCGGCCAGCCTGTCGGCCAAGGCCTGGTACGAGCTCGAGACCGACTACGACTACGCCTACGGCGAGGTCTCGACCGACGGTGGCAAGAACTGGACCCAGCTCGCCGGCACCTTCAACGGTGCGGCGCTGCCGGTCGACGGTGCGAACCACCCGGCGATCAACGGCACCACCAACAACACCTGGGGCGACCTGGTCTTCCCGCTCGACGCCTACGCGGGCAAGAGCATCCAGTTCCGCTTCCACAACGTGACCGACGGTGGCGTGCACCTCAAGGGCCTGGCCGTCGACGACGTCAAGGTCACCGCCGACAACGCGGCCGTCTTCACCGACGGTGCCGAGAACGGCGACAACGGCTGGACCGCCGCCGGCTTCTCCCGCATCACGGGCAAGTTCTCCAAGGACTACGCCCAGCACTACCTGGTGGAGAACCGTCAGTACGTGTCCTACGACACCACGCTGAAGACCGGTCCGTACGTCTTCGGTTCCACCGCCAAGCCGAACTGGGTCGAGCACTACGCCAACCAGAACGGTGTTCTGATCTGGCTGTGGGACGAGTCGCAGTCCGACAACAACGTCACCAACCACCCGGGCCAGGGCCTGATCCTTCCGATCGACGCCCACCCGGCCCCGCTGAAGTGGGCCGACGGCACCTACATGCGTCCGCGCCTGCAGGGCTACGACTCCACCTTCGGCTTCGAGCGCACCGACGGCCTGAAGCTCGACAAGGCCGACGTGCTCACGAAGATCCCGTCGTCGAAGGCCGTCAACTCCTTCAACGACCACACCACCAAGTACTGGGACGCCACGACCCCGTACAGCAGCGTGCAGGTTCCGGACACCCACACCCGCATCGACGTGCTGTGGGAGAGCTGGAACAACCTGGAGACCATCGTCCGGGTCCACCCGGTGAAGTGACCTCAGGTCGGCAGTACCTCTGAACAGCTGCGGCCCCGGCGGGTTCTCCCGCCGGGGCCGCGGTGCGTGCCGGACGGGTCAGACCTGGGCGATCTCCAGGAAGAGCGCGACCGCCTCGGTGATCTCCTTGGGCGTCCAGTCCAGGGCCGCGGCGGAGGCGGTGATCTCGGTCATCGAGAAGCCCGGCAGCGGCCCCGGCTCGTTCCAGCCGCCGAACAGGCCGACCCCCTGGAGCTCGGCGAGCCGGATGTTGGCCCGGTTCAGGTCCTCCGCCGGGTACGGCAGCCAGAACTGGAACTGGTGGGTGTGCGGCGGGTCCGGGTTGACCCGGCTGCCCGGGGTCTCGGCCAGCGCGGCGGCCACCACCTTGGCGTTGGCCACGTACGAGCCCAGCCGCGGCAGCTCGGCGTCCAGCCCGGCCAGCGCGCTGAGCACGGCGGGCCACTGCTGGAACAGCTGGCCGCCGTAGCGGTGGCGCCAGACCCGGACGCCGCGGGCGAACTCCTCGTCGCCGGCGACCAGGGCCCCGCTGATCCCGCCGAGCGTCTTGTAGCAGGACACGTAGACCGAGTCCGCCAGCGCGGCGATCTCCGGCAGCGACCGGCCGAAGTGCGGCGCCGACTCCCAGAGCCGGGCACCGTCCAGGTGGACGTAGGCCGCGTGCTGCCGGGCCTCCTCGACCAGCGCGGTCAGCTCGGACCAGGTGGGCAGCACGAAGCCGGCGTCCCGCAGCGGCAGCTCGATCATCAGCGTGGTGAACGGCTCGCCGACGGTCCTCAGCTCGGCGGGGGTGGGCAGGCGCGGCGCGGTGGTCGGCCAGATCGTCCGCAGCCCGCTGAGCACCGAGTGCGCCCGGTGCTCGTGCAGCTCGGGGTGGGACAGCGGATGCATCGCGACCGTCCGGCCGTCCCCGGCCGCCCAGTACTGCAGGGCGGCCTGCTGGGCCATCGTGCCGGTCGGGAAGTAGACCGCCTCCGGCATGCCGAGCAGCTCGGCCACCCGCCGCTCCAGGGTCCGTACGATCCCGTCGCAGTAGAGGTCGGGTGCGCCGTCGATGTCGTACTGCGCCCCGGCGCTGTCGGCGAGCGCGGCCAGCCGCTCCCGGATCGAGCGCGGGCGGGCGCCGGAGAGGATCCGATCGCAGGCGTGCAGCGCCGCGAACCGGCGGCCGGGGTCCGTGGGCGGGGGCAGGTCGTCCTGGCGGTCTGCGGCAGCGGTCATCCACCGATCATCGCCGATCCCCCGCCGTCGGCCCAGTGGCGGCGCAGGAATCCGGGCGGCGAGCCCGGGGGTAACCCCACCCGTGGGCGATTTGATGGGAAATCCGGTGGTTTGCAGGGGGGTGTCCGGTGGTACTGGTCACAGGCCGTGACACCGGTACGAGGGCGCGTAGTAGACTGGACGGGGCCGTGAGCACCCGGTGACGCGCCCGGCCGCCGCGCCTGCGGGCGGGCCCGCCGGCCCCGGCCCACCGGGCCCGGAGTCGCTGCTCGACCCCGGAACGTCCGGGCATTCCGGGCCCCTCGGGCACTAGCCGCCGTAGTACGTCACACGCTTCCGGGTTGCCCAGGGTGACGGTTACACCTGAGTGGTCCCCCCGGGGCGCCAGGCCGGATCGGCCGAGCGGCGCACCGACCCCCGACCGCGAGGTTTTGTCACCGATGCTTTCTCTCCCCCGCACCGGCCGCAGGCTGCTCACCGCCGTCGGGTCCTCCTCGGCCCTGCGCGGCATCCCCGCCCTCTCGCGCCTCCAGGGTGCGAACGGCAGCGCCGTGCTGGACCGGCTGCAGGACCGTCGCGCCACCGTGGCCTGGGGCGGCGCTGCCGTGCTGGCCATCGGCGCGATGCTGGTCCCGGCGGGGGCCGCCCACGCGCAGACCGTCCACCCGACCACCCCGGGCAGCTCCGCGTTCACCGCGGCCGCCGCCCACGTGGACCCGGCCGCCGTGGTCCAGGTCGCCGCCCCGGCCGCCTACAAGCTGCCGAAGTCGGTCTCCTCGCAGGACGCCGTCACGGTGGCGAGCAACCTGGACGCCTCCCCGGCGCCCGCCCCGGCCGCTCCCGCCGAGCAGGCCCCGGCGGAGCAGGCCCCCGCCGAGCAGGCCGCCCCCGCTCCCGCGCCGGCCGAGGCTGCCCCGGCCCCGGCTCCGGCCCCCGAGGCCGCCCCGGCGCCCGCCCCGGCTCCGGCGCCCGCTCCCGCTCCCGAGTGGTCCGCCCCGGTCGCCAGCGGCGCGCACAGCAACCCGTTCGGCAAGATCAACCACGAGTACGCGGCCGGCTACCACACCGGTGAGGACTACGCCGTCAAGGTCGGCACCCCGCTGCTGGCGGTCGGCAACGCCACCGTCGTCTCGGCCAAGCCCGACGGCGCGTACGGCAACGAGGTCGTGCTGAAGCTCGCGGACGGCAAGTTCGCCCAGTACGCGCACATGTCCAAGCTCGGCGTGCACGCCGGCCAGAAGGTGTCCGCGGGCCAGCAGATCGGCCTGTCCGGCAACACCGGCAACTCCACCGGCCCGCACCTGCACTTCGAGATCCGCACCGCGAACAAGTACGGCGCCGTGATCGACCCGGTCAGCTACCTGCGTGGCCACGGGGCCACCGGCGCCTGATCCACCCGCCTCGTGACGCAGGGCCGGCCTTCGGGCCGGCCCTGCGCCGTTGTGCGTGCTCGGGCCCGGTGGGCCTCACGCCCGGACGGTGGGCCTCACGCCCGGACGGTGGGCCCTCAAGCCTGGACGGTGGGCGCTCAGGCCTGGACGGTGGCCGGCTCGATCCGGGCGGCGATCTCCAGCGCCACCTCGAGGGCGGCCGCCATGGCCTCCTCCAGCGTCCTGGCCCGGGGCTCCGCGCCGGCCGGCGAGCAGGCCTCGCCGGCGTCCTGCTTGAGCAGGAACAGCGTGGAGTTGATCGAGAACAGCGCCATGGTCGCGCGCAGCCGGTCGTGGAAGGTGGCGTCCGGGCCGTGCACCAGCCGGATCATCGCCACCATCCGGTCCTTGAACTCCAGCCCGGCCTCCGACTCGCGGAGGGCGGGCTGGTTCTCGTGGAAGAAGCGCAGCAGCGGCGCCCGCTCGACCATCCCGGCCGCGAACCGGCGGACCAGCTCGTCCCGCAGCTCCGGCGACCAGGGCTTGCCCTCGCCGAAGGCGATCGCCTCGTCGATCGGGGCGGCCATGCTCCGGACGATGCCGCGGACGATGTCGTCCTTGGTCTTGAAGTGGTAGTAGAGCGCGGCCTTGGTGACACCGAGGCGGTCCGCGATCTCGCGCAGCGACGTCTTCTCGTACCCCTGCGCCGCGAAGAGCTCCAGTGCCACGTCGAGGATCCGCGCGCGGGTGTCGCTGCGGGGGCTCTGGGTCGTGCTCATGACTGGCGGCCTGCCTCGTGACGGCGATGGGGGGCGGCGTGCTGCCGTGTTCGACGCACTCCTCGGGTTCATTCTCCCTGCCCGCGGGGCTCACGCCGAAACTGGCTTGACGACCGGCTAGGGAACAACTTACCGTGCGAGCCGACGATTAACTAGCCGGTCGTCAAGTAAGTGAGCCGCGGGATGCGCGGCCCAGCCTCGTTCCCGGGAGCCACACGATGTCACAACAGCAGGTCGAGGCCGCGGCGGACCAACCGCCGGCCGCGGGGGCGACCGAGCCCGAGCCGAAGTCGCCGCGCGAGATCCGCCTGGTGATGATCGGCCTGGTCATCGCCATGCTGCTGGCCATGCTCGACAACCTGATCATCGGTACCGCGATGCCCACCATCGTGGGCGAGCTCGGCGGCTCCGACCACCTCGCGTGGGTGGTCACCGCCTACACGCTCGCCACCGCCGTCTCCACCCCGATCTGGGGCAAGCTCGGCGACCTGTACGGCCGCAAGGGCGTCTTCCTGATCTCCATCGTGATCTTCCTGGTCGGCTCGGCCCTCTGCGGCCTGTCCGACTCGATGGTGCAGCTGATCTCCTTCCGCGCGCTCCAGGGCCTGGGCGCCGGTGGTCTGATGGTCGGCGTCATGTCGATCATGGGCGCGCTGGTCCCGCCGCGGGACCGCGCCAAGTACCAGGGCATGTTCGCCGCCGTGATGGCGCTGGCGACCGTCGGCGGCCCGCTGATCGGCGGGTTCCTCACCGACCACCTGAGCTGGCGCTGGACCTTCTACGTCAACCTGCCGCTCGGCGCGGTGGCCCTGGCGTTCATCATCATCACCCTGCACCTGCCGAAGATGCGCTCCACCGCGAAGATCGACTACCTGGGTGCGCTGCTGCTGACCGCCGGCATCACCTCGATGGTCCTGATCACCACCTGGGGCGGCCAGGAGTACGCCTGGGGCTCGAAGCAGATCCTCGGCCTGGCCGCGCTCGGCGTCGCCTCGCTGATCGGCTTCTGCTACGTCGAGCAGCGCGCCGAGGAGCCGGTGATCCCGCTCGGCCTGTTCAAGAAGCTGAACTTCACGATGGTGTCGATCATCGGCTTCATCGTCGGTTTCACCATGTTCGGCGCCGTCGCCTACCTGCCGCTCTACCAGCAGATCGTGCAGGGCGCCTCGGCCACCAACTCCGGCCTGCTGCTGATGCCGATGATGTTCGGCATGCTGGCGGTCTCGCTGGTGGTCGGCCAGGCGGTCTCCAAGACCGGCAAATACCGGATCTTCCCGATCATCGGCACCGCCGTGATGGCGGGCGGCTCGCTGCTGCTCTCCACCCTCGGCACCGACACCGGCCGCTTCACCTCGTCCTGCTACATGGTGGTGCTCGGCGCCGGCATGGGCTTCCTGATGCAGATCACCATGCTGGTCGCCCAGAACAGCGTGGAGCTCAAGGACATGGGCGTGGCCAGCTCCTCGGCCACGCTGTTCCGCACCATCGGTGGTTCCTTCGGTGTCGCCCTGTTCGGCGCGCTGTTCAACAACCGGGTCAAGGACACCCTGGCCGGCGCCGGCGGTGCCGGTGGCGGCGCGGGCAGCGGCCAGCAGGCGCTCGACCCGACCGGTCTGAAGAAGGCCCCCGCCGCGGTCCAGGACCTGGCGCACCACGCCGTCTCCAACGGCATGCACACGGTCTTCCTCTGGGGCGCCGTGATCAGCCTGGTCGCGGTCGCCGCCGCGGTCTTCCTGCGCGAGATCCCGCTGCGCGGGGCCGGGCAGAAGCCGGAGCCGCAGCTCGAGGCCGTCTGATCGGTCCGGCTCCCGCTCCGCCGGCTCCGCCGGTCACGGTGTGAGCACCGCATGAGCACGGTATGAGCACGACCGAGGGGCCCACCCGGATCTTCCGGGTGGGCCCCTCGGTCGTTGTGGGAGGAGCACCGGCGGTTCCCCGGCGGAGCGGGCTCCCCGGCGGAGCAGGCTTCCCGGCCGCGCAGGCTCGCTAGCTCGGCAGGCGGTAGACGCCCGGGCCGACCGGCTCGACCAGCCCGTCCGCGACCAGCCCGTCCAGTGCGCGGGCCCGCTGCACCGGCTCCGGCCAGACCTCGTCCAGCCGCGCCTGCGGCACCTCGCCGTGCGCCTCGCGCAGCACGGCCAGCAGCTTGCCCCGCACCTGGCGGTCGGTGCCCTCGTACGTCTGCCCGCGGCGGGCCGGGCCCTGGTACGGCGGGCGGCCGGCCCGCTGCCAGGCGCAGTGCCGCAGCAGCGGGCAGCTCGCGCACCCGGGGCTGCGCGCGGTGCACACCAGCGCGCCCAGCTCCATCACGGCCACCCCCCAGGTGGCGGCGGTCTCGGCGGTCGCGGGCAGCAGCTCGGCGGCGGTCCGGCGCTCGGCGGCGGTGGTCGCCTGGGCCGGGTACTCGACACCGGTCACGGCGCGGGCGAACACCCGGCGGACGTTGGTGTCCAGCACCGGGTGGCGCTGGCGGAACGCGAACGAGGCGACCGCGGCGGCGGTGTACTCGCCGACGCCGGGGAGCGCGAGCAGCGCGGCGTGGTCCTCGGGCACCCGGCCACCGTGCTGCTCGGTGATCGCCACCGCGGCGGCGTGCAGGCGCAGCGCGCGGCGCGGGTAGCCGAGCCGTCCCCACATCCGGACCGCCTCGCCCGGCGCGTCGGCGGCCAGCGCGGCCGGCGTGGGCCAGCGCTCCAGCCAGGCCGCGTACGCGGGCAGCACCCGCTTGACCGGGGTCTGCTGGAGCATGAACTCGCTGACCATGACCGCCCACGGGGAGGCGTCCGGGGTCCGCCAGGGGAGGTCGCGGGCGTTGGCCCCGTACCAGTCGATGACGGTGCTGTGGAGCAGCGGGGCGGGGATGACGGTGGTGATGGCAGCCATGGCTCCCCGATCCTCCCACGGCGGGGGTGCGGGCGGGGACTTCGGCGAGGGCCGGGCGCCCGGGGGCGGCCGGGCTCGGCGGCGTTCAGAGACCGAGGTCGTCGAGTTCCTTGAGCAGGTCGGCCCGGGGGCTGGGGGCGCCCTGGGGCGGGAGGGCGCCGGTGGGGCGGTCGGGTGCGCCGGTGGCGCGGTCAGGTGCGCCGGCGAGGGTGCGGTCGGGGGCGGGGACGGCGGTGCGGTAGGAGCCGCGGTCGCGGAAGATCCACGCCCCGGCGAGTCCACCGGCCAGTCCGCCGAGGTGGCCGAGCCAGCTGACCCCCGGAGTGCCCGGCACCGCGCTGGTGAGCAGGTAGGCGAAGGAGCCGCCCATCACCACGCCGACCAGGCAGTCGATCAGGTGCCGGTCGAAGATGCCGCGCAGCACCACGTACCCGAAGTAGCCGTACACCAGCCCGCTGGCACCGACCGTGTAGGTGTCACCGTGCTCGAAGAACCAGACCGCCGCACCGCTGGTGAGCACGATCAGCAGGGTCAGGCCGAGGAACTTCTTGACCCCCCGGTAGGCCGCCAGGAACCCGAAGATGAACAGCGGCCCCGAGTTGGCCTCGATGTGCTGCCAATTCACGTGCAGGAACGGCGCGGTGAAGATGTCGGGCAGCCGGTCGGCGTCCCTCGGGATGATCGAGAAGTCGCGGGAGAGTCCGTCGTCGCCGGCCCAGTTGGCCGCCTGGAGCGCCCAGACGACGGCCAGGAAGGCGAACATCACGAAGAACGCGCGGCGCGCCTCGGCGACCATCCGGGCGGGGTCGAGCGCGGGGCGGGGATCCGTGGCCATGGGCCGACTATAGGCCGCGCGGCCCTCCCCCGTCCGGCCCAGCCGGCTGCCTGTCCCGCGGCCGGTCCGGTGGCCGGTCCGGCGGCCGTCGGCGACCGTTCGGGCTCCCGCCGGCGTACGGGAGCCGTTAGCCCGACCGGAGCAAATGGCGGATCATGTGAAGGAAGTGACCCCGCTGCAGTGTTGATGCGTCAACAGGTGCACACAGTCTCGTAGAGTTTGCCCGTGCCCTCTCTGCGTCAACCCGTGGGACCGCTGCCGGCCTCGATCTACTGGCGGCGGCGGCTCGTCGTGTTCGCCGCACTGATCGGCGTCGCCGCACTGATCATCTGGCTGACCTCCGGCTCCGGCGGCGGGGCGAAACCCCCGCACGGCGCTCAGCCCGCGCCCGCCCAGTCGATCACCCCGGGCGCCTCCCCCAGCGGCTCCGCGATCACCACCCGCCCCGGCGGCACCGGCGGTACGGGCAACGGCGGCTCGGGTTCGGGCAGCGTCTCGGGCGGCAGCGGCGGCGACGTCAGCCTGACCGGCGGCGGTACGGGCGGCGCGGGCGCCACCGGGGGTGCCGGAGGCTCGGCCACCGGCGGTACCGGCGGCTCGGGCGGCGCCTCGGGCAGCGGGAGCACCGGCGGTGGCGCCGGCAGCGGAACCGGTGGCGGCACCACCGGCGGCCCGCAGGTGAACACCGCCGAGGTGCTCGCCCTGCCGGTCTGCGCCGCCTCGCAGATCACCCTGGAGCTGGCCAGCGCCCAGCCGGCGTACCAGCCGAAGGACAAGCCCCGGGTAACCCTGACCGTCCGCAACACCTCCGGCCCGAACTGCCGGGTGGACCTGGGCCGGGCGGCCTCCAGCATCACCGTGACGGCGAGCAACGGCGACCGGGTCTGGTCCTCCGGGGACTGCCCGACCGACCGTCAGGCCACCTGGGTGCAGGTGTCGGCGGGCAGCGGACTGACCGAGACCTTCAGCTGGGACCGCAGCCGCAGCAAGCCGCAGTGCGCCTCGGCCGACGGCGCCGCCGCCGGACCGGACACCTACCGGGTGCAGGCCGACCTGACCGGGCCGACCGGCGGGCCGCTGGTGGCCCGGACCTCGATCCGGCTCGACGCCTGACGGCAGGGCCCGGGCCTCGATCCGGCTCGACGCCGACGGCAGGGCCGGGCCTCCGTCCGGCTCCGCGCGGGGCTGCTGCCGGGGGTGCGGTCAGAGGCTGAGCACCAGCTTGCCGCGGACCCGGCCGGCGGCGCTGATCCGGTGGGCCTGCGCCGCCCGGTCCAGCGGCAGCACCTGCTGGACCTCGATCCGCAGCCGGCCCTCCGCGATCAGTTCGCCGACCAGGGTCAGGGTCGGGCCGTCCGGCACGACCACCACCCGGTGGGCGTCGATGCCCGGGAGCCGGTGCGCCTCGTCGAGCGGCTCGGGCAGGGTGATCAGCGTTCCGCCCGGCCGCAGCAGCGCCCAGGAGTCGCGCTGGACCTGCCCGCCGACGGCGTCGATCACCACGTCGACCGGGGCGAGGGTGCGCAGGTCGTCGGCGCCGTGGTCGAGCGGCTCGTCCACCCCCAGCTCGCGCAGGAAGTCGAGGTTGCGCGCGGACGCCGTGGCCAGCACGTGGGCGCCGCGGGCCTTGGCCAGCTGGACCGCGAGGTGACCGACGCCGCCTGCGCCGCCCTGCACCAGCACCCGTTCGCCGCCCTTCACCCCGGCGGCGTCCAGGGCCTGCCAGGCCGTCAGCGCGGCCATCGGCACGGCGGCCGCCTGCTCGAGGTCCAGCCCGGCGGGCACCGGCGCCAGCGCGGCGGCCGGTACGGCGGTGTACTCCTGGTACGCGGCGCCGTGCGGGAGCGGCAGCATGCCGTACACCTCGGCCCCGACCGGTGGGCCGTCGGGCGCCGCCGACCCCACCACCACACCGGCCACGTCGAAGCCGAGCCCGCGCGGGAACGGCCGGTCCATCGGGACCCACCCCTCGCGCAGCTTCCAGTCCACCGGGTTGACCGCGGCCGCCCGCACCCGCACCAGCACCTCGCCGGCCGCCGGCACGGGCACCGGGAGCTCGACCGCCTCCAGCACGCTCTCGTCGCCGTACCGGGAGAAGACCACCGCGCGCATGTCCGTACTCCTGACTCTCGTCCTCGCCGTGCCCGGCCGGACGGCCGGGCTGCTCACCCGGCCCACCCTCGCCGCCCGGCGGACGGCGGGCCATCACCCTGCCGGTACCACCCGGCGCGGTCCCGGGTGGTACCGGCAGGGACAGGCGGGGCCGGCGCCCGCCGCGCATACTGGTCGGCCATGGACACCTCCCCGGCGATGGACGCCACGCACGAGCTCGGCCGGTTCCTGCGGTCGCGGCGGGCCCGGCTGACGCCCGAGGCCGTCGGGCTGCCCGAGTACGGGCCGCGCCGGGTACCGGGCCTGCGGCGGGAGGAGGTGGCCGCGCTCGCCGGGGTCAGCGGGATCTACTACACCCGGCTGGAACAGGGCCGGGCGGCCAACCCGTCCGAGGCCGTGCTGAACGCACTGGCCCGGGTGCTGCGGCTGGACCCGGTCGAGCACGCCCACCTGCGCGACCTCGCGCGGCCCCGGCGGGCCGCCGCCCCCGCGGCCGCGCAGCGCGTACGGCCGGGGGTGCGGCGGATGCTGGAGGCGGTCGGGGCCGTGCCCGCGTACGTGATGGGGCCCGACATGGAGGTGCTGGCGGCCAACCGGCTGGCCACCGTGCTGATCGCCGGACCCGGCCCGGCGCCGGCGCGGGGGGCCGAGCAGGACGGCGAGGGGGAGCCGTTCCCGGCGCCGCCGCACAGCCTGCCCGCGGGCCTCAACCTGGCCCGGCACGTCTTCCTCGACCCCGCGGCGCGGGATCTCTACCCGCAGTGGGAGGAGATCGCCCGGCAGACCGTGGCCTTCCTGCGCTTCTCGGCCGGCCGGTACGGCGGGCTGCCGCGGTTCGCCGCCCTGATCGACGAACTCTCCGCCGCCAGCGCCGAGTTCCGTGGCCGGTGGGCGGCCCGGGAGATCCGCGAGAAGACCTACGGGACCAAGCGGCTGCGGCACCGGGTGGTCGGCGAGTTCGAGCTGCACTACGAGACGGTCGGCCTGCCCGGCGACGAGGGCCAGGCACTGGTCGTGTTCGCCGCCGACCCGGGCACGCCGGCCGACACCGCGCTGCGGCTGCTGGGGAGTTGGGCGGCGGACACGCCGGGGGTGGGCCGGACGGGCGGGCGTGGTCCTGGCGGGCGGGTGCTCGGGGACGGCTCGAAGGCCTGAGCGGCGCGGCGGCGGCCAGGGGGCGGTCCGGCGGCGGTCCGGGAGCTGTCTCGTGGCGGAGGACGGGCCGCAGGTCCGGGCAGGGGTCAGGCCGGCCAGGTGGCGTGGCGCAGGGCCCGGCTGAAGGTCGGCGGGATCAGGGCGACGGCCAGCAGTGCGGCGAACAGCCGCAGGGCGGTGCCGGCCGCCAGGTGCTCCAGCAGCAGGCCGGCGCCGAAGGTGCCCGCCGGCACGCCGAGCATGAAGACCGTCATGGTGGCGGCGATCACCCGGCCGCGGAGCTCCTCGGGGACCTGCTGGAAGATCAGGACGTCCACCATCACCCGCAGCGCGGGCACCCCCAGCATCATCAGCGCCAGGGTGCCGAACACCACCACCGGTCCGCCGACGAAGGTCGGCACCAGGAACAGCGGAACGCTCACCCAGGCCACCGCGATCAGCAACCGCCCCGGCCCCGTCCACCGGTGCAGGCGGCTCACCAGCAGCGCGCCGAGCAGGCCGCCGACCGCCTCGCCCGCGAGCGCCAGTCCGATGCCCGCGCTGGAGGTGCCGCCCTCCCGCAGCAGCACCATGACCGGCAGCAGCATCGCGGAACCGGCCAGGTTCAGCAGGAACGGCACCAGCAGCGTGACCCGCAGCCCAGCGTCGGCCATCAGGTGCCGCAGGCCCGCCAGCGCGCCACCGGAGCGTTCGCCGCCGGCCGTCGCGTTCCGGCGGCTGTCGAAGCGGACCGCCCAGGCCGCGCCGACCGCCAGCAGCGAGGCCAGCACGGTGCCCAGGAACGGGACCGCCCGGCCGAGCCCCAGCAGGAACCCGGCCAGCGGTGGGCCGATCAGCGAGGCGCCGCTGACCCTCAGCTCGTCCTGGGCCAGCGCCTGGCGCAGCTGCGCGGGCGGGACCACCGAGCGGAGCGCCAGCATCCGGACCGGACCGGAGTACGCCATGGTGGCGCCCAGCACCGCACCGACCAGCAGGGTGTGGGTGACCGTCAGGTGGTGCAGATGGAGGGCCACCGGAACGCTGAGCGCCGCGAGCAGGCGGGCGGAGTCGGCGAGCAGCAGGATCCGGCGGCGGTCGTGCCGGTCGGCCACCGAGCCGCCGTGGATGCCGAGCAGCAGCGAGACGGTGAACTGGACCGCTCCGAACGCTCCGGCGAGCGAGGGGGAGCCGGTCATCGCCAGCAGGAGCAGCGGGTAGGCGGTGTCGGCGATGCAGGTGCCGAGCATCGCGGAGGCGGCGCCGCCCCAGAGCAGCTGGAAGCGCCAGTTGCGGCGCAGCGGTACGAGCGGGGGCGGGGCGGGCTCGGCGGCGGCGTGGGTCGTAGTGGCCGTGGTGCTTGTGGTGCTTGTGCTGGTCGTGGTGCTCGTGTCGGTTCCTCCGGTGGTGCTGGTCATGCCCCCGCCTTTCACCCAAACGTTGACGTTCACGCATCTGCAACCATTCACGTTCGCGTGAATGGTTGCAGATGCGTGAACGATTGCACAAGCGTTAACGTTCTGCGAAAGTGTGAACGTGGCTGATCAGGTGAAAGAGCGCGAGGTCAACGACATCCCGACCCTCAAGGCGCTCGCGGACCCGGTCCGACTGGCGATCCTCAACGCGCTCTTCAAGCACGAGCCGGAGCCGCTCTCGGTCAAGGAGATCGCGGTCGAGCTCGACGACACGCCCACCAAGCTCTACCGGCATGTCAAGCAGCTGGAGCAGGTCGGCCTGATCAAGGTCACCGAGACCCGCCTGGTGTCCGGGATCGTGGAGAGCCGCTACCGCAACGCGCAGCGGTCACTGCGCCTGTCCCCGGCCTTCTTCACCGGCTCCACCTCGGACCACCCGGAGGTGCTCGCCGCCCTGCTGGCCGCGATGGACCTGGTCCGCTCCGACTTCGAGAGCAAGCACCTCAGCGGCCGGCTGGAAGCACCCGTGGTCGGCCCGGACGGCGTGCCACGCTCACCCGCCCAGTTCAGCCACTTCTCCCTGCGGCTGCGCCCGGAGCGGCTGGTCCGCCTGCGCAACCAGCTCGGCACGCTCCTGGACGAGCTGGCGGAGGAGAGCGACTGCACCGACGAGGACGCCGTCGACGTCACCCTGTTCACCCTGCTCTACGCGACCGGACCCACCGGCGACCGGCCGTGAGCACCCGTCGGCCCGGCTGATCCGGGCCGGCCGTCCGCAAGCCGGAGCCACCAGCCCCCGGCACCGGCCCCCAGCCGCGCGCCGCGCGCCGCGCGGACCACCCGTCAGACGTACCGCTCCAGGATGGACGATTCTGCGAGCCGCGACAGCCCCTCGCGCACCGAGCGCGCCCGGGTCTCGCCGACGCCCTCCACGGTCTGCAGGTCGTCGATGCTCGCCGCGAGCAGCTTCTGCAGCCCGCCGAAGTGCTCGACCAGCCGCTCGATGACGGTGTTGGGCAGCCGGGGCACCTTGGCCAGCAGCCGGTACCCGCGCGGCGAGACCGCCGAGTCCAGCGACTCCGGCGTGCCGGTGTACCCGAGCGCCTTGGCCACCGTCTGCAGGTCCAGCAGCTCCGCGTGGGTCAGCGCCTCCAGGTCCGACAGCACCTCGATGACGGTGCGGCCCTTCTTGGCGGCCCGTTCCGGGAAGTAGTCCCGGGCGACCAGTTCGCGCTCCGGCTCGACGCCGGCGATCAGCTCGTCCAGCTGGAGCGAGAGCAGCCGGCCGTCGGTGCCGAGCTCCAGCACGTACCCGGCGATCTCGGCCGCGATCAGCCGGACCATCTCCAGGCGCTGGACCACGGCCGACACGTCCCGGACGGTGACCAGGTCCTCGATCTCCAGCGCGGAGAGGGTGCCCGCCACCTCGTCCAGCCGGAGCTTGTAGCGCTCCAGGGTGGCGAGCGCCTGGTTGGCGCGGGACAGCACGGTGGTGGAGTCCTCCAGCACCCGCCGGCTGCCGTTGACGTACATCGCGATCAGCCGCATCGAGTGCGAGACGGCGACCACCGGGTAGCCGGTCTGCCGGTTGACCCGCTCGGCGGTGCGGTGGCGGGTGCCGGTCTCGTCGGTGGGGATGGTCGCGTCCGGCATCAGGTGCACGCCGGCTCTGACGATCTTGGTGCTGTCCTTGTCGAGGATCACCGCGCCGTCGAGCTTGCAGAGCTCGCGCAGCCGGGTGGCGGTGAACTCGACGTCCAGCACGAACCCGCCGGTGCTCAAGGACTCGACGCTCTTGTCGAAGCCGAGCACGACCAGGCCGCCGGTGTTGGCCCGCAGCACCCGCTCGAGGCCGTCCCGCAGCGCCGTGCCCGGCGCGATCGCGCTGAGGGAGGCCCGCAGCAGGGCCTCCTCGCGGGAGGACTTGTCCGCCCCCCGGTCGCTGCCTGCCACGTGACTCCTCCGGTCGCCCCGGACCGTGTGGCACGGCGCCCGACGGTCTGTCGCTTGGTCTTCGTTCGGTCTTCGCTGGTCTGTCTGTGCTGCTGGTCGATTCTGGAAATAGGCGCAGTACTGCACTTATTGCCAATTAGACAGGGCAAAGTCTAACTGCGTGCGGCATTAACGGGGCATGAGTCAGCGCAGTTCGTCGGAGTCGACCGGCTCCCAGCCCTCCATCAGCTCCTCCGGGTAGGCCGGGACGACCCCCGCGGTGCCCGCCGCGGACCCGCCTCGGGCACCCGTCGAACGCCCCGCCGGCACACCCTCCGAGCGCCCGGCCCGGGCCCCCGCGGCCGCGCCGCCGTCCGCCTCGCCGCGCGGTTTGGCGGGCCCGCGCCGGCGTCCGGGGATCGACCGGAGCGCCTCGCCGATGTCCGCGACCTCGACCACCGTCATGCCCGCCGGCACCTTCCCCGGGTCCGGCGGGACGAGCGCGTGCGTGAAGCCGAGCCGGTGCGCCTCCGCCAGCCGCCGCTGCACGCCGGTGACCCGCCGCACCTCGCCCGCCAGCCCGACCTCGCCGATCGCGACCAGGTTGCTCGGCAGCGGGGTGTCGGAGGAGGAGCTGGCGACCGCGAGCGCGATGGCCAGGTCGGCGGACGGCTCGGTGAGCTTCACCCCGCCGACCGTCGCCGTGTAGATGTCCTGCTTGCCGAGCTTGACCCCGCCGTGGCGCTCGACCACCGCGAGGATCATCGCGATCCGCGGCGACTCCAGCCCGGAGGTGGTGCGCCGCGGCGAGGGGATCTGCGAGTCCACCATGAGCGCCTGCACCTCGGCGACCAGCGGCCGGCGGCCCTCCAGGGTGACCGTCAGGCAGGTGCCGGGGACCGGCTTGTCGCGCCGGGTGAGGAAGAGCCCGGACGGGTCGGCCAGCCCCGCGATGCCCTCGTCGTGCAGTTCGAAGCAGCCGACCTCGTCGGTCGCGCCGTAGCGGTTCTTGACGCCGCGGATGATCCGCAGCCGGGCGTGCCGGTCGCCCTCGAAGCTGAGCACCACGTCGACCAGGTGCTCCAGCAGCCGCGGGCCGGCGATCTGCCCGTCCTTGGTGACGTGGCCGACCAGCAGGGTGGCCATGCCGCGCTCCTTGGAGGCGCGGATCAGCGCGCCCGCCACCTCGCGGACCTGGGCCGGCCCGCCGGGCGCGCCGTCCAGCTCGGCGGAGGCGATGGTCTGCACCGAGTCGAGGATCAGCAGGCCGGGGTTGACCGCGTCGATGTGCCCCAGCACCGCGCCCAGGTCGGACTCGGCGGCCAGGTAGAGGTGGTCGGACAGCGCGTTGATCCGGTCCGCCCGGAGCCGGACCTGCCCGGCCGACTCCTCGCCGGTGACGTACAGCGTGCGGTGCTGGGCGCTGGCCGCCTTGGCCGCCACGTCCAGCAGCAGGGTCGACTTACCGACCCCGGGCTCGCCCGCCAGCAGCACCACCGCGCCCGGCACGATGCCGCCGCCGAGCACCCGGTCGAGCTCCGGCACGCCGGTGGTGCGGGCGGTGGCCACCTGGCCGTCCACCTGCCCGATCGGCTTGGCCGGGGAGCTCACCGGGCCGGCCGCCGTGGTCCGGATCGGCACCGCGCCGTACTCCTCCACGGTGCCCCAGGCGTTGCACTCGGGGCAGCGGCCGACCCACTTCGGCAGCTGGTTGCCGCACTCGGTGCAGCGGTACGCCGGGCGGGGCTTGGCGGTGGTCTTGGTACGGGCAGCCATGCGGCCCACCGTAGCGGGTCCCTCCGACAGTCCCGGCCCGCCAGGACCGTCGGAGGGACGACCGGGCCGACGGCCGGGGCGTGTGCACGACAGCCGTCCGGAACGCCGGGGCCGTTGTCCGGCACACCACGGTCCTGTTACCCGAAAGAAGTACAAGCCCGAGGAACGAGCGGGCCGCGCCGACCGCCCTCTCTACCGTCGGAGGGTGACCACCAGGCTTGCCTCCCCGATCCCCGCCGGCTCCCCCACGCTGCGGGCCTACGACCGTTGCGTCGACGGGCTGTTCACCTACTGCCTGTCCGTCCTGTGCGAGCACGACGCCGCCGCGGCCGCCGTCGCCGAGGTCCGCGACCTCGCGCTGCGGCACGGCGGCCGGCTCGGCGACCCGGCCCTCGGCCGGGCCTGGCTGTACGCGCTGGCCCGGCACTGCTGCCTGGCCCGGCTGGAGCGCGGCCCCGGTACGCCCGCCGGGCCGCCCGCCGCACCCGCCGCCGGACCGCCCGGTGCGACGGCCGGCGCCGCCCCCGGTGCGGAGCAGGCCGCCCGCCGGCGCCGGCAGCTCGCCTCGCTGGCCTGGCCCGAGGCGGCCGGCACCGACCCGGAGCAGCGCGAGGCGCTGGAGCTCGCGGTGCGCCACCGGCTCTCCCCCGGCGAGGTGGCGGCGGTGCTCGGCTGGTCCGACCAGGCCGTGGCGGAGCTGCTCGCGGCGGCCGGCGCCGAGGTCGGCCGGACCAGGACGGCCCTGCTGGTGCTCGGCGTCGGCAGCTGCCCGGTGCTGGCGCAGCTGGGCGGGGTGGGGGCGGAGAGCTGGCGCGGCTGGGTGCTCGGACCGGCGCTGCGCCGCGAGCTGGTGCAGCACGTGGTCGACTGCCCGACCTGCCGGGGCACCGCCGAACGGGTGGCCGGGGAGCTCGGCAGCGGGCTGGCCGGACTGCCGGGCCTGCCGCTGCTCCCGGCTCCGGTGCCGGTCCGGCTGGGCGGCACGGCCGCGCAGCTGCCGGACGGCGCCGCCGGAGCGGCGTTCCTGGCCGGGGCGGCGGCCGGACGGCGGGTGACGGCCCCGCCCGGACCCGCGGGCGAGGAGCGGGCGGAGCCCCGGTTCGACCAGCGCGGCTTCCCCCGGCACCGGGCGCCCACCGCGGGCCGGTCACTGGTGGTGCGTCAGCGCGTGGTGACCACCGGCGTCCTGGCCGCGGTCCTCACCGCCCCGGTGGTGGCGCTCTGGAGCGCGCACCAGGGCGGCGGCGGCTCGGCGGCCGAGGCCGGGGTCTCCTCGGTGCGGGTGGACTCCTCCCCGTCCGGTGGCAGGGCGCTGCCCGGCTCGGCGCCGGTGCAGCCGATCGTCCCGGTGTCGCCGGTCGGGTCGGGTGAGCTCCAGCTCGCGGGGGTGGTCACTGCAGAAACGTCCCTCCCGGCCGTTCGGGGGGTGGCGGTCCCGATCCCGCCGCGGCCGCCGGCGCCCGGCGCCGCACTGCCCGGCCCGGCCGACCCCGCGCCGGCGGGCCGGCTGACCGTCGAGGCCCAGGAGTTCGGCAGCCGTACCGTGATCACCCTGACCAACTCGGGCAGCACCACGATCGCCTGGCACGCCGTCCTGGACGCCGGCTGGCTCCGGCTCAGCCGGGACTCCGGCACCCTGACCCCCGGCCAGCGGATCACCGTCACCGTCACCGTCGACGAGGACCGGGTCCCGCAGGGGCACTGGACGGCCCGGATCGCGCTGCCTCCGTCCCAGGCGGTGATCACGCTGGAGGGCGGCCCCCGCAACCGCGGCGGCGAGCAGCCCGGCGACCCCACCCCGGTGGATCCGCCCGCGCCCACCCCGACCGACGGTCCCGCCCCGGACCCGGGCCCGACCTCCGGGCCGACCCCGAATCCCACGCCGACCCCGACCCCGACCCCGTCGTCGACGGTTCCGGACGGCGACGGCGGGTCCACCCGACCCACCGAACCCTCCACACCCGCGCCCGACCCCGGGTCGACGGCCGCCTCCACCCCGTCGGGCGACGGCACCGGCAGCCGCTAGGACGTGTTGGCAAAGTCGCGTCGGACCAGGCCGCGGCGTTGGGCGCCCGGCTGGGCGTGCGCCCGGATCGCCCTCGTACCGGGTCGTACTTGGGTGATTCGGGCGTGCGTCCAGCCGGGATGCCCGGCGTCGCGGACCCGGCGGGACTTTGCCAACACGCCCGAGGGCGAGCTTGCCGAGTCCCGCCGTCAGGCCTTGCGCGCGACCCGCCAGCCCGGCGCCATGGCGACCGCGGTCAGCTGCTCCGGTGTCAGCACCGGCTGGTTGAGGCTGGCCGGCTGAGCCGGCGAGGGGCTGTTGTACGCCTGGACGGTGACCAGCAACCGGTCCGGGCGCAGCACGTCCACCGCCTCGCGGACGACGCCCTTGGCGCCGCTCGACACCTTCTCCTGGCGGTAGCGGACCCGGGTGCCGTCGGGCATCGGTTTGGCGTCCTCGAAGCCGTCGGCACCGGCCTGGCCGGTCAGCGGCAGCTTCCCGTCCTGGACGATGATCTCGACCAGGCCCGGCCCGCGGCCGGTGTCGACCAGGAGGTGCGTCCGCCCGGCGACGCCGCCGGGTTCGGTCACGATGGCCCCGGCCGGCAGCTGAGGGGCGGCGATGGCCATCATCCGGGGGGCCGGGAGCCGCACGACGGCCGCCGCCGCCGGCGTCGGGCCGGGCTGACGGGGCGTCCTGATCATGGACGCCGGCCGGTCCCAGACGCGCGAGGTGGCGATCGCCTTGAGCTCCTCGGTGCTCAGCGGGGGCGCCTTGCGGGTCACCTGATCGGTGTTGCGACCCACGAAGTTCCACTCCATCACCGTGACCTGGGTGCCCGCCGGGGTGATCAGCGTGGCCGTCCAGACCCGGCGGTCGGCGCTCCCGCCGGGCAGCGGAAGGTGCTGCTCGATCGTCACGAACCCCCCGCCGGCAACCGCCTGCCGGCTGCACAGGGTGAACGGCTGGTCCTTCTTGTCCTGACACCTCAGCCAGTCCGGGTCGAGGTCGACCGGCACGGCCAGCCGGTCCACCACGACCACCACCGTGCCCAGCCCGTCCGCGTCCTCGACCGTCACGGTGGCGCTCGGTGCGTCCGGCGCCTCCGGGTCGGCCGGGCCGGTGCCGTAGATGTTCGAGGCGACCACCCTCCCGTCGGGCGGCAGCAGCGAGGTGAGCAGCGCGACCATCTCCTTCTCGGTCACCTGGGGGGTGGCCGAGACGGACGGCGCCGCGGTCGGGACGGCGGTCGGGGCGGCGGGAGCGACGGTCAGCGGTCCGCTCGGCGCCGCCGCGGGCGGCAGCTCCGCCGGCCTGGCCCCCAGGAGTCCGGGCAGCAGCCCCAGCGCGAAGGTCCCGGTCACGGTCAGCGCCAGGGCCGCCGCCGCCCCGGCCACCGCGACCGCCCGCCGCCGGCCCAGCCTGCGCCCGTACACCGCGCCGCCGCCGGCCAGGCGCTCGTGCTCGGCCGGGCCGGTGTGGAAGTCGTCGCCCACCCGGCGGAGGATCCGGACGAGTTCCTCCTCGAAGCGGTCGTCCTCTGGCTGGTCGGACATGTGCGGATCACCGTCTCTGCGGTCGGGGTCTGGTCGAAGGGCTGGTCGACGGGGACTCGGGGGTCGGAGCTGGGTCGGAGCCGGGGCTGGAGCTGGTGCCAGGGGGTCGGGCGGGTCGGTCGCGGTCGGCTCAGTGTGCCGCGAGATCGGCCAGCGAGTCGCCGAGTTGGGCGCGGAGCCGCCCGAGCGCACGCGAACTCCTGGTCCGTACGGCACCGGCGCTGATCCGCAGGATGTCCGCGGTCTCCTCGACGCTGACGTCCTCCCAGTAGCGCAGCACCAGTACGGCCCGGTCCTGCGGCGCCATCCCGGACAGGGCGTCCAGCAGCGCTATCCGCAGGCTGCTGTCCTCGGCCGGGACGGCCCGCTCGGGAAGCTCGCCGCTCGGCCGCTCGGTGCTGCTGCGGCGCCGGTGGTGGTCGATGAAGGCCCGGTGCAGGACCCGCTGCGCGTAGGCGCCCGGATTGTCGATCCGCCGGCCGCCGAACAGCCAGCCGGAGCGCCGCCACACCGCGTACATCCGGCCCAGCGTCTCCTGGACCAGGTCCTCGGCGAGGTGGGTGTCGCCGCCGGTCAGCAAGCACGCGGAGCGGAACAGGTGTCCGCTGCGGGCGAGGGCGAATTCGCGGTACTCGGCGTCCTTGCCGTCGCCCGCCGTGCCGGTCGCACCCATCGCCCTGGTTCCCCCGTCGCTCCGCCGGTCCTCCCTCAGAGACGGGACAGGAGAGGCAGGCGTTACAGGGGACTTTCGGGCGGCCGTCCCGGTTCCCGCGGAGTGGGTCCCTACCGATCGGACCAGCGCAAGTGCGGGGCGGGTGGCTCGCTGGTCAGGTGGTCAGGTGGTCAGCCCGGAGATCGCGTCGCCGACGTACTTGGCGCCCAGCACCACCAGCAGGACGGTCATGATCGCGCTGTTGTGGGTGGACATCCAGGCCTTCCACCCGCCGAGCACCGTGGCGGAGCGGGTGCCGCCGAACAGGTAGACCCCCAGCGGGACCGCCGTGCACAGCGACCCCACCAGCACCATCAACACCGTGGCCACCACCTTGCCACCGGTCGCGGCGCTGCTGGTCGCGATCGAGACGCCGCCGCCGATCGCCAGCACCAGGTTCTTCGGGTTGGCCACCACCAGGGCCACGGCCAGCCCCGCCGACTTCGCCGGGGTGAACCGGTCGAGCGCCTCCATCCAGCGGGGCGGCGCCGTGACGTGCCCCTGGCGCGGACGGCTGCGCCACTGCCGGGCGCCGATCAGCAGGAACAGCAGGCCCACGGCCAGCTTCACCCACCACGACCAGGTCGGCTTCGGTCCGCTGCCGTCCAGCCCCGAACCGACCAGCACCACCACGGTGGTCAGCAGCCCCAGACCCGCCACCCAGCCGGCCGTGAAGGCCACGCCGTTGGTCCGCCCGCGCGGTGTGGCGAGCATCAGGATCACGGCGATCAGCGGCACCGGACTGATCGCGATGCCGACCGCCGAGGCCAGCATCTGGCCGATCGCGTCGCCCACGGGGTCCTCCTCCCTGCGTCGGTGGGCCGGGGTGGCCGGGGCAGCCCTCCGGGGGCGGCCCGTCGGTGGCGGCCCGGCCGGGGTCAGCCGCTACCTGGGTTCGATCGGCGGCAGCCGGTACGTACCGTCCAGCACCGCCTCCCCCGGCTGGTACATCCGGATCATCGGACGGAACTCGCCCTCCGGGGTGGGCAGCCAGTTCGCCGCCTCGTCCGGGTCGGTGGGCCGCTCGTGCTGGAGCACCAGGGTGAGCGAACCGTCCGCGCCCCGGACCAGCCCGGGGGTGCGGTCCCCGATCGAGTAGCGGTCGATCGGGTTGGCCACCAGGTAGTAGTCCGGGACGTCGTACATGGTGACGGACCAGAAAGCCGCCACCGGCGGCGTCGTCGCGAACCGCAGGGTGTAGGAGTGGGCGCCGCTCAGCGTCACCCCGTCGGCGTCGTGGTAGACGCCGGCGTACGCGGCCTCGTAGGCGTGGTTGCCCCACAGACCGACCCGGGCCGCCACCGCGCGGGTCAGGTAGGCCGCCCGCCGGTCGGGGATCCGCCACTGCGGGTCGTCCAGGGTGCCGGGGCCGAAGAAGTCCAGGTTGTAGTCGAAGAGGTGCAGGTTGGCGGTCCACTCGCCGGTGGCCGTGCCCTCGGGCGGGCGGCTGGCCGCCTCGATCCGGGCCTTGCCCGCCTCGATCCCCTTGACCAGGGTGGCCGTCCACTCGGGCGCCCCGTCCAGGTACGGCGAGCGGCCCTCGTCCAGCAGGCCGAGCGGGGCGAACCGCCGCTGGTACTCGGCGTCGGGCCCGGCGGGCGGGAAGGCGGCCGCCCAGCGGCGCAACTGCTCGAAGAAGCGCAGCTCCTCGGGGACGCCCGGATCCGGCTGCGGCAGGCCCGCGTACACCCCGCCGGGCTCCAGCGGGGTGAGGGTCAGCGCGCGCTGGAGCTCCAGCACCCGGGGCAGGTCCTCGGCACCGTCGCAGGCGAAGCGGCCGACGATCGAGGCGACCGCGGTCGGGGCCACCACCACCCGCACGCCCTCGGGCGGGGAGCCGTGCCAGCCGGGCGGCGCGATCAGCCAGGTCTGCTCGGCGGTGCCGGTGGCGCGGCGGCCCAGGTAGGCGAAGTTGTTGCTCCACGCGTCGACGAACTGCAGCACGTAGTAGGCGCCGCCGGTGTCCGGGACGTGCAGCAGGAGCGGCCCACCGGACAGGTCGAGCTGCGCGACCGAGTACAGGGTGTCGTTGTTGACCGAGACGAAGTCGGTCCGTGGATCCGCGAGTTGGCGGGCGTGACCGAAGGTGTTGAACTCGGCCGCCGCCATCGGGCCCATCCCCCGGGTCCGGATGGCGTCGACCTTGCCGAGGTCGTGGACCATCGGGTAGCCGTAGATGTACGCATCGGCTGCCAGGTTCTCCAGGGCCGGCTGGGACATGCTGCTACCTCTCCATCGGTACGGGGCGGGGCGCGCGCCCCGTGGACGCGCCCCGACGGGGCGGGCGGTCGAGGGTCGGGTTCGCGGTGCGTCCGCCGGGCGGACAAATCAAGACATACCAGCACAGTGCGGTGCCGGTGCGGCCGCCCTCCGTACGGCGTGTCGGGGCACCGCGACCCGGTGGCCGCGCGGCGGCCCCGGCCCGCGCGCGGCACGGCGCCCGCCCGGCCGCTCCGCCAGGGCTCCGCCAGGAGTGAACGCGCGCATGCGCCGGGCCGGGGCACGGAAAGGTCACCGGTATGAAGATCCTCATTCTCGGTGGCTCGAAGTTCCTCGGTCGGGCCTACGTCCTGGAGGCGCTCGCCCGCGGTCACGAGGTCACCACCTTCAACCGCGGGGTCAGCCGCACCGACCAGCCCGGGGTGGAAGCCGTGCACGGGGACCGGGGCAGCGCGGCGGACCTGGAACGCCTGGTCTCCGATCGCCGCTGGGACGCGGTCGTCGACACCTCGGGCCAGCAGCCGCACGACGTGGCCGTCTCGGCCCGGCTGCTGAGCACCCGCGCCGACCACTACACCTTCGTCTCCTCCGTCCACGCCTTCGCCGGCTGGCCCGCCGCGCCGGTCGACGAGGACTCGCCCACCCATCCCTGCCCGGCCGACACCCCCGCCGACCAGCCGCCCGGCAACCCGCTCAAGGCCGGCTGCGAGCGGGCGGTGCTGGAGCAGTTCGGCGCCGACCGGTCGCTGATCCTCAACTGCGGCCTGCTGATCGGCCCGCACGAGCCGATCGGCCGGCTCCCCTGGTGGCTGGAGCGGATCGCGCGCGGCGGCCGGGTGCTGGCCCCCGGCGACCCGGACCGCCGGGTGCAACTGATCGACGCCCGGGACTTCGCCGCCTTCGGGCTCGACCTGCTGGAGCAGCGGGCGGCCGGCCGCTACATCACCACCGGGCCGGTCGGGCAGGCCGGCTACGGCGAGTTCCTGGAGCACTGCATCGCGGCCACCGGCTCCGATGCCGAGCTGGTCTGGACGGACGACACCACCCTGCTCGCCGCCGAGGTGGGGCCGTGGGTGGAGCTCCCGCTGTGGACCCCCGACCTGCCCGACTGGCAGGGCACCTGGCGGGCCGACAGCTCGCGCGCCGTCGCCGCCGGGCTGCGCAGCCGTCCGCTCGCCGAGACCGTCCGGGACACCTGGGCCTGGCTGCAGGAGCGCGGGCCGGCCGAGGACCCGTGGCTCCAGGGCGACCTGCCCCTCGGGCTGGCCGCGGAGAAGGAGCGGCGGGTGCTCGACGGGTCGGCCTGACCGGCGCCGGGGGCCGCAGAGGTGGGGCGGAACCGGCCTGCCCCTGCGGCCCCACGCGCTCAGTGCGAACGGCGGGTGACCAGCTCCGCGAGGGCGAGCAACTCGTCGGCGTCGGACGGCGCCGACACCGCCGTCGCCAGGTGGCCGATCGCGGCGGCCATCCGCTCGCAGGACTCGCCCTGTGCCCAGCTGCGCCCGCCGGCCCCCTCGACCGCCTGCGCGGCCCGCTCCAGCTCCCGCGCGCTCAGCGGCCGCTCCAGTGCGTAGAGGTCGGCCAGCTCGGCGCCGGCCGCCGTGCCGGAACCCAGCGCGAACACCACCGGCATCGATTTCTTCCGGGCCGCCAGGTCCGCGCCGACCGGCTTGCCGGTGACCGCCGGATCGCCCCAGATGCCGATCAGGTCGTCGATCAGCTGGAAGGCCAGCCCGATCTCCCGGCCGAAGGCGTCCATCGCGTCGACGGCGGGCTGCTCGGCGCCCGCGTACAGCGCACCCAGCGCGCAGGCGCAGCCCAGCAGGGCGCCGGTCTTGGCCTCCGCCATGGTCAGGCACTCGGCGAGCGAGACGTCGCTGCGCTGCTCGAACGCGCAGTCGGCCTGCTGGCCGGCGCAGAGCTCCACCACGCAGTCGGCGAGCCGGCGGACCGCGCCCGGCGCGGCCGGGTGGCCGTCCTCGGCGAGGATCCGCAGCGCGAGGGAGTGCATGGCGTCGCCGGCCAGGATCGCCTCGGTGGTGCCGAAGACCCGCCAGGCGGTCGGCCGGTGACGCCGGGTCTGGTCGCGGTCGATCACGTCGTCGTGCAGCAGGGTGAAGTTGTGCACCAGCTCCACCGCGGCTGCGGCCCGGATCGCCCGCTCGGGCGGGCCGCCGACCGCCTGGGTGGCGGCCAGCACCAGGGCCGGGCGGATCGCCTTGCCGGCGCCGGTCGCGGTGGACGGCGTGCCGTCCGGTTCCCACCAGCCGAAGTGGTAGCCCGCGATCAGGCGCATCGAGGCCGGCAACGTGTCGACGGCGGCCCGCAGCGTCGGGTCGACGGCGGCCTTGGTGCGGGCCAGCACCTCCCCGGCCTCGTTGCCCTCCCGGTGATCACGCTCCAGCGCGAAGGTGCTCATCTGGTCCCTCCCCCACTCTCGGTCGGCCGCTCCGGGCTCCCGGCACACCGCCGGGAGCCATCGCGCAGCCGTACGACCGCCCCGGTGCGGGACGGCCCAGCTCCGGACGGGACCTCCTCCCGCCGGCCAATCCCCTCTGCCACCCCGGCCCGTGGGCGCGCGTCAGCGCCTGCCCGCCCGTCCTTCCCCGCACGTACCGTCCGTGCCGCCCGCAGCGCTCCTCCGCGGCCGAGGCAGCGGCGGGCAGGCGGGGGCGGGCGGGGGCGGTGTGCTGGACGGAGCACACCGCCCGGCTCCTGGTCAGCGGCCCGGGCGGGGCCTGCCTCGGCCGCCGCGCGGGGGAATACCGAAATCGGTCTCGGTCGACATCGAAGGAGCCCTCCCCGTGAACCCTTTGAAGCACCTGACGCAATGGCCGTCTCGTTGCACCACTCATGCTGAGGCCATTCGAGCGAAGTCCGCAATCACTCATACGAGTGATCAATAGGTACGGATAAAGAGGACGACAAGCACATTCGGCCGATTGGCATTCGATCGCCCGCTCGATTCCGGCACGCCCCCGGCCGCACGCGACCGGGCCCGGCCGCACCGATCTCGACATGCCCCCGTCAGGATCGGGAGACACCGACCCGGCCGCTTCCCGAGCCCCGCCGGCAGCCCCTCCCGACACCCCTCCCGACCCCCCTCCCGGACGAGCGGGCGCGGCCGCCGCGACGGGCTCCGGGAATTCACGCCCGCGCAACCTTCCACCACTCCGGGAACACTCCCGTAACAAATCGACAACTGCCGCCACCCCGAAGGAAGTTGACGACACCACCGGTCGGCCCCAGCGCTCTCCGCCGGCGGCCCGCGAGGCGCGCCCCCCGGAGGGCCGGAACAACCCCCGACCCCCCGTTCACCGGGGCCCCCGGGACCGCTAATGTGCCACCTCAAGAGCGCGGCAGAGGCGATGACCGGCCGGCCGCCCGACTGCGCCCTCCCCACTGCTGTGCCCTTGTCCAGGGAGACCTTCGTGAGCGCCCCCGTACGCGTCTGGCTGAACCGCACCTACTCCGAGAACGTCTTCTTCATCGATCAGCTGCGCGCCGCCCCGCGCCCGGTCGAGATCCATGCCACGCATACGGACCCGGACTCCCCGGTGCTCGCCGCGGCCGACTTCGGCTCGCTCGAACCCGACCGCCTCAGCCCCGAGGCCTATGTGGAATTCGCGCTGGAATTCTGCGCCCGCCGGGGGATCGACGTCTTCGTGCCCCGGCTAGGCCAACTCGCCCTCGCGGTCCGCCGGCACGAGTTCGAGGCGATCGGCACCGCGCTGGTCTGCCCGTCGGCCGCCGCCATCGCGGTCTTCGAGAGCAAGACCGACGGCTACGCGGCGATGGACACCCTCGGCCTGCCCACCCCGCTCTGGCGGCACGTCCGCACGGCCGACGAGCTGCTGGCCGCCGTCGAGGACATCGAGGCGGACGGCGGGCGCCCCTGCCTCAAGCCCGCCACCGGCGCCGGCGGCGAGGGCTTCCGGATACTCACCCGGGAACCCTTCGGCCTGCGCCGGCTGACCGGCTTCCCGGACGCCACCGTGCAGCTCGACCAGGTGGTGGCCGCGCTGGCCGCCGTCGGGTCGGCCGATCTGCTGGTGATGCCCTACCTGGACGGCCCCGAGGTCTCGGTGGACTGCCTGGCCACGCCCGACGGCCGGCTGGTGACCGCCGTGGGCCGGGCCAAGCAGGGCCGGCGCCGCCACTTCACCACCGACCCGGCGTACCTGGAGCCGACCCGCCGGCTGGTCGAGGAGTTCGGCGTCTCGTACCTGTCCAACGTGCAGTTCCGCCACCACCGCGGCCGGCCCGTGCTGCTGGACGTCAACACCCGGCCCTCCGGCGGCCTGCACCAGCTGCGGCTGTGCGGCCTCAACCTGCCCTGGGCCGCGGTCCAGCTGGCGCTCGGCGAGGCTCCGACCACCGTCCAGCTGCCCGAACCGGGCCTGCTCGGCGCGGACTACACCCTGGTCTCCGGCGTCCAGCCGGTCCTACCGCGGCAGAGCCTGCTGCCCCGGCAGGCCCCGGCGCCCGCGCTGGAGCAGGCCGGCGCCGCGGTGCTCGGCCTGGTCTGACGCCGGCACCGCACCGCGAGTGCGCGTCGGCGCGCGAGCACCGGGCGCAGCCGTCCGGACCCGGCCGGGGATCAGTCCCCGGCCGGCCCGTCCCAGTCCAGCGTCGGCGCCAGCACGCCCTCCAGCATGAGCAGCCAGCGCTTGGTCTCCATGCCCTTGGGCCCGCCGCCGAAGCCGCCGATCCCGTCCGCCGCCACCACCCGGTGGCACGGCACCAGCAGGGCCAGCGGGTTGGCGCCCATCATCTGGCCGACCGTCCTGGCCGCCAGCCCCGGTTCCGTGATCTCCTCGAACACCCCGCTGCGGGTGGCGAGTTCGCCGTACGTGATGGTCCGGCCGTAGCCCACGTCGGTGACCAGCCGCTGGAGCACCGTCCGGTGCGGGCCGGAGACGAGGCTCCAGTCGATCGGCAGCCCCACCTCGCGGCGCCGGCCCGCGAAGTACTCCGCCAGCCGGCCACGGACGGCCGCCACCTTCCGCTCGTCGGTGCACAGCGGCGCCCCGACCGGCAGCCCGGCCACCGACTCCCCCGCGTACGAGGTCGCGGCCACCCCCAGCGGCGTCACCGCCAGCTGCATCGCCCCGGTCGGCAGCGGCGTCGGGACGGGCACCCAGGAGATCTCCATACCCGCAAGCTACTCCGCGGTGCCGTCAACGGCCGCCGCCGGTAGGCTCCGGGCCTTCCGGGCGGCGGCCGCGACCAGCACGCGCTGCGACACCCCTCCGGGCGCCGCGGATGCTCAGAGATGCGTCCGCAGGTGCTCCGAGAGCTCGGCGCACCACCGGGTGAACTCGGCGCGGTCCTGCGGCCCGCCCCCGCAGAGCGCCGTCACCTGCGCATCGGTGAGCCGGTCCGCACCGGACGCCGCCATCATCGACGACATCCCGCGCAGCACCGTCGAGAGCCGCTCGGCGTCCTGGTGGCTCAGCGCCACCAGCGCCTCGGCGTGACCGATCGTGACAGAACCAGGCATCGCGACCTCCTCCGACGAACCCCCGTCCCACGGTACGACCGCCCCCGCCGGGGCGCGCCCCGGCGACCACCCCTGCGGGCGGGACCGGAGGAGCCCGGAAGGGACCGGGAACGGCCAGAGGCCGGCCCCGGGAGCGAATCCCGGGGCCGGCCTCCGTGGTGGCGCGGCGGGTGCGGTCAGGACCGCGGGCGGCGGGGCTGCTCGGCCCGCTCCGCCTTCTTCTCCTTGATCCGCACGGTCTCCTTGCGGACCTCGCTCTGGGTGGCGCGCTCGCGCCGGAGCCACTCCGGGTCCTCCTCCTTCAGCGCGTCGATCTGCGCCGTGGTGAGGGCCTCGGTGACTCCGCCGCGCGCGAGGCCGGCGATCGAGACGCCCAGCTTGTTGGCGACGACGGGGCGCGGGTGCGGGCCGTTGCGGCGCAGCTCCTCCAGCCACTCCGGCGGGTCGGTCTGCAACGCGCTCAGCTCCGCACGCGAGACGACACCCTCCTGGAACTCTGCGGGGGTGGCCTCGAGGTACACGCCCAGCTTCTTCGCCGCGGTCGCGGGCTTCATCGTCTGGGGGGTCTTGTGCGACGTCATGGGGTCAAGGGTAACGAGCGCGTGCGCCGCCCCCGACCACGGCGGGTAACCTGGCGGGGTGACTGGCTCGGATGCAACCCCTTCGTTCCGGCTCGCCTACGTCCCCGGGGTGACTCCCACCAAGTGGGTGCGGATCTGGAACGAGCGGCTGCCCGACGTCCCGCTGACCCTCGTCGCGGTGACCGCCGGCGAGGCCTTCGGCCTGCTGCGCGACGGCGGGGCCGACGCCGGCTTCGTCCGGCTCCCGGTCGACGGCGCGGACCTCAGCGCCATCCCGCTGTACACCGAGACGACGGTGGTGGTGGTCCCCAAGGACCACGTGGTGGCGGCGGTGGACGAGGTGTCCGTCGAGGATCTCGCCGACGAGCTGGTGCTGCACCCGCTGGACGACACCCTCGGCTGGGAGCGCCCGCCCGGGCAGCCCGCCAAGGAGCGCCCGGCGACCACCGGCGACGCCGTCGAGCTGGTGGCGGCCGGCATCGGCGTGCTGGTCGTCCCGCAGTCGCTCGCCCGGCTGCACCACCGCAAGGACCTCACCTACCGGCCGCTCACCGGCGCCCCCGGGTCCCGGGTCGCGCTGGCCTGGCCGCAGGAGCTGACCACCGATCTGGTGGAGCACTTCATCGGCATCGTGCGCGGCCGGACCGTGAACAGTTCCCGGACCACCGCCCCGGACCCCGCGGCCAAGGTCCAGCCGACCGCCAAGGCCAAGGCGAAGGCGCAGGCCAAGCGGACCGACGCAGGCGGCACGGCGCGCAAGCCCACCGCCGGCAAGCCCGGCGGCCGCAACCCGCGCTCCGGTGCCGGGACCGCCAAGCCCGCCAAGCGCGGCAAGCCCCGACGCCGTTCGTAATCGCACTCCTGCGCCCGACTCCGCCCGGAAGGTCACCACTCCGGGCTACTCTTGACGCCTGAATGACAGTCAGCTGGCGCGGGCACGATCCCGCCGGAGCAGGCGAGGGGTTGGACGGAGGGTGCGGTGCCTCATTGGCAGAGCTTCGCGTGTGGAGCCGTAGGCGGTGGGCTGATCTCCCTCCTGGCGTTCTACCGGGTCCTGCGGAGCAAGAACCAGTGGCCGTGGGCGGTGAAGAACGGCCCGACGCCCGCCATGTACGTGACGGGCGAGCTGGTCCGCATCGTCATCGGCGGCGTGGTCGCCTGGGGTCTGGCCGAGGCCGGTCCGCTCGGTGCCCTGGGCGCCCTGATGGCGGGGGCCGGTGCGCCGGCGATCCTCGACACCTGGCAGCGCACCGGCCCGCAGGCACCCGCCCGGTCCCCGCGGGCTCCCCGCGCTCCCCGTGCTCCCCGTGCTCCCCGGCAGGCGTCCCCGGCGTCCCCCCGGGCGGTCCGGGAGACCGGGCCGGCGGCCGAGCCGGCGGCCCTCGAAGGCGTGTCGGCCTCTACAGCGTCCGAAGGCGGTGGGTGAGATGACTACCAAGTTCTCCGATGTCCTGAGCAGGGGCGGCCCCGACGGCGGGGCCGGACCCGAAGAGGGGTGGTCGATGCCGCGCGAGTCGCTGGCCGGCCGCTTCCTCGACTCCCTCACCCACAGCGGCCCCGGATACTGTCCGGCCTCGGCGCAGGAGCTCGCCGACCACGCCGCGGCGGGCCGGCAGGCCAAGGCCGAGCTGGTCGAGTTCCTGCGCACCTCGGTCGGGAAGGTCGTCGCCATCCGGGAGTCGATGGCGGCCCTGGAGTCGGCCGGCGCCGGCCAGCGCGACCTGCGGCGCGCGGAGGCGGAGCACGCCCTGCGGGAGTTCCTGGAGTTCTTCCACGCGCAGTGGCCGGACACCCTGCAGGCGGTGCGCGAGACGCTCGGCCCGCTCGACCTGCGCTCCCGCCACCTCATCTCCCGGCTGGCCCGGGCCCAGCGCAAGGCCGTGGACCAGGTCACCGACCTGGCCGACGAGCTCGCCCGGCAGGGGCGCCGGCCGAGCAGCGGTCCCTTCCAGGCGGCCCAGGCGGCCGGCCGCAGCGCGGTCGGGCAGGGCGCGGCCGTCGCCGCGGACCGGGTGAACCGCTCGCTGACCCACCTGCTCGACTCGGCCGCGCGGTCGGCGTACGGGCACCGGGCGGCCTGAACGGGCGGCCTGTCGGGTGGCCTGTCGGGTGGCGCGCCGGCCCTCGGTCGGCCCGGCGCGCCGCCGACCTCAGGCGTCCGGCAGCAGGTGCTGGCGCCCGGCGATCTGCTCGAAGATCAGGTTGGTCCGGGTCTGCGCCACCGCCGGGTGGGTGGTGAGGTGCTCCACCACGAAGTCGCGCAGCGCGACCGGGTGTTCCACGGCCACGTGCAGCAGGTAGTCGTCCGAGCCGGCCATGTGGAACACCGCCAGGACGCCCGGCATGTCCGGCGCGGTGGCCCGGAAGCTCTCGTTCTGCTCCCGGGTGTGCGCGCGGAGCCGGACCGAGATCATCGCCTGCAGCGGCAGCCCGATCGCGCCCGGCGCGATCTCCGCCCGGAAGGCCCGGATCACGCCGCGCTCGCGCAGTGACCTGACCCGGGCCAGGCAGGTCGAGGGGGCGATGCCGACCGCCTCGGCGAGCGCGTTGTTGGGCGTACGGGCGTTGTCGGCGAGGATCCGCAGGATCGCCCGGTCGACCTCGTCCAGGGGCATCCGCGCGGGCGGAGAAAAGTTCGGCACGGGTCCCAGGGTCACCCCTCGTACCGACGATTCGCAAGATTTTCCGACGTGATTCGAAATCTTCTTCGGATCACCTTCCTCCCGGGCGTCACAGGTTCCATCCTGGCGGTCGATCGGATCGGCTCCCGCCACCCCACCGGCCCCGCCGGCTGGGTCGTCCGACCCAGCGACCCGGGAGTGCTGCGCCGTGAGCCCCACCGACACCCTGACCGTGCCCGCCGGCCACGACGAGGCCGTACGGCTGCGCGTCCAGCTCCCCGCGCAGTCGGCGCCCGCCGCACCGCACCGCTCGGCCGACCCGGCCGAGGAGCCGGACGCCGCCGACTTCGCGCTGCCCACCGGCGGGCTGGGCAACGAGCAGCGGCTGCGCGCCCTCGACCGGCTGGACGGCTACCTCACCCGCAAGCGCCGGCACCTGCTCGGCTACCAGGCGACCCAGGAGATGGGCGGCTGCTCGATCGACCTCGGCCGCTTCATGCAGCACAACATCAACAACCTCGGCGACCCGTTCCAGAGCGGCGGGTACAAGCCGAACACCAAGGTGGTCGAGCGCGCGGTGCTCGACTACTACGCCGCGCTGTGGAACGCCGAGCGGCCGTACGACGTGGACGACCCGGAGTCGTACTGGGGCTACGTGCTGTCCATGGGCTCGACCGAGGGCAACATGTACGCGCTCTGGAACGCCCGGGACTACCTGAGCGGCAAGGCGCTGATCGGCTCGTCCACGGACCCGTCCGGGGCCGGGCGGTACCTGCGGGCACCGGACGCCCCGAGCAACCCCAACGCGCACCGCCCGGTGGCGTTCTACTCCGAGGACACCCACTACTCGTTCGCCAAGGCGGTCCGGGTGCTGGGCGTTGAGACCTTCCACGCGGTGGGCTCCGAGCGCTACCCGGGCGAGTGCCCGCTCGGCGGCCCGGCCAGGTCCGGCGAGTGGCCCGTGGAGGTCCCGTCCCGCCCCGGGCCCTCGGGGCTCTCCTGGGACGGCACCGGCGAGATCGACGTCGACGCGCTCGCGGTCCTGGTGGAGTTCTTCGCCGCCAAGGGTCACCCGATCTTCATCAGCCTCAACCTGGGCAGCACCTTCAAGGGCGCCCACGACGACGTCCGGGAGGTCTGCGAGCGCCTGCTGCCGGTGTTCGAGCGGTACGGGCTGGTGCAGCGGGAGGTGGCCTACGGCAAGGACCCGGTCACCGGCGAGCCGCTGACCGACCGGCGCCGGGGGTTCTGGATCCACGTGGACGGCGCGCTCGGCGCCGGGTACGCACCCTTCATGCGGATGGCCACCGCGGACCCGGCGGCCTACGGCTGGGAACCGGCCGCCCGCATGCCGGAGTTCGACTTCGGCATCAACCTGCCGACCGCCGCCCACGGCGACGTCGACATGGTGTCCTCGATCGCGATGAGCGGCCACAAGTGGCCCGGTGCGCCGTGGCCGTGCGGCATCTACATGACCAAGGTGAAGTACCAGATCGCGCCGCCGTCCCAGCCCGAGTACATCGGGGCGCCCGACACCACCTTCGCCGGCTCGCGCAACGGGTTCTCGCCGCTGGTGCTCTGGGACCACCTGTCCCGGCACTCCTACCAGGACCAGGTGGACCGGATCCGCCGCGCCCAGGACCTCGGCGCCTACCTGGAGGACGGGCTGCGGCGGCTGGAGCGGGAGCACGGCGTGGAGCTGTGGCCGGCCCGCACGCCGGGCGCCATCACGGTGCGGTTCCGCAAGCCCAGCCCCGAGCTGGTGGCGAAGTGGTCGCTGTCCTCGCAGGACGTGCTGCCCGACCCGGGCGACGAGTCCACCCGGCGCGGGTACGTGCACGTCTTCCTGATGTCCTCGGTCGACCGGCTCAAGCTGGACGCCCTGCTGGAGGACCTCGCCCACGACCCCGTCATCCTCGGCCGGCACTGACCCCCCGCGCGGACCGGACGGCTCAGCCGAGCAGGCCGTAGCGCTCCGCGGACAGCTCCGCCCGGACCAGCTCCAGCAGGCGGCCCATCCAGTTGCGGCCCTCCTTGCCGTGCTGGCCCCAGAACCGCGGGGAGTCGCCGTCCGAGTAGCGGAGCGCGGCGTCACCGGTGCCCAGCAGCACCTCGGCCAGCTCGGGGTGCTGGGCGAACTTGGCGCGCAGCAGGCGGGCCATGACGGCGGTGCGGGCCTGCTCCCAGCCGGGCCGACGGGGTGCCTGCTCGGCGGCCCGGCGGGCGGCGTAGCCCGTCCCGGCGGCCCGGATCGCGGCCCGGTGGTCCTCGTCGGCGGTGGACAGCGCCCAGTAGGCGTGGCCGACGGTCGGGTACGGCACGCCGTCCAGCAGCACGGGCGCCGGGTAGTCGTTGCGCAGCACCAGCAGGCCGGCCTCGGCGGGCGTGCCCTTCGGGTGGTGGACGTGCGGCAGCTCGATCGCGGTGCCGCGCGGCTCGTCCGGACCATCGGCGGGGACCCGGCTCTTCCGGCGCCCGATCGCCTTACTGCGCTCCTCGAAGTAGTCGAGCGCCTCCCGGTGCATCGACTCGGTGACCACCCGCTCGGAACCGTGCATCGTCCCGCCGAGGCCGGCCACCAGCACCTTCAGCGGCCAGTCCTTGCGGTCCATGTCCCCGAGCGCGTAGTGACGGAAGTGCTCGGGGATCGCCAGGTAGGCGTCGCGCAGCGCGGCACGCCCCTCCTCGCTCGGCCCGACGAGGTACGTCTCCGCCACGGCCGGGCACCGACCCGTCGAGTCCGGCCGGCCGTTGAGCCGGTCGATCTCGTCCCGCACCTCGCCGAGCAGCAACTCCGGCGTCAGCCACGACTGCGCGTCGGCGAAGGTCCACCTCCCGACGTGAAAGCAGGACGCCTGCTGAGCGCCCCTGACGCGCCAGAGGTCTGGTCGTGGCACCACCATGAGGCGGTTGTCCGGGATCACCCACTGGCGGTCGAGGATCGATAGCCCACGCGCACGGGCTTCACGAGTGAGCGGTCTTCCTGCGCCAGCGTCACCTTCCCGCGACCCTCGATGTCTGGCAGTGCATCCACGACTGTGTCCAGGCCCCGGTCCCGGGCCTCTCCGAACATCTCACGCCGATCTTCCTCGTCCGTCGAGTCGACATGCTCGGGCATCCGAGCTCCCCCAATGAACCTGCATCGTACATATGTTGACGATTACTCAGAAAGGTAGGCGCTTCTTGATCTCCAGCAAGAGCGTGAACGGCAAACCCCCATGGCGGAGTGGACACGACTCGATTCGCGACGCCGGGCAGAGCATCCTGACTGCCTCCTTGGGGGAAGCCCGCGTGCAGACCTGCTCGCTCCCTCGACCAGATCGCGCCAGGGTGCATCGATCACGGCATCCCTGACACTCGTCCGTGCAGTCGTGCGAGTCCACGGGAATGACGAACGCACCAACGACGCCGGCGCAACGTCCCGGTGGATTGCGCCAGATTCCGCCGGGCATACACCGGAGCATGAGAGAAGGATTGGGCCAGTGGGCGTGGCGTGTTGCCGAAGCAGAGCTGGCCATGGCGCTCCCGCGGCGGTGGGCGCACTCGCAGGGTGTGGTGGAGCACGCGGCCGACCTTGTGCACGTGCTGGGTGAGGATGCGGTGCTTCTCCGCTCGGCCGCTGTGCTGCACGATGTCGGGTACGCACCAAGGCTGGCAGTGACATCATTCCATCCGCTCGATGGCGCCCGGTTCCTTCGTGACGTCCATGGAGCGGATGATCGGCTGGTGCGGCTGGTGGCGAATCACTCGTTCGCGTTGCTGGAGGCTGAGGAGCGCGGGCTGCGCGACGTGCTGGAGGCGGAGTTCCCACTGCTGGAAGATCAGCGGCTGGTGGATGCACTGGTGTACTGCGACATGACGACGACGCCCGACGGGGCCCGAACGACGGCCGACGAGCGGGTTGCGGAGATCGTGGGCCGCTACGGGGCGGACAGCGTGGTGGGGCGGTTCATCCGTCGGGCGTCGCCGGAGATCTTCGCGGCGGTGGCGCGGGTGGAGGCGACGCTGGCGGCTCAGCCGAGGTAGGGGTAGGTGCCGGCGAGGTAGTCGCCGATCTGCTGGCGCATGCTGGCGTGGATGTCGTACTGGTCGAGGTCGGCGGGCTGGATCCAGCAGACGCCGTCGGCTTCGTCGTTGACGGTCGGCTCACCGCCGGTGGGGCGGCCGATGTAGGTGTTCTCGTACTGCTGGCGGACCTCGCCGTCGGTGTACGCGACAATGTGGCGCGGGTTGGTGTAGACGCCGAGGAAGCCAGTGATCTCGGCGGTGATGCCGGTCTCCTCCAGGCATTCACGGACGGCGCACTCGGCGGCGGTCTCGCCGATGTCCTGTGCGCCGCCGGGCAGGGCCCACTGGCCTGTGTCGCGGCGGCGCTGGAGCAGGATGGCGCCGCTCTCGTCGACGACAAGCAGGTTGCTGGCGGGGATGAGGGTGTTGGCCTTGGGAGCGGCGGGGTCGTTGTAGAACTCAGTCCTGCCCATGCGTGATGGTCCCCTCCAAGTCGGACGTCCATGGGCATGCAGTGCCCCAGACGGCGTCGAAGCTCTGAGCGTAGTTGTCGAACCAGCCGGTGGTGTCGACTCTCTGGAGGTGGAGCAGAGGGTTGGCGCTGGCCGGCTGACCCCAGACGTGCGGGTTGATCAGAAGGTTGTCGTCGTAGCGGAAGAGCGAGTTGTACAGCGTCGTGTCGTGAAGGCGTACCTCGCAGCCAGCCACGGTGAGCAGGCTGCGGTAGTAGGTAAGGGAGGCGCGGATCTTGGCGGCGAGGGCATCGCCGATGCCTTCCTCGCGGCCCCGGAGCGAGACTGCCTGGCCGTTCGGGTTGCCGAAGCACAGCCGAACGCGGACGCCATCGGCGGCGCGCTCGGCGAGCATGCGCGCGACGTGCGGATTCGACTGCGCGAAGAACGTCCCGGAGAAGACGAGCACCTCGATGCGGGCCTCGGCCTCCTGCAGAAGGGTCAGCCACGTCTCTCTGGGGACGCTGGCCCGGTTGGGGTAGGTGCCGATGAGTTCGGCACCTGTGGCGGCCGTCCGGTTGGTCCTGGGCTGCAGGGCCGGCCAGAGGAAGGTCTCTTCCACTCGTAGGTGCTGGGCGGCCGTGAAGCGGTGCCGTGGATGGGGCACGCGGCCGCCGAGCCAGCGGCCTACGGTTTTGGGGTCCACCTCGCACGCGGCGGCGAGCGACTCGGGTGAGAGGCCGCGCTGGGCGAGTACGGAGCGAAGTCGCTCGTTCACGGAGGCTATACAAGCCGAGGCGGGCGGTGGCCCGCAAGGACGTTGCGGGACGTTTCGCTGGTGCTGACGGTGCGACAGGATGCTTACGCTGGCGATATGCCGCTCATCATCCTGTGGGACATCGACCACACTCTCATCGACAACGCCGGGGTGAGCAAGGAGATCTACGCCGCCGCGTTCAAAGCTCTCGCGGGCCGGGCACCGACAGTAGCGGCGGCAACGGAGGGCCGGACGGATCGGCTGATCATGCAGGACATGTTCCTCCGCAACAGTCTTCCTATGCCAGGCTGGGACAGCGTCGAGGGTGCTCTGCAGGCGGCGGGCGCCGCACGGTTCGAGGAGTTGGCGCGGCGGGGAGCGGTGCTGCCGGGCGTACGCGAGGCGCTCAAGGCCGCCTCGGAACGGGTCGGTTGGGTGTCCTCGGTTCTGACCGGCAACATCGCTGCTAACGCCCGAGTGAAGCTGGGGGCGTTCGGTCTCGACACACTCGTGGACCTGTCCGTCGGGGCCTACGGCGCGGACGCCGTGGAGCGACCTGATCTGGTGGCCGTCGCCCGCGAGCGGGTCAGGGCTCAGCGTTGCCTTCCCGGTGGTACCCCTGTTGTCCTGGTCGGTGACACCCCTAGGGACGTCGAAGCAGCCCTCGTCTCCGGCTCTGAGGTCATTGCGGTCTCCACAGGCGTCCACACCTCGGCCGAGCTGTCTGCCGCCGGCGCGGTAGAGGTGCTGCCCGACCTCTCGGACACACCTGGTCTTCTGGCCCGGCTGGAGGCGTTCGTTTCGCACTGAAAACGTCCCAGGACGTCCTCGAACTGTCCCGGTAAGCGGTGACGGTGTCCTGGTCCTCGGGGCCAGCATCAAGGTCTCCAATCAGCCTTGAGGCCAGGGGAGGCCGACGTGATCGAGGACGTGACCGGGATCCAGCGGATCCGGATGCTGTATCTGCAGCTGCTCTACCGCTGCAACTTCGAGTGCCTGTTCTGCTTCCACGGCGAGCGGCTCAAGCACGCCGACGCCTTCACCGCCGACGAGGCGATCAGCCTGATGACCCTGATGCGGGAGAAGTACGGCACCGACGCCGTCACCCTTCTCGGTGGCGAACCCTTTGTCTACAAGGACCTACCGCAGGTCGTCCGCCACGCCAAGCAGGAGCTGGGCCTTCAGGTCGAGATCTGCACCAATGGCTACCGCATCGAGCGTCGCCTCACCGAGATCGCTCCCTACCTGGACGTCCTGCGCGTCTCTCTGGAGGGCGTCGGCGCGACCAACGACCGCCTCCGCAAGCTCGGCAGTTACCAGGGCGCGCTCAGCGCTCTCGATCTCGCACGGGAACTCGGGGTCGCCACGGGCGCGACCATGACGGTCAACGCCCGCAACATCGACGATGTGCTGCCGCTCGCCCGCACCCTCCAGGACTTCGGCGCCCAGCAGTTGAAGCTGCACTGCCTGCGTCCGGTCGGCCACGCCGCTGACCATCCCGAGCTGATCGTCACGGACCCCGGCGCCTACGCCCGCTTGCGCGAATCCCTCCAGGCCGCGGACCTCGCCATCGAGGTGATCGTGGACGAGGACCTCTCCGCCGACGGCGCCCCGGAGATCTGCGCTCCCGTCGGCGGTCCGCGCGAGATCGAGCGGATCGAGTCCGACCCTCGGGGCGCGCTCACCATGTCCTGCAAGGCCGTCGGCAAGGACTCCCACGCCTTCTGGTACGACAAGGCCACCGGCCACATCGTCCACCGGCCCAGCGCCACCGACGAGCTCACCCTCGCGGTGCCCGACGTGGTGTACGCCCGTGTCTGACCGCCCACTGTTCGAGAGCCTCGAAGGGCTGCGCGGGACCGGCAAGTCGACCGTCGCACCGATGCTCGCCGCCGCCCGCGAGGCCGTACTCGTCCCCACCGTGCCGGACTTCTACCAGCCTCTGCGGCGCGAGGTCGACAAGCGGGAGAACGTCGAGGCCCGGATGTGTTTCTACCTCTCCGCGCTGTTCACCGCCGCCGACCAGATACAGCGCTGCCTCGACGCCGGCATCCCAGTCGTCGTGGAGAGCTACTTCGCCCGATGCCTGGCCAACCACCAGGCTTTGGGCTCCAGGCTGGGCGTCGCACTCCCGGCCGACCTGCCGCAGCCCGTGACCTACCAACTGGTGTGTGCGGAGGACGAGCGCCGACGGCGGCTCGCCGCGCGTGACAAGCCGCTCTCCCGCTGGGACGCCCTCGGCGAGAAGAGCTCCGCGCTCATCACCGATGCCTACGCCGAGTTCCCCATGCAGCCGGTCGACACCACCGGCCTCGCGCCGCACCAGGTCGTTCAGGCCATCCTCGCCACCGACACGGAAGGAGCTCACCGCCGTGCAGACAGAGAGCCTGTGGGAGCACACCCTCACCTTCTTCCCCCAGTACCTCGCCGCGCTCAAGGAGCACGTCTCCCCTGACGCGACGATCGCGGTCGTCGGTGCGAGCGACGGGAAGTTCGTCCTGCCGCTCGCTGCTGCCGGCTACCGCGTCATCGCCATCGAACGTGACCCGTTCGCGCTGCACGGTGGCCAGGTCCACCTTCCGGGTGACGTCAACGCCCATGCTCTGGGCCTGGCCGACCGCCTCAAGCTCGAAGAGCTCTACGACCGGGTGCAGGTCATCGAGGAGGACTTCCTCAACTCCGATCCCCTCAGCGCCGTCTGCGACGCCGTCTGGACGAGCTGTTCGTGGCACTACAGTGCCAACCACCACCGTCCGCTGGCCGAATTCATCGCCCGCATGCGGCTCCTCGTCCGCCCAGGCGGCCTGTTCGGCGCGGAGTTCATGATGCCCGTCGAGGCTCGCCACCAGCTCGTCGAGCACTACACGTCTCCCGAGAAGCTCATCCGCCTCTTCCCCACGGTCTGGCAGGTCCTGCTGACCCTCCGGACCGGCGAGTTCACCGAGCGAGCCCATGTCGGCCAGCTCCAGGACCACACCCACCGTATGGGCCTGATGGTCGCAGCGCTCACGCCCAGCCCCTCCAACACCTGAAAGAGGAAGCCCACATGAAGCACGAGTACGAGGCGAAGTTCCTGTCCGTCGATGTCGCCGGTCTCCAGGCGAAGCTGGTGGAGCTCGGCGCCGTCCAGGCATTCCCCCGAACCCTGCTCACCCGCAAGATCTTCGAGAATGACGCCTTGGACACCAGCCAGTGGGTCCGCCTCCGCGACGAGGGCATCCGCTCAACCCTGACACTCAAGCAGGTCACCGACGCCAGCAGCATCAACGGGACCACCGAGATCGAGACCGAGGTCACCGACCTGCACGCCATGGCCGAGATCCTCCGCAGTCTCGGCCTGCGCGAGGTCCGCTACCAGGAGAACTACCGCGAGGAGTGGCGCCTGGGCGAGGTCGCCTTCGACTTCGACACCTGGCCCGACCTCTCCACCTTCGTGGAGATCGAGGGGCCCGATGAGGCCTCCGTCCGCCAAGCCGCCGCACTGCTCGAACTCGACTACTCCGAAGCCCGGTTCGGCAGCGTCGACGAGATCTACAAGAGCGAGGCCGGCCGCGACATCCTCGCCGAGCCCACCCTCCTGTTCGCCGACGCCGAGAAGGACGGCATCGGCACGACCATCGGTGGCCGCTCGACCGACGTGGCCGCCCAGGACCACTGAGCCTGGGAGCTGAGCTGTGCTTACGGAACTGGCACTGCCCCCTGTGGTGCTTCCCGGAATCGCCGAGTTCGCCCGTGGGGGCCGGCCCGCCCCGGCAGCCACGAACGACGGCAATCAGTGGGTCGACGGCTTCTGCTGGCTCTACTGCGGCCAGCAGTGGACACGCGTCCTGTGGATCGGACCGGCACACGTGGCTGGTGCCCAAGCACCGATGTACGCGTGCGGGCCCTGTATCAAGGAGCTGCAGGAGCGCGTCTGGCGATCGATACTCCTCAACGACGAGCCAGCCCTGCCTCAGCAGCCTGCTGACCCCGCTGCCGTCGATCTGCCTGCCGGGCGACAAGCCGGGCGCCATCGGGGCCGGGGCAAGCTCCTACGCCGCAGCTGATCTTGCAGGCGTAGCTCGATGCCGCACCCCCCTGCCCGATTGACGCATGGCCGCCCACCCAACCCATGTGCGGGCGGCCATGCGTCAATCGGGCAGGAGTCTCCTGGCAAACCCGCCTCGGTCAGGCGACCTCGAAACCGTGGCGAACGCCGTCGAACCTGCCTGCCTTCAGGTCCTGGTCGGTGATCCACAACAAGACGTTGACCACCTCACCCCGGGACACCTCCAGGCCACCTGACTCGACCTGCAGCAACGGCCGATGGCCGAGAGGTCTCGTGGTGCCGGTGTCACACCAGCGGAGCAGGCGCTGCTGCGGCTGAGGAAGGGCCTCGCGGAGGTCGTTGGAGAGGTCCATTATCGCGATGAGACCGACGCGGGCGCCCGCACCATCGCGCTGGACTCCGCCACCGTGGCCGTCCTGAAGGAGCACCGCCTCCAGCAGCACGCCGACCGCGAGAAGTGGGGTGCCGCCTGGGTCGAGAACGGCCGGGTCTTCACCAAGGAGAACGGCGAGTGGCTACACCCCATGTCCGTGACCGACCGGTTTCGCGAGCTGTACGAGGAGGCCGGTCTCCCGCCGCTCCGCCTGCACGACCTCCGGCACGGCGCGGCGAGCCTCGCTCACGCAGCCGGAGCGGACCTCCACACGATCAAGGAGATGCTCGGCCGCTCCTCGATCGGCATCACCTCGGACACCTACACGACCCTGCTCCCCCAGGTCGACCGGGCCATCGCAGAGGCGTCAGCCCGCCTCGTTCCGCGGGCCGTGAAACCACGCAAGGATGCCCAGTCCGCCACCGACACCAAGGCGATCACGCCATCCGCTCACGCAAACGGCCTCGGACCAGGAGTCCGAGGCCGGTGATCAAGCCCCCAGAAGGCCAAAGCTGCAGCTCATCCAGGGTGAAAAGAAGAGCCTCCTGTCGGATTCGAACCGACGACCTACGCTTTACAAGAGCGGTGCTCTGGCCAGCTGAGCTAAGGAGGCACGGTGACCGTCCGCGGCGGACCACGGCGGCACCAGGGGCAGTGTACCGGGAGGGGGCGACAGTCGCCGGGGGATACCGGGGGTGGGCGGCGGTTTGGGGGATGTGTCCCGGTTGTGATCGGACCGATGCCGAAATCGCCCGCCTCCGGGGGCTGACAAGCGGATGAACGGGCGGGTACGGTCGCCAGGAGTCGGCTCTCATCCGTGGTCCAGACCACTACGACGGTGAGGGCGGGCGCACGACAATCCAGCCCTTTACTCGGATCGTCCGGCACGTTCCTGCCGGTGAAGGAGAGCACAGCCATGGCTTCTGTCACGTTCGACAAGGCGACCCGCCTCTACCCGGGCGGCACCAAGCCCGCCGTCGACGCCCTGGAACTGCACGTCGAGGACGGCGAGTTCCTCGTCCTCGTCGGCCCCTCCGGCTGCGGCAAGTCCACCAGCCTCCGCATGCTGGCCGGCCTGGAGGACGTCAACGGCGGCGCCATCCGGATCGGCGAGCGCGACGTGACGCACCTGCCGCCGAAGGACCGGGACATCGCGATGGTGTTCCAGAACTACGCGCTCTACCCGCACATGACCGTCGCGGACAACATGGGCTTCGCGCTCAAGATCGCCGGCGTCAACAAGGCCGAGATCCGCACCAAGGTCGAGGAGGCGGCGAAGATCCTCGACCTCACCGACTACCTGGACCGCAAGCCGAAGGCGCTCTCCGGCGGCCAGCGCCAGCGTGTCGCGATGGGCCGGGCGATCGTCCGCCAGCCGCAGGTATTCCTGATGGACGAGCCGCTGTCCAACCTGGACGCCAAGCTCCGCGTCTCCACCCGCACCCAGATCGCCGGCCTGCAGCGCCGCCTGGGCATCACCACGGTCTACGTCACCCACGACCAGACCGAGGCCATGACCATGGGCGACCGCGTCGCGGTCCTGAAGGACGGTCTGCTGCAGCAGGTCGACACCCCGCGCAACATGTACGACCGCCCGGCCAACCTCTTCGTGGCCGGCTTCATCGGCTCGCCCGCGATGAACCTGGTCGAGGTCCCGCTGGTCGACGGCGGCGTGAAGTTCGGCGGCTCGGTCATCAACATCTCCCGCGAGGACCTGGCCGGCGCCGGCACCGACAAGAACGTCACCGTCGGCATCCGCCCCGAGCACTTCGAGATCGTCCCCGCGGGCGGCATCGAGGGCGTCGCGGTCACCGTGAACGTGGTCGAGGAGCTCGGCGCCGACGGCTTCGTCTACGGCACCACCAAGGTGGCCGGCGAGGACAAGGACATCGTCGTGCGCGTGCACGGCCGCCAGATCCCGGCCAAGGGCGAGACCATCAACGTGGTCCCGAACGGCGGCGAGCCGCACGTCTTCTCCACCAGCACGGGCGCCCGCCTCAGCAACTGAAGCAACTGAAGCAGCTGAACCGGCCGACGCGGCCCAAGCCGCCGAAGCCGCCGAAGCGGCCGAAGCGGCCGAGCACCAGCGCCACCCGAGCCCCGGCCCGACCCGTTCGCGGGCGGCCGGGGCTCGGTCGTACCCCGGCGCCCGTACCCCCGGGAACACCCGTCCGGGCCGCCCGCGTCAACACGATGACGGAACGAAACGGGACACGCTTCACTCATTGGTGTAACGGAGCGCGCCGACCCGGCCACCCACCGCTACGCTCCTGTGCGTGAAACAGCTCGTTCGCCGCATCGGCCAGACCGTCGCCCTCACCCTGCCGGTCGTCCTGGTGACCACCGGCACGCTCGCCGTGACCCGGGTCCCCTGGGCGCCACCGACCGGGCTCGACCAGCAGGTGGTCGCGGCCTCCAGCGGTGACGGCACCATCGGGCGCACCGCCACCGCCCCCAGCTCCCAGGGCCTGGCCCCGCAGGACGCGCTCCGCGTCGACCTGCTGGAGGAGCTGCGCAACCACAACCCGGGCACCGCGCTCGACCTGCTGGAGCGCACCATGCGGGAGAAGCCCTCGCTGACGCCGTACTGCAGCAGCCTCTCGGCCGACCTCGGCCGCGCCGCCGTCCGCAAGTACCAGGGCGACGTCCAGCGCGCGCGTTCCTTCGCCCGCCCGGTCTGCGACGGCTCGTTCGCGGCCGGCGTGGTGGGCTGAGGCCCGCCCGTCCCGACCGCCGTCCACCGTAGGGTCCGCCTCCGCGCGGACCCTATTGTGTCCGCATGACAGCAGAACCGACGCGCCCCGACCCACTCGCAGCCGCCGTCGCCCAGCCCGTCTCACCCACGCCCGCACACCCTGCCGCGCACCCGGCCGCACCCGCAGCCCCGCACCCCGCGACGCAGACCGTCACACAGGCCGTGATCCTCGCCGGCGGCCAGGGTTCCCGGCTCCGCCCGTACACCGACGACCGTCCGAAGCCGCTGGTCGAGATCCCCGGGACGGGCATCCCGATCGTCGGGCACCAGCTGGCCTGGCTGGCCTCGGAGGGCGTGACGGACGCGGTGATCTCCTGCGGTCACCTCGCCGAGGTGCTGGAGGACTGGCTGGCCAAGGCCGACCTGCCGCTGAACGTCCGGACCGTGGTGGAGAACGAGCCGCTCGGCCGCGGCGGCGGCCTGAAGTACGCCTCCCGCGCGCTCCCCCGCCCGGACGAGGCCTGGTACGCCACCAACGGCGACATCTGGACCAGGTTCAGCCTGCGCGACATGGCCGCCTTCCACCACGAGCGGGACGCCCTGGCCACCCTCGCGCTGGCCCGGCCGCGGATCCCCTGGGGCGCGGTGGAGACCGACCAGTTCGGCAACGTGCTGGACTTCATCGAGGCCCCGCCCTCGCCGTTCCTGATCAACGCCGGCCTGTACGTCTTCGCCCCCGGCTTCCGCGAGCTGCTCCCCGAGGTCGGCGACCACGAGCGCACCACCTTCCCCCAACTCGCCCGCGCCAAGCGGCTGGCCGGCTACCAGCTGCCGCAGGGCGTCTACTGGCGGGCCATCGACACCGCGAAGGACCTCACCGAGGCCGCCAAGGAGCTGGCCGCGGCCCGCGGCGACGGCTGATCCGAGACGGGCCCGCCCCCGCCGACGCCGCACACGCGCCCGCACGGCACCGCCGAGCAGACACGCGCCCGCACGACGACGTACCCCCTGCCCGTCAAATCCGGCAGGGGGTACGTCCGTTGCTCACCGGGCGCCGGTGGCGGCGGGTCCACCGCCACCGGTCGCCGTCAGACCAGCTGCTCCCCCGTCCGCGGCTCCTGCGCCTGCCGCTCCAGCCCGAGCTTGGGCAGCTCGACCGGCCCGCTGCCGAGCACCCCGCCGATCAGCCCGGGGGAGGTCGGCGTGGTGCTCCGGGGGCTGCTGCTCCCGGGGGCCGATCCGCCGCCGCCACCGCCCTGTCCGGAGCTGCCGCCCCCGGTCGCCGGGCGCGTGCTGCTGGCCCCGGAGGACGGCTTGGCCTTGCCGCTGCTCTTGCCCGGAGCGGGCGAGGAGGGCGGCGGCGAACTCGCCGGCCGGGACGGGGTGGGCGAGGGGCTGTGGCTGGGCGAGGGCGGCGCGGAGGGGCTGTTCCCGGGCCACATCGGCGAACCGAAGTCGGTCGGCGGCTTGACCGGCGCCTGCTCGGTGCGGCCGGTGCGCACGGCGGCGCCCAGCATCGACCCGGTCAGCAGGGTCAGCCCGACCACCACCGCGGTGACCACCGCGCCGCGCCGCAGCACCCGGCGCCGCAGCGCCTCGGGCGCCCCGGAGCCGTACCGGCGCCAGGCGTTGAGCGCGATCCGGCCGTCCAGCGAGCCGAACGGCGCGCCGGCGAACAGCAGCGGGCTCCAGGCCGCCAGGAAGATCAGGTCGGGAGCGTCGTAGACCGGGACGGCCCGCCAGCTCACGGTGAACAGCAGCGCCGCGGAGAGCAGCATGGCCGCGCCGGCGGCCAGCCGCTGCCACAGGCCCAGGATGGTCAGCACGCCGACCACGATCTCCGTGAAGGCGACCGCCAGGCCGGAGCCCACCGGGTGCGCCATCGCGAAGTCGAGCAGCGGGGTGGCGACCTTCCACGGGTGCAGCGCGGAGAGCCAGCGCATCATCGAGCCGCGGTCGCCGCCGTCGAAGTACACCGGGTCGCAGAGCTTGCTGAAGCCGGCGTAGACCGACAGCGAGCCGAGCACCGCGCGCAGCGGCAGCAGGACCAGGCCGAGGTCGACCCGGCGGCCCGGGTCGCGCAGGTGCTTGGCCTCGGCGGCGGTGGCGGCCGAGACCTCCGGCAGCTCCCCGTACGGGGCCCAGCCGGGCTGCTCGGACGGCGGCGCGGCGGCGCGGCCCCCGCCGCTCGACCCGGGCGAGCCGGGCTGCCGGGGGACCGCCTGGCCGTACTGCTGGATCTGCGGGAGCCGCTGGGTGTCGTCGCCGGCCGGCGCACCGGCCGGGGCGGGGACGGTGTTGAGCCGGACGGCCTCCAGCAGCTGGGTGGCGGCGAGGTCGCCGGGGGCGGCCTGGCCGCTCCAGGTGACGGCCGTGACCCGGCCCTTGCGCCGCGGGGCGCCGCCGCCGATGCCGGCCATCGCCGGCACCTCGGTGCTCGGCAGGACCACCTGCGGGGTGACCGTCGGGCGGGTGCCGAGGCCCGCCGCGCGGTAGGAGTTCCCGTACGGGTTGCCGCCGCTGCGCATGCCGTACGGGTCGCCGAAGGCGGCGCCCGCGGGGGCGTCGATCAGCGGATCCACCGGGGTGACCAGCCTGACCCGGAAGCTGGCCTGGGTGCTGCTGAGCTTCGCCGGGTCGGACGGCACCTTGACCGTGTTGAGGGCGGGCCCGGAGTCTATTCCCGCCGGGCCGCCCTGCCCGGGGCGCCGAGGTGTTCTGGTGTCCACACCCCTCTAACCGGGTGACGGGCGCTTAGGACACTCTCCCGGGTGGATTCCGGGCCCCGCTTTGAAATGATCATGAGAAAACCGACCGGGCCCGAAAGGACCCGGTCGGTTCAGCTCACAACTGCTGTCGCAGACGGTCAGGCGGACGCGGTCGAGCCGCCCTTGGCCCGCAGCCGCGCGGCCTCGTAGAGCACGATGCCCGCGGCGACACCGGCGTTCAGCGACTCGGTGGCGCCCGGCATCGGGATCCGGACCCGGATGTCGCAGGTCTCGGCGACCAGCCGGGACAGGCCCTTGCCCTCGGAGCCGGCCACGACCACCACGGGGCCGCTGAGCAGCTCCAGGTCGCCGATCTCGGCCTCGCCGTCGGCCGCCAGGCCGACCACCATCAGGCCGGCCTTCTGGTAGGCCTCCAGCGCCCGGGTGAGGTTGGTGGCCCGGGCCACGGGCAGCCGGGCGGCCGCACCGGAGGAGGTCTTCCAGGCACCGGCGGTCATACCGGCCGCGCGGCGCTCGGGGATGACCACGCCGTGCGCGCCGAAGGCGGCCGCGGAACGGACCACGGCGCCCAGGTTGCGGGAGTCGGTGACCCCGTCCAGCGCCATGATCAGCGCCGGCTCGCCGTTGTCGGTGGCGTCCACGAGCAGGTCGTCCGGGTGCGCGTACTCGTACGGCGGGACCTGGAGCACCAGGCCCTGGTGGTTGAGCCCGCCGGTCATCTGGTCCAGCTGCGGGCGCGGGGCCTCCATCAGCGGCACGCCGCGGTCGTTGGCGGCCTGGAAGGCCTCGCGGACCCGGTCGTCGGTCTCGATGAACTGCATGACGTAGAGCGCGGTGGCGGGCACCCCGCCCTTCAGGGCCTCGACCACCGAGTTGCGGCCGACCACCAGCTCGGCCGCGCCGGCGCCGCCGCGGCCGCCGCGGGCGCCCGCACCGGCCCGGCGCATGCCGGCCCGGGACTTGGCGTCGCGCTCGCGCTTGAGGGCCGCGTTGGCGGCGCGCTGCTTCGGGTGACCCTTGCGGGCCTCGCCGGGCGGGGTCGGGCCCTTGCCCTGGAGCGCCTTCCGGCTGTGGCCGCCGGTACCGACACTCGCGCCCTTCTTGGAAGTGGGATTGCGGCGGTTCCTGCGCTGGCTGTTGCCGGCCATGGCTGTACTTCCTGTCTCTTCTGCGTCATACGGGAGGCCGCACCGGCGAACGGTGCGGCCGGCCCTCACCCCGACGGGTACGGGGTTACTGGTTGTTGATGGTCCAGCGCGAGCCGGACGGGGTGTCCTCGATCGCCAGACCGGCCCGGGTGAGCTGGTCCCGGATGGCGTCCGAGGTGGCGAAGTCCTTGCGGGCGCGGGCCGCCTGGCGCTGCTCCAGCACCAGCTGGACCAGCGAGTCGACCACGCCGTGCAGGTCGTCACCCCGGTCCGTGCCGGCCCAGTGCTCGTCGAGCGGGTCCAGACCCAGTACACCGAGCATCGCACGGACCTCGGCGAGCCGCGCCACCGCGCTCTCCTTGTCGCCCGCCGCGAGCGCGCTGTTGCCCTGCCGCACGGCGGTGTGCACCACGGCCAGCGCCTGCGGGACGCCCAGGTCGTCGTCCATCGCCTCGGCGAAGGCCAACGGCACCTCGGGGGCGGCGTCCACCGGGCCGCTGCCCTCGACCACCCGCTGGACGAAGCCCTCGATCCGGGCGAAGGCGGTCTCGGCCTCGCGGATCGACTCCTCGCTGTACTCGATCATCGAGCGGTAGTGCGGGCCGGCCAGGTAGTAGCGGAGCACGATCGGCCGCCAGCGCTGCACCATCTCGGAGATCAGCACCGAGTTGCCGAGCGACTTGCTCATCTTCTCGCCGGCCATGGTCACCCAGGCGTTGTGCACCCAGAAGTTGGCGAAGTCGTCGCCGAACGCCTTGGACTGGGCGATCTCGTTCTCGTGGTGCGGGAAGATCAGGTCGATCCCGCCGCCGTGGATGTCGAAGGCCCGGCCCAGGTACTTGTGCGCCATCGCCGAGCACTCCAGGTGCCAGCCCGGGCGCCCGCGGCCCCAGGGGGTCTCCCAGCTGGGCTCACCCTCCTTGGCCCGCTTCCACATCGCGAAGTCGCGCGGGTCGCGCTTGCCGGTCTCCCCCGCGCCCGCCGGCTGCAGCAGGTTCTCCAGCTCCTGGTTGGAGAGCTCCAGGTAGTCCGGGTAGGTGGTGACGGCGAAGTAGACGTTGCCCTCGGACTCGTACGCGTGCCCCTTCTCGATGAGCGTCCGCATCATCTCGATCATCTCGGGGACGTGCCCGGTCGCCCGCGGCTCCACCGACGGCGGCAGGCAGCCGAGCGCCTCGTAACCGTCGTTGAAGGCACGCTCGTTGGTGTAGGCGATCTCCCACCACGGGGTGCCGAGCTCGCGCTCCTTGGCGATCACCTTGTCGTCGATGTCGGTGACGTTGCGCACGAACGTGACCTGGTAGCCGCGGTAGCCGAACCAACGGCGCATCACGTCGAAGTTGAGGTTGGACCGGATGTGTCCGATGTGCGGGGCAGCCTGGACGGTCGCGCCGCACAGGTACATGGAGACACAGCCCGGTACAAGCGGGACGAAGTCGCGTACCTGGCGGGTGTTGGTGTCGTACAGGCGAAGGCTCACAGCGTCAAGCGTAGTGGGCGGTGGGGGGTGCCTCGCCACCTTTCCCGGCGCGCTGCCGGCCGGGCGGTCAAACCGCCAGGTCAACGGCGTCCCCCCGGCGTCCGGTACGGCTGCGCGGGCCGGCGCCGCCCGGTCCCGGGCCCCGCGGACGCCGGAAGGGGCGCCGCCGGCCGGAGTCCCCGCCGGCGACACCCCTTCCGGTCACGCCCGGGCGGCTCAGATGTTGCCGACCACCTTGCGCGGGGCCAGCCGCACCACCACCCGGACGTCGTCCGGCCCGTCGAACCCGTAGTCCTCGCCCCGGTACTTGCGGGACAGCTCGTCGATCAGCTCCCGGCCGCCCTCGGTGGTCATCACGACCTCCCCGCGCACCTCCGCGTACGTGTAGGGGTGCGCCGGCGGGTTGACCACCAGGCTGATCCGGGCGTCGCGGACCATGTTGAGGTGCTTGCGGCGGCCCTGGACGGTCGAGAACACGATCTCGTCGCCGTCCCGCTTGACCCAGACCACCGAGGACTGCGGACTGCCGTCGGGCTGGAGGGTCGAGACCACCGCGAACGTCTTGTCGTCGAGCAGTTCCTTCAGCCGGTCGGGGAGTGCGGCACCCATCTGGACCTCTTCTCAGTGGACGAGCGGACTGGTACGGCCAAGCTACCCACCCGCCCACGGCCCGGGCGGCCGGACACTCGCCAACCGCCGGATCGGCTCAACCCGCCCGGTACACCAGGGCGGTGGCCAGTGCGGCCAGCCCCTCGGCCCGGCCGGTCAGGCCGAGGCCGTCGGTGGTCGTGCCGGAGACCGAGACCGGCGCGCCGACGGCGGCCGAGAGCACGGCCTGCGCCTCCGCCCGGCGCTTGCCGATCTTCGGCCGGACCCCGATCACCTGGATCGCCACGTTGCCGATCTCGAAGCCGGCGGCGCGCACGATCCGGGCCGCCTCGGCCAGCAGGGTCACCCCCGCGGCGCCGGCCCACTGCGGCCGGTCGGTGCCGAAGTGCGCGCCCAGGTCACCCAGGCCCGCGGCGGAGAACAGCGCGTCGCAGGCCGCGTGCGCGGCGACGTCGGCGTCCGAGTGGCCGGCCAGGCCGTCCCCGGCGTCCGGCCAGTCCAGCCCGGCCACCCGCAGCGGGCGGCCGGCCTCGAAGGCGTGCACGTCGGTGCCGATGCCGACCAGCGGGATCACCGGCGCGGCCGCCGGGGCGGTGGTGGGTTCGATCGTGGGTTCGGTCGGCTCAGAAGCCATCGGAGGCCCTCCTGCGGGCGAGTACGGCCTCGGCGAGCACCAGGTCCAGCGGGCGGGTGACCTTGAAGGCCTCCTCGTGGCCCGGGACCACGACCACCCGGCCGCCGAACCGTTCCACCAGCCCGGCGTCGTCGGTGACCGGCGGCAGGCCGCCCCCGGCCTCCTCGGCCAGCGCCTTCTCGTGCACCTCGTGCAGGGTCGCCCGCAGGAAGCCCTGCGGGGTCTGCACGGCGCGCAGACTCGCGCGGTCCGGGGTGTCCAGCACCGGCTCGGGGCCACCGGCCGGCTGCGGCTCGACCCGCTTGACGGTGTCGGCCAGCGGGACGGCGGGCACCACGGCCTCGGCGCCGGCCCGAACGGCGGCGGCCACCGCGTCCACCACCTCGACCGGCACCAGCGGGCGGGCGGCGTCGTGCACCAGCACCACCGCGGTGTCGGCCGGGATGGCCGCGAGGCCGAGCCGGACCGACTCCTGCCGGGTGGCGCCGCCGGCGACCACCCGGACGTCCTTGCCGTCCAGGCCGTGGCTGTCCAGCAGCGCGACGACCTCGGGGACGCCGTCGGCCGGGGCCGCGACCACCACCAGGCCGACCGCACGGCTGCGGGCCAGCGCCCGCACCGCGTGCACCAGCAGCGGTACGCCGCCGAGTTCCCGCAGGGCCTTGGGGGCTCCGGGGCCCAGCCGCTCGCCCCGTCCCGCGGCCGGGACCACCGCCGCCGCGAGTTGTGCTGTGGCGTTCAGGTTTCGCTCCTCCGTCGCAGTGGGTATGGCCCTGCCGTGCGCATCGGGCGCTCGGCACGACCCCCTTCCGGCTGCACGTTAGTGGACCACCGCCCGCAGTGGTGGCCGTCCGCGGACACGCCGAAGCGCCCGAGGTGCTGCTGCACCACCCTGGACGACTGCGCGTCCCTGGTGGCACACCCGCATCGGGCGCCGTGGCGTACGGAGCTGGACCGCCTTACGAGGCGAGCACCTCGTCGAGCAGCGTCTCCGCCTTGTCCTCGTTGGTGTTCTCGGCCAGCGCCAGCTCGCTGACCAGAATCTGCCGGGCCTTGGCGAGCATTCGCTTCTCGCCGGCCGACAGGCCGCGCTCGCGCTCGCGGCGCCACAGGTCGCGGACGACCTCGGCGACCTTGATGACATCGCCCGAGGCCAGCTTCTCGAGGTTCGCCTTGTAGCGGCGGGACCAGTTCGTGGGCTCCTCGGTGTACGGTGCACGAAGCACCTCGAAGACCCGGTCGAGACCTTCCTGACCCACCACGTCACGCACACCGACGAACTCAGCGTTCTCGGCGGGCACGCGCAGCGTCAGGTCTCCCTGCTGCACCTTCAGCACCAGGTAGGTCTTGTCCACACCTTTGATCTGGCGAGTTTCGATGGCCTCGATCAGCGCAGCCCCGTGATGGGGGTAGACCACCGTGTCGCCAACCTTGAACGTCATGTGACAGGACCCCTTCCGTGGCTTTCCAGAATAACACGCTTTTCTGCCGACCCGAAGGGCGTTTTCGCAGGTCAGGGCGGGTCTCGGGGCTTGACAATCACCCCCATCACATGCTGCGACCGATGTTCGAGGAAGGCTTCCCGCAGGTCGGAGGCGGTCCGAGAGGTCGGCGAAACCCCTGGCAACACTCCCGAAACCATGGTTTGATCTTGAGTTTTTGCCTCCGTTCGCCACACGCCCCGGCAGTGACCTGCGCCACGTCACGGCCGGTGGCGGCCCCGGTCCGTCCGGACACGCCCGGAACCCGGCCGTCGGGGCCGGCACAGGACCGGTGCGCGACACGGGGCCACCCCGTGAGAACCGGATAACTGCGGTGGGTAGTCTGAGCGCTGACCACCAACCGTGATCCACATCCACCGTGATCTCACCCAAGGAGAAGTCGCCGCCGTGAGCCGGAGCCTTCGACGCGGCGCCATCGCCGCCCTCGTCCTCGCCGCGATCGTCCCGCTGTCGGCCTGCGCCGCCGGGAACTCCCCGGACACCCTGGAGGTCAAGCCGGACAACGCGTCCACCTCGCTGGGCGACAACCTCCGGCTGAACAACATCGTGGTGGTGACCGAGGACAGCGCCTCCGGCGAGGCCGCCGGTCCGGCGAACGTCACGGTCAACATCAGCAACAGCGGCAGCACGCCCGAGACGCTGAAGTCGATCACCGTCGGCGAGGGCTCGACCGCGACCTTCACCGACGCCAAGGGCGCCCCGATCAAGGAGATCGTCATCCCGGCCGGCGCCGCGGTGCTGCTCGGCGGCCCGGAGCAACCGGTCGCCCACGTGGCCTCGGCCAAGGTGAACGTCGGCGGGTTCGCCGCGACCTCGTTCGTGTTCGGCTCGGCCGGCCAGGTCGCCTCGCCGGCCGCCGTGCTGCCGGCCCGCGGCCAGTACGCGGCCTTCGGCCCGAAGGCGGAGAGCGCGCCCTCGACCGCCGCCTCGCCGTCCGCCCCGGTCTCGCCGTCCGCGCCCGTGACCGGCTCCCCCTCGGCCACCGGCTCGCCGTCCGCCCCGGTCTCGCCCTCCGCCCCGGTCTCCGGCGCGGCGAGCCCCTCCGGCTCGGTCTCCGGCAGCCCGATCGCCGGCCACTGAGGCACCCCGAACGCCCGAGAGGGCCCCTGCTCGGCAGGGGCCCTCTCGTGTGTGCCGGACCGGCAGCGGTTTACGGCTCGAACTTGTAGCCCAGGCCACGGACGGTGACCAGGTAGCGGGGCGCGCCCGGGTCGGGCTCGATCTTCGCCCGCAGCCGCTTGACGTGCACGTCCAGCGTCTTGGTGTCACCGACGTAGTCGGCGCCCCAGACCCGGTCGATCAGCTGCATCCGGGTGAGCACCCGGCCGGCGTTGCGCAGCAGCATCTCCAGCAGGTCGAACTCCTTGAGCGGGAGGTCGACCTTGGCGCCGTCCACGGTCACCACGTGGCGGTCCACGTCCATCCGGACCGGGCCGGCCTCGAGCGCGCCGGGGGTGGCGCCGCCGCCCCCGCCGTCGCCGTCCTCACCGCGGCGGCGCAGCACCGCGCGGATCCGGGCGACCAGCTCGCGGGTGGAGTAGGGCTTGGTCACGTAGTCGTCGGCCCCTATCTCCAGGCCGACGACCTTGTCGATCTCGCTGTCCTTGGCGGTGACCATGATCACCGGGACGTTGGAGCGGACCCGCAGCTGGCGGCAGACCTCGGTGCCGGGCAGGCCGGGGAGCATCAGGTCGAGCAGCACCAGGTCGGCGCCGTTGCGCTCGAACTGCTCCAGCGCGTCGGGGCCGGTGGCGGCCACGGCCACCTCGAAGCCCTCCTTGCGGAGCATGTACGAGAGGGCGTCGCTGAACGACTCCTCGTCCTCGACCACCAGTACTCGGGTCACGATCGGGCCTCCGGGGCAGGAAGGGTGTTCGACGCGGTCGCGTCGGAACGGGTTGGGGAAGCAGTGGTGGTGCGGTCCGGGGCCTGGCCGGCCGGGAGCCGCAGGGTGAAGGTCGAGCCCTGGCCCTCGACGCTCCAGACCGACACGGTGCCGCGGTGCGAGGCGGCGACGTGCTTGACGATCGAGAGGCCCAGACCGGTACCCCCGGTGGCCCGGGAGCGGGCGGGATCGACCCGGTAGAAGCGTTCGAAGATCCGCTCGCGGTCCTTCTCCGAGATCCCGATGCCCTGGTCGGTCACCGAGATCTCGATCAGCTCGCCGTCCGCCTCGCCGAGGGCGGCCGCACTGGAGATGCGGCGGGTGGCGATGGCGACGCGGGTGCGCGGCGGGCTGTAGTTGACGGCGTTCTCGACCAGGTTGCCGAGGGCCGCGGCCAGCTGGCCGCGGTTGCCGTCGAGGTAGAGGTCGCCGGTGCCGCCGGCGGCGATCAGGATCTGCTTGGCGGCGGCCGGCTGGCGGCAGCGGTCGATCGCCTCGGCGATCAGCTCGTCCACCGGCACGGGTTCGGGGTCGGGCAGCAGGCGGTCGTCCTGGACCCGGGAGAGGTCGATGATCTCCTGGACCAGGCTGGCCAGCCGGGTCGCCTCGACCTGCATCCGGCCGGCGAACCGCTGGACCGCCTCGGGGTCGTCCGAGGCGTCGGCGACGGCCTCGGAGAGCAGCGAGAGCGCGCCCACCGGGGTCTTCAGCTCGTGCGAGACGTTGGCCACGAAGTCGCGGCGGATCGCCTCGATCCTCCGGCGGTCGGTCAGGTCCTCGACCAGCACCAGGACCAGCCGGGAGCCGAGCGGGGCGACCCGGACCGAGACCGCCAGCGGTTCGGCGGCGCGCGCCGCGCCGGGGCGGGGCACCTCCAGCTCGACCTGGCGGATCTCGCCGTCCCGGCGGGTCGCGCGGGCCAGCGCCAGCATCTGGTCGACGGCCATCGCGCCGCCTCTGACCAGGCCCATGGCGTAGGCGGCGGAGCTGGCCTTGACCACCTCGTCGCCCTCGCCGAGCACGATCGCGCAGGAGCGGAGCACCGAGAGCACGGTGTCCACGCCCGGCGGCAGGCCGGGTTCCTGAACGAGCGGTCCGCCCGTAGCTGTCCTGTTGCCGGCCCTGCCGCTCCTGCTGCCCTTCGCCTGCTCGCGCTCACTCCAACGGAAGGCGATGGCGGCCGTGAGGCCGACGCCGAGCCCGGCTATGGCGCAGGCTGCGGCGGCGGCCACATTCACGTCCATACGGCCAGCGTAAGCGCATGGGCGGCGGCTCCCGTACGGGTGCGATCAAGGCATCGGCCTCACGTTGCCGAGAATTCACCTTCACGCTGCCGCCGATTCACCAGTCCGGCCGTGGGTGGTCGCCCGAACGGACCAGTCTGGCTGATGCAAGCCCGTGTGGGCGGTGACGCGGCTACCATTCGCGCCACCAGCAGCGGCCATCCCGGCGCAGAGGGGACCTGCGCTCCGGGACGTCCGGTCGGCACCGCCACCGACACAGCTACTGATGGACCGAACGACCCGGCACCCGGTGTCGGCGGCCAGGAGGAGACAGCATGCGCGACGCTTACCACGAGGAACTCGACGCGATCAGCGACGGTCTGGTCGAGATGGCACGGCTGGTCGGTTCGGCCATGGGCCGGGCCACCACCGCGCTGCTGGACGCGGACCTGGCGCTGGCGGAGAGCGTGATCGCCGCCGACGACAAGGTCAACACCCTGCACCACGAGCTGGAGAACCGGGCGATCGACCTGCTGGCCCGCCAGCAGCCGGTCGCCACCGACCTGCGGATCGTGGTCACCTCGCTGCGGATGAGCTCGGACCTGGAGCGCTGCGGCGACCTGGCCCGGCACGTCGCCAAGGTGGCACGGCTTCGCTACCCGGACACCGCGGTCCCGGCCGACCTGCACCCGACCGTGCTGGAGATGGGTCAGCTGGCCCAGCGCCTGGTCGCCAAGGCCGGCCAGGTCATCGCGACCAAGGACGTCGACAAGGCGCTGGAGCTGGAGCGGGACGACGACGCGATCGACGCGCTGCACCGCGAGCTGTTCTCGCACCTGCTGGACGACCGCTGGCAGCACGGCATCGAGACCGCCGTGGACGTCACCCTGGTCGGCCGCTACTACGAGCGGTTCGCCGACCACGCGGTCTCGGTGGCCAAGCGCGTGGTGTTCCTGGTGACCGGTGAGCACGTGGACGAGTTCATCGCGTCGAACGAGGCCGGCGGCCCGACCGAGTGACCACGGCGGGTTGATCCCGCCCCGCCCCGCCCCGCGGCTGCGGACGGACCGCGGCAGCGGGCGTCGGGCGGTGACGGACCAGGTGGGGGCGCACGCGGCGGGTGCGCCCCCACTTCCGTGCGCCCGTTGACGCCCTGTCGGCGCCCGGGTTCACTCGGAGGGCAGGCACGTCCCGCGTGCCCGGACGAGGAGGGCTCCAGCACCATGAAGGCATCCGCCACCCCGACCACCGCGCCGAAGAGCGTCACCGAGCCGCCCGTCGCCGAGTTGCTCCCCGTCCTCGCCGCAGGCTGCGGCTGCGGTCCCGGCTGCGGCTGCGGCTGCCAGTCCGGCGCGCCCTGCCAGTGCGGCGGGGCCACCGGCGGCTGCTGCGGCGGCCACTGAGCCGGCCAGGTCCGCGCGCCCGCGGCACCGGCGCGCCCGGCACGGCAGCAGGCCCCCGGTCCGGCGCGGAGCGCCTCGGACCGGGGGCCTGATCGTTTCTGCGGTTGCTTCTCTACTTCTTGCCCTGGTTCTTGACCGCCTCGATGGCGGCCGCGGCGGCCTCCGGGTCGAGGTAGCGGCCACCGGGGGTGACGGGCTTGAAGTCGGCGTCGAGCTCGTAGGCGAGCGGGATCCCGGTCGGGATGTTCAGGCCGGCGATCGCCTCGTCGGAGATCCCGTCCAGGTGCTTCACCAGGGCGCGCAGGCTGTTGCCGTGCGCCGTGACCAGCACGGTCTTGCCGGCGGCCAGGTCCGGGACGATCGCGTCGTACCAGTACGGCAGCATCCGCTCGACGACGTCCTTGAGGCACTCGGTGCGCGGGCGCAGCTCGCTCGGGATGTCGGCGTAGCGGGCGTCGCCGGCCTGCGAGTACTCGTTGTCGTCGGCCAGCACCGGCGGCGGGGTGTCGTACGAGCGGCGCCAGAGCTGGAACTGCTCCTCGCCGAACTCGGCCAGCGTCTGGGCCTTGTTCTTGCCCTGCAGGGCGCCGTAGTGGCGCTCGTTCAGCCGCCAGCTGCGGCGGACCGGGATCCAGTGCCGGTCGGCCTTGTCCAGGGCGATCTGCGAGGTGCGGATGGCCCGGCGGAGCAGGGAGGTGTGCACCACGTCGGGGAAGTACCCCTCGGCGGTGAGGAGCTCGCCGCCGCGCGCGGCCTCCTTCTCACCCTTCTCGTTGAGGTCGACGTCGACCCAGCCGGTGAAGAGGTTCTTCTGGTTCCACTGGCTCTCGCCGTGGCGGAGCAGGATCAGTCGGTAGGTCGTGTCAGCCATGGCCCACAGCTTAGTGGAGGCCGAAAACCGCTGGTCGGGCCGACGGCCCGGTGGGTAATGTGTGCTTGCCATCAGAGCCACTTACTGCCCGCTGAGCGGTCCACCCTCTCCCGCCAGGCCGGCAGCCTGCCGCCCGGGAGCTCGACTTGCCCGCACCCACCCGCCTGCGCGCCACCCTCTCGGAGACCCTGGGCGGCCTGCCCCGGCAGTTCTGGTGGCTGTGGACCTCCACCCTGGTGAACCGCCTCGGCGGCTTCGTGGTCACCTTCCTCGCGCTGTACCTGACCGTCGACCGGGGCTACCCGCCCTCGTACGCGGGCCTGGTGGCGGGCCTGTTCGGGCTGGGTTCGGCGATCGCCGCGCTCGGCGGCGGGGTGCTCGCGGACAGACTCGGGCGGCGTCCGACCCTGGTCGCAGCCCAGCTGGCCACCGCCGCCTCGACGGCGGTGCTCGGCTTCGTGGACGGCCCGGTGGCGATCGCGGTGGTGGCCTTCCTGGTGGGCCTTGCCGGCAACGCCTCCCGCCCGGCGATCTCGGCGATGATCGCCGACTTGGTGCCGGCCGAGGACCGGGTCCGCGCCTACGCGCTGAACTACTGGGCGATCAACATCGGCTTCGGCGTCTCGGCGGCGGCCGCCGGTCTGATCGCCGCGCACGGCTACCTGCTGCTGTTCCTGCTGGACGCGTTCTCCACCCTGGTCTGCGCACTGGTGGTGTTCGTCCGGATCCCCGAGACCCGGCCCGAGCGGTCGGCCGCGGCCCGGGCGGAGCCGCAGCCGGGCCTGGGCCGGGTGTTCCGGGACGGCCGGTTCATGGCCCTGGTCGCGGTCAACCTGCTGTTGGCCGTGGTGGTCCAGCAGGGCAGCACCACGCTGGCCGTCGACATGGGCGCGGCCGGCATCTCCACCACCGGGTACGGGCTGGTGATCGGCCTGAACGGGCTGCTGATCGTGCTGCTCCAGCTGCCGATGGGCCGGCTGATGGAGGGCCGGGACCGGACCGCGCTGCTGGTGGTGAGCGCGCTGCTGACCGGGTGGGGCTTCGGGCTGACGGCGCTGGCGGGCTCGTCCGCCGGCTTCTTCGCCTTCACGGTGGCGGTCTGGACGATCGGCGAGATCATGGCCGCGCCGATCATGATGGGCCTGGTCGCCGAGTTCGCCCCGGCCGAGGCGCGCGGGCGCTACCAGGGCGTGTACTCGCTCTCCTGGTCGCTGGCGGCCTTCCTCGGCCCGGCCGCCGGCGGCTACCTTCTGGAGCACGCGGGCAGCGCGGCGGTCTGGGTCTCCTGCGGGGTGTGCGGGACGGCGGCCGCCGCGGGCTTCCTGCTGATCGGACGGCCGGCGGCCGCGGCCGATCAGGTGGCCGAGGCCGCCACGGCGGGGCAGCCGGCGGGCGAACCCGCCGGGCAGCCGGCGCCGGCCGTGGCGCCCTGACCGCTCGCCTCTATTCGGCGTCCGGCGCCTGCTGGGCCTCGCCGCGGTCCGCGGACGGGCCGGCGAGGTGGGCGAACGCCTCCAGGTTGCGGGTCGACTCGCCCCGCTTGGTCCGCCACTCCCACTCGCGCCGGATCGCCGTCGCGAAGCCGAGCTCCAGCAGGGTGTTGAAGGGTTCGTCGGCGTTCTGGAGCACCGTCCCGAGCAGCCGGTCCACCGCGTCGGCGGTCAGCGCCTCCAGCGGCAGCCGGCCGGCCAGGTAGACGTCGCCGAGCGAGTCGATCGCGTACGCGAGGCCGTACAGCCGGGTGTTGCGCTCCAGCAGCCAGCGGTAGACCGCCTCGTGGTTCTCGTCCGGCCGGCGGACCACGAAGGCGTTCACCGACAGCGTGTGGTCGCCGACCCGCAGCGCACAGGTGGTGGAGAGCTTCCGGGTGCCCGGCAGCGTCGCCACCAGCGTGTACGGATCGGTGACGGCCTGCTCCCAGGCCACCCCGGCCTCGTCCAGCGCGCTGCGCAGCAGGGTGAGCGACTCGTCCTTGGTACGGATTGCCATGGGACTGACGTTACTCGGCGGTAGTGGTGGCGCGCAGCAAGCCCGTGCACCCGGGGCGCCCCGGCCGGGCGGTGGTGCCCCGGCCGGGCGGGCCTCCGGCGGTCAGGCGAGCCGCAGTCGGGAGCCGGTGCGCAGCTCGGGGCGGGCCAGCGCGCCCGCGTACACCTCCGCGGTGGTGGCCGCGGCGGCGCCCCAGCCGAACCCCGCCGCGTGCCGGGCGGCCGCCTCGCCCTGCCGGTCCGTCAGCCGGGGCTCGGTGACGTACGGCCGCAGGGCGCGCGCCCAGTCCTCGGGGTCGTGGCCCGGCACGAGGGTGCCGGTGACCCCGTCCCGGACGGCGACCGGGAGGCCGCCGACCGAGGCCGCGACCACCGGCGTGCCGCAGGCCTGGGCCTCCAGCGCGACCAGGCCGAAGGACTCGCTGTACGAGGGCATCACCAGCGCAGTGGCCGCCCGGTACCAGTCGGCGAGCCGGTCCTGGCCGACCGGCGGGCAGAACCGGACCACGTCCGAGATGCCGAGCTGGGCCGCCAGCTTGTGCAGGCTCTCCGGCCGGGCCAGTCCGGTGCCCGAGGGGCCGCCGACGACCGGTACCACCAGGTGCTCGCGCAGCTGCGGCTCGCGCTCCAGCAGCACGCCGACGGCGCGCAGCAGCACGTCGGGCGCCTTGAGCGGCTGTATCCGCCCGGCGAACAGCAGCACCGCGGCGTCCTGCGGCAGGCCGAGCCGGGCCCGGGCGTCCTGCCGGGCGGTGGGGCCGCCGGGCCGGAACACCTCCAGGTTGACGCCCGGGTGGACCACCGCGAGCTGGCCGGGGCGGGCGCCGTAGTGGTGCGAGAGCTCGGCGGCCTCCTCGGCGGTGTTGGCGATCAGCCGGTCGGCGGCCTCCACCACCTGGGTCTCGCCGATCACGCGGGCGGCCGGCTCCGGGAGGTCGCCCTCGGCCAGCGCGGCGTTCTTGACCTTGGCCATGGTGTGCATGGTGTGCACCAGCGGCACGCCCCAGCGCTCGGCGGCCAGCCAGCCGACCTGCCCGGACAGCCAGTAGTGCGAGTGCACCAGGTCGTAGTGGCCCGCCCGGTGGCCCGCCTCGGTGCGCAGCACGCCGTGCGTGAACGCGCACAGCTGCGCCGGTAGGTCCTCCTTGTTCAGGCCCTCGTACGGGCCCGCCGTGACGTGCCGGACCAGGACCCCGGGGGCGAGCTCGACGGTGGGGGCGTCGTCGCTGCTGACCGCCCGGGTGAAGACCTCGACCTCGATGTTCAGCTCGGCGAGCCGCTTGGCGAGCTCCACGATGTAGACGTTCATGCCGCCGGCGTCGCCGGTGCCCGGCTGGTGCAGCGGGGAGGTGTGGACGCTGAGCATCGCGATCCGCCGCGGGCGTCGCGCGCGACCGCCGCTCACCAGGGACTGCAGCCGGCCTCTAGTGGACGACGGCAGAGTGAGCCTGTCTCGTCGGGCCGTGGCCCGTGCGGGGTGCTGGGTCACCTGGCTGATGCCTCCTCGTGCTCCCCGGTCGGTACTTGCTCGGCCGGCGGTGCCCGCGTTGCCGCGGTGCGCCACCACGCGCCCTCGGGCGCGGACGTCCGCCCCGCGCGCCGCCGCGCCCGCGCTCCGTTGCGCGGACGGGCCGCATGCGAAGGCCCGGGGCCGGTGGCTCCGGGCTGGCACACGTCCACGAAGACAACCGCGGCACCGGTGCGAGGTATTCCCGGGGCGGCCGGAGAGATCGCTCAGGTGTTTCGCAGGGCACGGCGGGCGGGCGGCCGGACTTCCGGAGGCCCGGGGGCCGCCGGGCCGTGGATCCGCCGGTGTGCTTCGCCCGCCGGGGCGGCTGCTCGGCGGCCGGGCGGCGGCCGGCGTGGCTGCTCGGCGGGCCGGGCGGCGGCCGGGCGCGGGCTCCGGGGGCGGGGTCGGTGCCGCGTAGGCTGCGGGCATGCCGCCCGCCTCGTCCGACCCGTCCGCCGCCCGCGGTTCGCGCGCCGCCCGCCCGGTCGGGACGGTCACCCGCGGCACCACCAACACCAACCGGCTCCGCCGGATGGACCGCTGGATCGCCCACACCCTCGGCCCGGCCCTGCGCGCCGCGGAGCACCCGCCGGTGGCCGTCGACCTCGGGTACGGGGCGGCGCCCTGGACGGCCGTCGAACTGTCGGCCAGGCTGCGGGCGGTGCGCGCGGACACCCGGGTGGTCGGCATCGAGATCGAACCCGAGCGGGTCGCGGCCGCGCTGCCGTACGCCGATCCGCCGCTGCTCGGCTTCCGGCGCGGCGGGTTCGAGGTGCCGCTGGACGGGAGCCGGGCGCAGCTGATCCGGGCCGCCAACGTGCTGCGGCAGTACGACGAGCGCGAGGTGGCGGCGGTCTGGGAGCGGCTGTGCGGGCGGCTGGCGCCGGACGGCCTGCTGGTGGAGGGCACCTGCGACGAGATCGGCCGGCGGCACGTCTGGGTCGCGCTCGGCCCGCAGGGGCCGCGCACGGTGACCTTCGCGGCCCGGCTGGCGAACCTGGAACACCCCTCCGACCTGGCCGAACGGCTGCCCAAGGCGCTGATCCACCACAACGTGCCCGGGCGGGCGGTGCACCGGTTCCTGACCGACTTCGACCGGGCCTGGGCGGCGGCAGCGCCGTACGGGGCGTTCGGCGCCCGGCAGCGGTGGATCGCCGCGTGCGGGTCGCTGGCGGGCAGCTGGCCGCTGGTCGACGCGCGGGGGCGGTGGCGGGAGGGCGAGGCCACCGTGGAGTGGGCGGCGCTGGCACCGTAGCGGGGTGGTTCGGCGTGGCCGGGCGGCGGGCCGGGCGAGCCGGGCGGGCGGCGGGGCCGGGCAACAGGTGAGCGGGGCCAGGCCCGGGGTGAGCAGGCGATTCACTCGAACGAGTTATCGAATTCCTCTGGCGCGTTGACGGCCCGTCACGTCACCATGGGGGCAGTCGCACGAGCTGCCGCACCCGTCCCATGAGGCATCGTCAGTTCCGCTACGACCCCGACCCTCCGCCGCCCCGGGCAGCCGGCCCCGGACTACCGCTCCGCACCCTCCGCAGGTCGCCGGAGCTCCCGCAACGCCCGCTCGAACACCTCGTACGCCTCCGCCCCGAAGAGCACGAACCGCACCTCGTCCGGCCACGCCGCCGGCGGGTCCGGTACCGCCACCGTCTCCGTCACCGCCGTGAGGGCGATCCGCGCAGCGTCCTCCATCGGCCACCGGTACACCCCGGTCGAGATCGCCGGGAACGCCACCGTCCGCGCGCCCAGTTCCGCTGCCAGCCGCAGCGACTCCCGATAACAGGAGGCCAGCAGCTCGGCCCGCTGCTCGTAGTCGGCCGCTTGGTGGACCGGCCCCACCGTGTGCACCACCGAACGCGCCGGGAGCCGGCCCGCCGTGGTCGCGACGGCCCGGCCGGCATCCAGCCCGCCGCCGTAGTGGGAGGCGCGGAGCCGGCGGCAGTCGGCGAGGATCTCCGGTCCGCCCTTGCGGTGGATCGCCCCGTCCACCCCACCGCCTCCCAGCAGGGAGGAGTTGGCGGCGTTCACGATGACGTCCACCTGCTGTTCCGTGATGTCACCCTGCACCAGCGTGATCCGCGTCACGACCATCGAACCTTCCGTCAGCCCCTACGGGGGGCGCACACCGTACCCCTTGTCACCACTCCAGAGCGTGGCAATTACCACAGAGCCCGCGCTCGGCCACAGAAATCCCCGGAGATCACGTTATGGTCGCGAGAAGCTCCCCGACCCGCGGTGCCAGGCGGGCACTGCACACGGACGTCAGCCGTTGGCCAGTCGGGGAAAGGGAGGACCGACCAATGCCCGCAACGGGAGACGGGCGGGCATCCGGAGTCGGCGCTACCGCCGGTCCTGCCGACGATGCCGCCACCGCCGCGCACCGGCCGGGTGCCGCAGCCGGCAGCGCACCCACCATCGACCGCACCGCCAAGCGGTCCGGGCAGGCGCACGCACACCGCGATCACACTCCCGAGCCTGGCTCCGGCACGCCGATACCGCATCCGCGGGCCCGTTCCGACTCCTCACGCCCGCCCGCCGGCCCCGGCAGCGCCCTGGCGGCGACCCGCCAACGCCAGCAGGCCGGCGAAGCCCCGGCGCACCTGCTGGTGATCGAGGACGGCCCCTCCGACATCGAGTTGATCAAGACGCTGGTGGCCGACAGCGGCGCCAACGTGGAGCTGCACTGGGCCCGCGGGGTCGAGCAGGCCGTCGCCCTGCTCGCCGCCGCTCCGCTCGCCGCGCGCCGCGGCACCCACCGCCAGGGCGAGCGCCCGCCGGTCGGCGGCTTCGCCTGCGTCCTGCTCGACCTGGCGGCCCCCGGCTGCCCGGCCGCCACCGCCGCCGGCAGCGGCTCTTCGGGCGCCGACTCCGACGACCAGGACGGGCTGGACGGGCTCCGCGAGCTGCTCCGGCGCGCCCCGCACACCGCCGTGGTGGTGCTCACCGATGCCGCCGGCGCCGAGCTCGGGGCCGCCGCGGTCGCCGCCGGCGCCCAGGACTTCCTGATCAAGCACGAGACGGACGGCCCGCTGCTGGCCCGGGCCCTGCGGTACGCGGTGGAGCGCAAGCGGGCCGACGAGTCCCAGCGCCGCCTGGTCGAGGCCGAGCTGCGTGGCCAGGAGAACGCCCGGCTCCAGCGCCACCTGCTGCCCACCCCGCTGCTGGACGGCGCCGGGCTGGCCTTCACCCGCCGCTACCGCCCCGGCCGCCGCCGCGCCCTGCTCGGCGGGGACTTCTACGACGCGGTGCGGACCGACGACGGCACCGTCCACGTGGTGATCGGCGACGTCTGCGGCCACGGCCCGGACGAGGCCGCGCTCGGCGTCGCGCTGCGGATAGCGTGGCGGACGCTGGTCTTCGCCGGGCTCTCCGGCCAGGCCCTGCTGACCACCCTCCAGCACGTCCTCGAACACGAGCGGCGCAGCGACGAGATCTTCGCGACCCTCTGCATGCTGGTGCTCTCCCCCGCCGCCCCGCCGGCGGCCGACCCCGACCGGGCCGGCCTGCCGCGGTCCGGCGACCGGGCCCGGCTCTTCCTGGCCGGGCACCCCGCCCCGCTGCTGCTCGACGCCGGCCAGCGACCCGTGCTGCTCCCGGCGGACCACGCCGGACCGGCGCTCGGGCTGCTGCCCTGCGACGACGGCGACTCGGTCTGGCCGGGCCGGGAGCTGGAGCTGGAGCCCGGCTGGCGGCTGCTCCTGTACACCGACGGCCTGGTCGAGGGCCGGGTCGGCGCCGGGTCCCGCCGGCTCGGCCAGGACGGTCTGATCGACCTGATCGCCGACCACCAGGCGGCGGGGCTGACCAGGGGACGCCTGGTCGACAGCGCCATCGCCGAGGTCGAGGAGCTGAACGGCGGCGCGCTGACCGACGACGTCGCGGTGCTCCTGCTGGAGCGCAACCCGATCCCGTTGATCATGGGCTGAGCGAGCCCGCACACGGCAAAGGGTGGCAGCCCGCCGGGCTGCCACCCTTCACCATCCACACGCGCCGAGCGCCCGGCGCGGAGCGCGCCCGCGATCTACCAGGGCCCGTACGGGCCGGTGTTGCGGCGCCCGCCACCGCGTCCGTCCGTCAGCTCCTTGATCGCGGGCCGGACGTCGACCATGTACACGATCGAGGCGACCAGGCCGATCAGGGTCAGGAAACCGGTCACCACATTGGCACCGAACAGCAGGTCCAGGCCGAGCGAGAGGCCGAGCACGGCCAGCCAGAACGGCTTGGTCTTCTTGCCCGCCGCCCGGTAGGCGTCCTCGCGTCTGGTCAGCGCGTCCACGAACGCGTACAGCTTGAACCCGATGACCGCGACGGCCAGGTACCAGAACGGGTTCAGGACGTCGAAGAGCAGGATCTGCTGCACTACGGTCTCCTCACTGCCTCTTCGGGCTCACAGCCTCTGCGGCTCGGGCACGGTCGGGCGTCCGCGGCCCGGTCCGGCGGGGCCGCCCGGGCGGTGCGCACCAGCGGCCCCTCACCCATCGTGACACGACCTCCCCGGCCCACCGGTGAGAACGGCCCGGGAGGTCCGGACGTGCCCCGGAGGCGCGCCCGGCCGTGGGCGTCCTACTTCTCGGAGCCGGTCTTGCGGGCGCGCCCGTTCTTCTTCGCGGCCGGAGTCTCGTCCACCAGCTCGCCGTCGACGGGCTCCTCGGCGGCGAAGACGGCCTCGGCGTCCACCACGACCTCGGTCACAGCGGTGGGCTGAGCGGCGCCGTCCTCGGCCGGGCCGCGGCCCTTCTCGACCACGGCCTTGCCGCGCACGGCCAGCTCCTCGTAGGCCTCCATCGCCTTCACGGCGAGCTCGGCGGCGCGGCCGACCTGCTGGAGCGCGAAGGTCTGCGCCTTCTCCTGCAGACCCTTGAGGTCGGTCGGCAGGGTGCTGACGGTCTCGGTCACCTTCGCCTGCGCCCCGGCGAGCGCGGCCTGCGCCTCCTGGAAGCGGGCGGCGGCCTTCTCCTGCGCGGCCTTGCGGTCGGCGGTCAGCTCCTCGACCTTGCCGGGGACCTCGCGCAGCTTCTCGTACGCCAGGTCGCCCGCGCCCGCCAGGGCGTACAGCGGGGTCGGGTCGGAGAGGGTCTTCTTGATGTCGTCGGTGATCGGCATGTCCGGTCCTCCTGTGTGCGTGGACGGCCCGGCGGGGCTGTCGGAAGGTCTGGGTGCGGCGTCCGGGTGCGGCGGGTGCGGCGCGGTCAGCCGCCGGCCCCGGCCGCGTCCGCGGTCGGCCCGGAGGTCTCGCGGTTCTCCTTGAGGAAGGCCTCGTACACCGCCAGCAGCGCCTGCTTCTGACGCTCGTTGATCAGCGGGTCCGCCAGGATCGCGACCCGCAGACCGGGCGCCTCCCCGTGCCGCTCCTCCAGGATCCCGGCCTGCACGTACAGCGTCTCGGCCGAGATCCGCAGCGCCTTCGCGATCTGCTGCAGGATCTCCGCACTCGGCTTGCGCAGCCCGCGCTCGATCTGGCTGAGGTACGGATTGGACACCCCGGCGGCCTCCGCCAGCTGCCGCAGCGAGTACTGCGCATTGCGCCGCTGCTCGCGGATGTACTCGCCGAGCGAGCCGACGTTCAATGAGGCCATACCGGCAGTCTGCCCCCACCTGCTTGCAATTGCAAGCAGACCGCTAGCAACAGCAACCGCGTGTCGCTCCGCCGACGCCGAGGACATCGACCCTTGACCCGTCTCGCCGAAAGCGGGCCAGTCTCGTTCCATCTGAACCGTCTGTGGGCGCGTCTCAGTCAACCTCGGCCACCTGCCGATCTGTCTCGCTCTTCATGGGCCACGGCATCGCCCGGCTGTCTACGGTCGTCGTACTGGGTCGGCACCGAGTGGTGGGGTGGCTGGTGGACGCGGTGGATTCCCAGGTCTGGCGCTCGGGCGTGGAAGCGGTCAGGCGTTCCGCCAGGCGTCGTTGCCACAGCCGACTTCGTAGTGCCACCAGCCGTCGCCCTCGCCCTGCTCCAGGAGTTCCTTGATCCCTGCGATGTCGGCGTCAGTGGGCACATTGAAGGCCACCAGCGGGAACTCCTCACTGAAGATCTCGCCGCCGATCCCGAATGCCGACAGGCGCTGATGCACTGCATGAGGACTGCGACCCAAGGGGCCGGAGGGAATGGGAACGACTCGAATCGTGCAGTTCCCGGAGGCACTGACCCTCCCGACGGTCCAATGGACCCCGTCTCGGTCCGTTTGGAATCGCACGACGTCACCCTCCGCGATTCCGTTCTGGAGGAAAGCAACGTTCCGGATGCGCGCAGTATCGGCACTCAGTCTCGTCGCCCACAGACCCTCGGTGTCCTGGGGAAGCCAGCCCTCCCGGGGCACGAATCGGAACCAGACCTTGATCCGTTCCAGCTCGACCACTCCGTCGCCACGCGCATCGTCCATGACCGACATCATGGCCCCTCTCGCACCAGCCTCGGGTCGGCCCATCACCTCAGCGCTGGCGTTGTCAGCGTCAGCAGATAGCGTCAACTGCAACACCCCGGATGCTGGAGGGGAACGTGAGCTGGGACCTTCTGCTGCTGCAGCTTCCTGCAGATGTCGGGTCAGTGAGTGAACTGCCAGACGACCACCGCCCCGAGCCGTTGGGGCGACAGGCTGAGGTCCTGTCCGCTCTCCGCTCGCGCATCCCAGCAGTTGACCTGACAGACCCGACCTGGGGTCAGATTGCGGGCGAGTTCTGGTCGATCGAGCTGAACATCGGCCGAGCCGATCCAGTCGAGTCGATCATGCTCCACGTCCGCGGCGCCGGTGACGAGGCGCTCCCGGAGATCTTCCGCATAGCAGCGGCGGTCAACTGCCGGATCGTTGATTGCTCTGGCGGGGATCTGCTGACACCTGACGACACAGCGAACTGGCACGCATTCCAGCAGTATCGCGACCACGCCGCTGATGCCGCCTACTCACCCGGCGACGCCAACAGATGAAGGAAGCCATGTCGCAGACGTTGCTCACCTCCAAGCTCATCCGGGCAACGGGCTCCGGCGACGTGATCGACGCCGCAGGCCGCTGGCTTGCAGCACGGCCGACGCTGGAGGGGTTCACCTGGATCAAGACTCGCAGAGCCCTCGAAGCCAGACATGGCAGCCGCCGGGAGACGCTCACGTTCGAGAGCAGTCACCACGACCGCGCTCGGCAATCCATCACGTTCAGTGCTGCCGCAATCGAGGTCACCGACACCACGCTGCGCGCCTGGAGACGTGAAAACCCCCATCGAACCCTGGTGAGATCCACTGGGGTGGAGGGCATCGTCTGCGCGGCCAGCCTCCACGATTTCGGCACCGGCAACAGTGTGAACTTGGCCGGCCCCGAGAAGCGGGTGGCCCGCCTGGAAATGGTGCTGGCTCACCTGCGCGAGCATGCACTGCCTTGGTTCGCCACTACTGCCGACCCCGGAGTGCTGCCCCGAGACGTCCCGGTAAGCCTTCTGCGCCCTTGGGGCTTCGCCGCGGACATGGTTGAGTACCTCGCAGTCCACGGCCATATCGACGCTGCCAGGGAACTGGTCAGCCGAGTACGGGCTCAGGGCCCCGACCATCAGGCCGCATTCGACGAGGGACGCGATCTTGCCAAGCAGCTAGCCCGCCCGCGTTGGCACACGGCTCCTGGCCTCGGTTGGACCGCGACAACCTTGGGCCTCGCCGATCCCCAGATAGATTGACGAGGACTGCGTCGAGGGCCAGTTGGCGCAGATTGACCGAGACGAACGGGAGGCCCCGTCCCGCTCAATCTGAACCACCCCAGGTGGGATCCTCACGATGGTTCACTTTCAGCGAGACGGGTCAACCGTGCCGAGCGGCTGGCACACCGGACACCGGCCGATCGACTACCGGATGCTGTCAATGCGCTGCTCGGGCCCATCGGGCCGGGGCCGATGAGCCCGTCCCCCAGCGGGAGCCTCACGGGCTTACCGGGCGCTCCGCATGCTCGCGCAGGCGCCCGGCCCTGCGAGTGCGCTCACCGGGCATCGGCCGGGTGAGGACGCCGAGTGTGAGCAGGGCGAGCGCGGGCAGCACGGCGACGATGATTCCCATCGGCAGGGCGTCGGTGGCGCCCCCCGCGCCGGCCAGCGGAGCGAGTGCCCCGCCGATCATGAACTGGCTGAAGCCGAGCAGAGCGGCGGCCGACCCGGCGTATCCGCCGTGGCCGGCCAGGGCCTGGGCCGCGGCGTTCGGCATGACGAGGCCCACGCTGGAGACCAGGACGAACAGGCCGATCAGGAGCGCGGGCAGGGGTGCCCGTGTCAGCACCGCGGCAAGGACCGTGGTGCCACCGGCTGTCGCGCCCAGCAGACCGGCGAGCACCAGCACGCGGGTGCCCGCCCGGGCCACCAGCCGGCCGCTGATCCGGGCGGCCGCGACGAGTCCGGCGGCGTTGACGGCGAACACGGCGCTGTACTGCTGCGGTGACAGGCCGTGGATGTCCTGCAGGACGAACGGTGAGCCGGAGATGTAGGCGAACATCGCCGCGAAGACCAGGCCGTTGGCCAGGACGTACCCGGTGAAGACCCGGTCGCCGAGCAGCTGCCCGACGACAGCCGGCAGCGGCTGGTGTGCCGCGGAGGACCGGGTCTCCGGCAGTCCGGCGGCGGAGGCCGCCAGCATCGCGGCGCCGAGTACGGCCAGGCCCACGAAGATCCCCGGCCAGGCCGTGACGCGCAGCAGTTGGCCGCCGAGGAGCGGCGCGAACACCGGTGCCAGGCCGGTGATCAAGGTCAGTGCGGAGAAGAGACGTGCGGTGCGGGTTCCGGAGGTGCGGTCGCGGACCATGGCGTTGGCGATGACGATGCCGAAAGCCCCGCCGATGCCCTGGACCAGGCGTAGGGCGACGAAGGTCCGGACGTCGGGTGCCACCGCGCAGAGCGCGCTGGCGATCGTGTAGAGGGCGAGGCCCGCCAGCAACGGACGCCGCCGGCCGTAGGTGTCGCTCAGCGGCCCGGCGATCAGCTGCCCGACGGCCAGCCCGGCCAGGCAGGCGGTGATGGTGAGCTGGGTGGCCGCGGCGCCGGCGCGCAGGTCGCCGGCGAGCTCCGGCAGTCCGGGCAGGTAGCCGTCGATGGACAGTGGTCCCAGGGCCACGAGCGCTGCGAGCAGGACGATGAATCGGGTCTGCCGGCCGGCGGCGTCGTTGCTCATGGCTCAGTACGCCACGGTGATGCGGCGGCGGATCGCGGTGCCGCTCTCGATCGTGTCGGCCAGGGCGATCGCGTAGTCGGCGTACGAGATGCGGCTGTTGCCGTCGGCGTCGGTGAGCAGGGTGTCCCCGGCGCTGCGGTAGGCCCCGGTCCGCTCGCCCGCTCCGATGACTGCGGCGGGCGACACGTACGTCCAGTCGAGGTCGTGCACGCCGCGGTAGAGGTCGAGCGCCTCGGACTGGGCCTCGGCGTTGGCCTTCCACAGCGCGGGGAACTCCGGGTCGTCCATGACCCGGGCGCCGGTCGGCGTGCGCAGGCTACCGGCACCGCCGATGGTGACCAGGCGGGTGACACCGGCTCGGCGGAGTCCGTCGATCAGCGCACGGGCGGCACCGACGATCGTGGCGCGGTCGTTCTCCTGGCCGATCCGGGGGCCGACGGCCGAGAGCACGGCGTCATGGGAGGCGGCGAGGCCGGCGACCGCGGCGGGGTCGGTGACGTCACCGGTGGTCACGGTCAGGGCCTTGTGCTCGAGTCCGTCGATGTGGCCGGCTCGGGTGACCGCGGTGACGGTGTGGCCGCGACGCAGGAGTTCCTCGGTGGTGGGCCGGCCGATGTTGCCGCTGGCACCGAACAGGACGATCTTCATGTGTTGCTCCGTGTTTCTGATGGTCACAGGACGGGCTGGCCGTCGGCGACGATGGCCGCGGTGATGCCGCGCTCGTCGGCGGCGCGCTGGAAGCGCTGCTCGATGTCGGGTTGTTCGGTGTAGAACGGCGGGTTGTGGAACAGGCCGTAGTGCATGGCGCAGACGGTGCCGGCGCCGAGTGCGACGGCGGCCTCGACGCCCTGCTCGGGGGTCATGGTCGCCGGGACGTTGGCCGCGTAGCCCTCGAAGTGGGCGATGACGCCGTTGACCGGGACGAACGCGACGTCGAACGGGCCGTGGTCGCGGGCGATCTGCCACCAGCTGCCGTGCCACTGGGTGTCACCGCAGTGGATGACCCGCCGGCCGGCGCCTTCGACGACCCAGGCGACCTGGTCGCAGTCGTTGCCGCGCCAGTCCAGCGAGGTCACCGGGGTGACGGTCAGCTCTCCGATGCGGCGTGACCGGCCCAGGTGCTGGGCGACGGGGGTGATGCCCGCCTCGCGCAGCCCGGCCGCGCTGGGGGTGTGGCAGCCGATCGTGCCGGTGGCCGCGATCCGGGCGATCAGGTCGCGGTCGTAGTGGTCGGGGTGCAGGTGGGTGATGAGGGCGTGGGTGCCGGGCGGGGTGTCGACGGGGTCGACCGGCCGGTGCGGCGGCCCCATCACCGGCGCCAGCGGAGCGACGTTCTCGAGCGGGTCGATCAGCAGGCGGGTGTCGCCGAGACGGATCTCGACGCCGGCCCAGGCCAGCCGACGCACGGAAAGGGTGGGAGTCATGGGCAGCGACGCTAGACCGACCTTGTTGAGAAAGTCAACAAGCGAGTTTTGAATCTCAACGCCTCGGGTAGGGTGGTGGCATGCGGACCTACGGGCAGTACTGCGGCATCGCGAAAGCACTGGACACCATCGGCGACCGATGGACCCTGCTGATCGTCCGTGAACTGCTCGCCCTGGGTCCTTGCCGGCACACCGACCTGCGCAACGGGCTGCCCGGGATCGCCAGCAACCTGCTGGTCGACCGGCTCCGCGAACTCGAGGAAGCCGGCCTGATCCGCCGCGAGGCCGCCCCGCCGCCGGTGGCCACCACCCTGTTCTCCCTCACCGAGCGTGGCCGCACGCTGGAGCCGGTGCTGCAGGAGCTGAGCCGGTGGGGCGTACCGCTGTTGCGTGAGCCGGGCGGCAACGACACCTTCCGCACCCACTGGCTGGACGTGCCCGCCCGGGCACTGACCGACCACCGCCCCGACCAGCCGGCGATCGCCCTGCAGCTGCACGCCGACGGCAACGAGGACCTGGTCATCGAGGTCAAGGACGGCGCGGTGCACACACACGCCGGCCGGGTCGACCACCCCACCGCGTCCCTGACCGGACCGCCGCACCTGCTGGCTGCGACGCTGCTCGGCGACCTCGATCTGAGCGCCGCCGTACAGCAAGGCCTGCAGCTCAGCGGCGAACGCGAGGCAGTGATGCGCATCCTGCCCCGCTGATCAGGTCGGGTCGTCCTGCTGCCGCGCTCGGCTGAGCCGGGACGGCGGCACGCTCAGCCGCCCGCCGGCCCCGGGTCCGGCTCACCGTTGCCTGCGACGGCGGCGGGGTCGGCGTAGCGGGCCGCCAGGGCGTGTGCGGTGGTGGCGAGGCGGGTGCGGAGGGCGGGTGGGGCGAGGACCTCGATGTCGGTGCCGAGGGCGAGGAAGGCGGCGTGGGCGTGGTCGAGTGACTCGACGGGGAGCACCGCCCTGGTCCAGCCGCCCGGTTCGGGGGTGCCGGTGGCGGCCAGGGCCCGAGCGGCCGCGCCGGTGAGGCGGGCCGCGCCCCGCGGGCTGAGCCGGACCACCGCCTCGTCCTGGTGCAGCCGGGCGTGGAAGTCGGCCTGGGAGCGCCGCCAGTACCCGGCCAGGTCGAACCCGGCCGGCGCCTCGAACCGCTCCTCGCGGAGGGTGAGTTCGAGGATCTGGTCGACCCGGTAGGTGCGGGCGCCGGGCTGCGGTCCGGCGACCAGGTACCAGCGGCCCGCCTTGAGCACCAGGCCGTACGGCTCCAGGCGCCGGTCCACGTCGGTCGGCTCCTTCCAGCGGCGGTAGCGGACGTCGATCACCCGGCCGCCCCACACCGCCTCCGCGACCTGCGGCAGGTGCGGCACCTCGTCGTCCTCGGCGTACCAGCCGGGTGCGTCCAGGTGGAAGCGCGCCCGCAACCGGTCGGCCTGCTCGCGCAGTTCGGGCGGGAGCGCCGCCCGCAGCTTGAGCTGGGCGGCGGCGAGGGCCGGGCCGAGGCCGAGTTCGCCGGCCGGTCCCGGCAGACCCGAGAGGAAGATCGCCTCCGCCTCGCCCGCGCTCAGCCCGGTCAGCCGGGTCCGGTAGCCCGCCAGCAGCCGGTAGCCGCCCGCGTGGCCGGCGTCCCCGTACAGCGGGACTCCCGCCGCGTGCAGCGACTCGATGTCGCGGTAGACCGTCCGGACCGACACCTCGAGCTCCTCCGCCAGCTGGGCGGCGGTCATCCGCTCCCGGGTCTGGAGCAGCAGGACGATCGAGAGCAGGCGGCTGGACTTCACTGACACAAGGTGTCAGTGAAGCCGCCGTACCGTCCAGCTATGGCTTTCACCGAGAAACTGCTCCAGTCGCTGCCCCCGGTCGAGGTGGCCGGCCGGCACGTCAAGCGCTACCACGTCACCGCCGACCCGGCCGGGATCGAGCCGGAGGTCGAGCGGGCGGCGTACGCGCTGCTGCCCACCCTGCTGCCGGAGCCGGACGGCACCCCGCCGGCGGCCTTCGCCGTCCTGCACCGGGGCGGGGACGACGGCGCGTACCTCAACGTCTACGGCTGGACCTGGGACAACGTGCTGCACTTCGGCGGCGCGGCGGCCGGTCAACCGGTGCTGGGCTGCCCGGACCGCGATCCCGCCCACTTCGTCCGGCTGGACCGTTCGCTGATCGGCTGCGTCTGGGAGCTGCCGCCGATCCTGCACGAGCGGGACGCCTGGGTGCGGCACATGCTGGTGCCGGACCGCCCCGACCTGGCCGGCTACCTGGCCGACTCGCTCCCCGCCGGCACCACCGGGGGCCGCGCGTGAACGACTTCGACTTCCTGGCCGGCTCCTGGGACGTGGCCAACCGGTGGCGGACGGACTTCCTCGACCCGTCCTCGGCGTGGGAGGAGTTCCCCGCGGTCAGCCGCGGCACGCGGCACTTCGACGGCGCGGCCAGCTTCGACGAGATCGAGTTCCCCACCAAGGGCTTCGCGGGGCTGACCCTGCGGCTGTACGACCCGGCCCGCGAGGAGTGGTCGCTGTACTGGTCGAGCCGGCGCACCGGCACCCTGTTCCAGCCGGTGGTCGGGCGGTTCACCGACGGGCGCGGCGAGTTCCACGGCGAGGACACCTACGCGGGCCGGCCGATCCTGGCGCGGTTCCTCTGGTCGGGGATCACCGAGCGCTCGGCCCGCTGGGAGCAGGCGTTCTCGGCGGACGGCGGGGACAGCTGGGTGACCAACTGGACGATGGAGTTCAGTCGTCGGTGAAGCGCCGGTAGGCGGGCGCCAGCAGGTCGGCGAGGTCGCGGCCGCCGACCGTGATGCCGGACGGTCCCAGGTCGCGCAGCGCCGTGCCGGACGACCCGGACGACCCGACCGCCGCCGACCCGGCGGTGTCGCCGAGGGTGAAGTCGCCCTGCCAGAAGTCCGCCAGGCAGTCCGCGAGCGGCCGCTCGCCGCGGTCCCCGGGTGCACCGAGGTCACCAGGAACACCGGGGTCCGCGGCAGGTCCGGGGGCCGGGGCCGGTACGTCCGGGGGTCGCTCGGTCACGGGTTCACGCTCCGATCGCGTCGGCCGACAGGGCGAGCAGCTCGCGCAGCTGCTCGGTGGGCAGTTCGGTGAGCCACTGCTCGCCCTCGCCGACCACGGTTCGGGCCAGTGCCCGCTTGTTCTCGATCAGTTCGGCGATCCGCTCCTCCACGGTGCCGGTGCACACCAGCCGCCTGACCTGCACGTCGCGGCGCTGCCCGATCCGGAACGCCCGGTCGGTGGCCTGGTCCTCGACCGCCGGGTTCCACCAGCGGTCGAGGTGGATCACCTGGTTGGCCGCGGTCAGGTTGAGCCCGGTGCCGCCCGCCCTGAGCGAGAGCAGGAACACCGGCGGCCCGTCCGGCGCCTGGAACCGGGTCACCAGTTCGTCCCGCGCGCGCCGGGGCGTCCCGCCGTGCAGGTGGAGCACCTCCCGGCCGAGCCGTCCGCTCAGGTACGGGCGCAGCCGGGTGCCGAACTCCGCGTACTGGGTGAAGACCAGCGCCCGGTCGCCCTCGGCCAGCATCTCGGCGAGCAGTTCCTCCAGGCGCTCCAGCTTGCCCGAGCGGCCGGCCAACGCCGAGCCGTCGCGCAGCAGTTGGGCGGGGTGGTTGCAGACCTGCTTCAGCCGGCCGATCGCGGCGAGGACCGCGCCCTTGCGCTCGACCCCGCGGATCCCGCGCAGCCGGGCCAGCAGGTCGGACACCACGGCCCGGTAGAGCCCGGCCTGCTCGGCGGTCAGGCCGCAGCGCACGGTGAACTCCTGCTTGGCGGGCAGCCCGGCCGCGACCGCCGGGTCGCCCTTGTGCCGGCGCAGCACGAACGGCCCGGTGAGGCGCTGGAGTTCGGCCGCGGCGTCGAGGTTCCCGCTCTGCTCGACCGGGATCGCGAACCGCTCCTTGAAGGACTCCGCGCTGCCGAACAGGCCGGGGTTGGCGAAGTCCAGGACGGCGTGCAGCTCGGCCAGCCGGTTCTCCACCGGGGTGCCGGTCAGGGCGATCCGCGGGCCGGACCGGAGGTCCCGGATCGCCCGGGACTGGCCGGCGCCGATGTTCTTGATGTGCTGCGCCTCGTCGGCGACGATCCGCCGCCAGTGGGTGCGGCGCAGTTCGGCCAGGTCGCGCTGGACCAGGCCGTAGGTGGTGACCACCAGGTCGGCGGTGGTGTCCGGCGGTTCGCGGTCGGCGCCGTGGTGGACGTGCACCCGCAGTCCGGGGGCGAACCGGGCGGCCTCGCGCCGCCAGTTGCCGACCACGGAGGTCGGGCAGACCAGCAGGGTCGGGCCGGTGGCGCCGCGGGCCTGCTCGACGCTGAGCAGCGCGAGGGTCTGGACGGTCTTGCCGAGGCCCATGTCGTCCGCGAGCACCGCGCCGAGGCCGAGCCGGCCGAGCGCGTCCAGCCAGGCCAGCCCACGTTCCTGGTACGGGCGCAGGACGGCGGTGAAGTCGGCGGGCAGCACCGGGGCGGGGGCGTCGGTGGCGGCCCGGCCCGCCAGCAGGTCGCCGATCGGCCCGTCGGCGTGCACGGCGGTGACCGGCAGGCCGGGGACGGGGGTGCGGCCGTCGAGCGCCAGCCGGAGCAGGTCGGCGCCGTCGAGCACGCCTTCGCCGCGGTGGGTGAGGAAGTCGAGCGCGGCGGCGATCTGGCCGGCGTCGACCTCCACCCAGCGGCCCCGGAGCCGGACCAGGCCCTGCTGGGCGGCGGCCAGTTCGGCCAGCTCCTGTTCGGTGAGGGGGAGTTCGCCGACGGCCAGCTGCCACCGGAAGTCGAGCACCTGGTCCCGGTCGATGGTGCCGCGGTGCTGGACGACCCCGGGGGTCGGGGTGCGGGCGGTGAGCAGCAGGCCGAGCCGGGGCCGGCGCTGCCACCAGGCGGGCAGCAGGACGCCGAAGCCCGCGGCGGCGAGGGCGGGGGCGGCGTCGCGCAGGAAGTCGAGGGCGGCGGCGCGCTCCAGCGGCAGTCCGGCGGGCCGCGCCGAGCGCAGGGCGGGGCGCAGCTCGGGGCGGTACAGGGCGGCGCGCTCCAGCTCGGCGCGGTACAGCTCCACGGGGTCGGCCACGGCGCCCTCACCCGGGTCCGGCCCCGCCGCGAGGGCGCGGGTGAGCGCGGCGGCGGCCGGCCCGCCCGTCCACAGGTCGGCGCCGGCGACCAGCAGCGAGGGGCGGTCGACCGGCTGGACCAGGAAGTCGAGCCGCCAGTCGTCCACGGCGGGCCGACCGTCCGGGTCGTCGTCGGCCGGGCCGAGCGGTTCGGACAGCCGCAGGCACAGGCGCAGCGGGCGGTGCTCGGGCCGCCCGTCGTACCAGGCGGCGAGCCGCTCCCCCAGTCCGGGCGGGGCGGCGACGAGCCGACCGTCGGGGGTGCCGAGGGCGGCCAGCCAGCGTTCGGTGGGGCCGGCCCCGGGGCCCGGATCGGGCAGCGGCGCGCGGCCCGGAGCCGCCCCGGGGTCGGCCAGGGCGGCCCTGGCCTCCTGGTCGACCAGGGCGTCGAGCACCGAGGTCAGCAGCCCGTGGCCGCCGGGGGTGGCGCCGGCCGGGAGGTCCTCGGCCCGGCAGACCGGCGGGCATCCGGCCGCGAGCGCGGCGGCCTCGGCGCGCGCGGCGCCGTCCGGGGCGGCCTGCCAGCGGGCGTACGGCGTGCCGTCCTCGATCCGGAGCACCGGACGCAGCAGGCCGCGACCGCGCAGGCGCCAGGCCAGGTCGTGGGCGGCGGTCAGCCAGCGCAGCGAGGCTCCGTAGGCCACCTCGACCGGGCCGGTGCCGGGCAGGTCGGCGGTGGCCCCGGCCCAGCGCGGTTCGTAGAGCGCGCCGAGCAGCTGGGCGGCCTCGGCGGGACCGAAGACCAGGGTGGGGACGCGCCAGGCCGCCAGGGCGACCCCGCCGGGGGTGGCGCCGACCGGCAGGTCGGGCGAGGGGGCGGGCCGGCCGCCCAGGGTGGGCAGCCGCAGCCCGGTCCAGCGTTCGGCGCCCTGCTCGGCCAGCCAGCCGAGGCCTGCGCCGATCCCCGCCAGCAGCCGGGCGACCTCGCCGGCCGGGCAGGCGTAGGGGTGGGCGTGGCTGCCGGGGTCGGCGCGGACGGTCCGGAAGGCGCCCGCGTCCTCGACCCACAGCGCGAGGCGGCCGTCGCTCCGCCAGAGCGCGTGCAGGGCGTACATGGGGCTGCCTCCGGGGGTGCCGCCGCGGGTCGGTCGCTTCACCCTAGGGCTTGTCTGACAATTCGCGTCGGATGAGCGCGCGGCGGTGGGCGCCCGGCTGGGCGTGCCGGCGAAGCGTCCTCGTACTGGACGTACTTGGACGCTTCGACGGTGCGTCCAGGTGGGGGCACCTCCCGGCCGAAGGCTGGGGGCGGATGCCCGGCGTCGCGCGCCCGGCGGGAATTGTCAGACAAGCCCTAGCCCCGCCCCCGGCGGCCCGCAGCCGGGGGCGGATCGAGGACCGATCCTGACCTCGACCGTCGATAGCGTCGGTGTCACCGAGAGCGGGAGCGGCCCGGTGGCCGGCCCCGCCGAGGGCACGTTGCGGACGACAAGAGGGGACCGACCATGCCCACCCTGGTGAACGCGGAGACCGACGAGCGCGAGGCCCTGCTCGCCTTCCTGGCCGCCCAGCGCGGCGGGCTGCGCCGCGCGGTGCACGGGCTGACCGAGGAACAGGCGGCGAGCACGCCGACCGTCAGCGCGCTCTCGCTGACCGTCCTGATCAAGCACGCGGCGCGCTGCGAGCGGTTCTGGATCGTCGACAACCTGCTCGGGAAGGGGGCGGACGGCGGCCCGAGCGAGAGCGACTGGGCGGAGGAGTTCCGGCTCGCCGAGGGCGACACGATGGCGGACCGGCTGGCCACGTACGAGCAGGTCGCGGCGGAGACCGAGAAGGCCGTCCGGGGGCTGCCGGACCTGGAGGTGGACTTCCCGCTGCCGGTCGCGCCCTGGTTCCCGCCGAACAGCCGCCGGACCGCCCGCTGGGTGCTGCTGCACCTGATCCAGGAGGCCGGCCGGCACGCCGGCCACGCGGACATCATCCGCGAGACGATCGACGGGAGGACCGCCTTCGAACTGGTCGGCGAGACCGCCGCGGCCTGACCCGGACCGCTCCGCGGCCCCTTCCGGAGGGGGCCGCGGGGCGGGCGGCGAAGCGGGCTGCCGGGCAGCGGCGGGGCAGCTGCCGGGCGGTCTCCGCGGATCGGCCGAAACTAGTGGTTGAACTTTGAACGAAGTAGCCCTATGCTGAAGCCATCAAGTTGAAGCCTCAACTAAAGGCTTCCGACCCGAGGAGCAACCATGGGCATCTTCAACCGCAAGAACGAGACCGCCGTCGCCGTCGCCGAGGCCCCCGCCGGCCCGGACCTGGCCCACCTGACCGGTGACTACACCATCGACCCCACCCACAGCCGGATCGGCTTCGCCGTCCGCCACGCGATGGTGACCAACGTCCGCGGCGAGTTCACCGAGTACGAGGGCAAGCTGCACCTGGACGGCACCGACCCGGCCGCCTCCACCGCCGAGCTGGTGATCAAGGTCGCCTCGGTCAGCACCAGCCAGGCCCAGCGCGACGAGCACCTGCGCACCGGCGACTTCTTCGCCGCCGAGACGTACCCGGAGATCACCTTCCGCTCCACCACCGCCGAGATGGTCGACGCCGACACCTACCGCATGCACGGCGACCTGACCATCAAGGACACCACCCGCCCGGTCGTGCTGGACCTGGACTTCACCGGCTCGGCCACCGATGTGTACGGCGCCAACCGGGTCGGCTTCGAGGGCGGCACCACCGTCGACCGCACCTCCTGGGGCCTGACCTACAACGCCGCGCTGGAGACCGGCGGCGTGCTGATCGGCGAGAAGGTCAAGCTGACCCTGGACATCTCCGCGGTGAAGGCTGCCTGACCGGCCGCCCCCGAGCGCTTGCCCTGGCACCGCCCCCGCCGCGTCCAACGGCGGGGGCGCCCGCATGCCCCGGGCCACCTAGCCGGGCCGGACCGGCGCCCCCGCACAATGGAGCCGCGCCCGGGTGCGGGCCCACCGGGGGCCCGCCGGAGCCGACCGGGCCGATCAGGGGGAGCCGGATGGAACTGCGGCAGCTGCGCTGCTTCGTCGCCGTCGCCGAGGAGCTGCACTTCGGCCGGGCCGCCGAGCGACTGCTGCTCGGCCAGCCCGCCGTCAGCCAGCAGATCCGCAGGCTGGAGCGGGAGTTGAAGGCCGAGCTGTTCGACCGCTCGCCGCGGCACGTCCGGCTGACCCGGGCCGGGGAGCTGCTGCTGCCCGCCGCCCGCCGGGTGCTGGACGCCGAGCAGGCCGCCCGCGCCGCCGTCGCCGGCCGGTCGGCCCCCGAAGAGGTCCGGCTCGGCACCATCACCGGACTCGGCGAGCTGCTGGACCGCATCCTGGACGCCTACCAGCAGGACGCCCCCGCGATCCGGGTCGAGCTGCACGCCCTCCCGGTCGCCGAACGGCTGGCCGCGCTGGCCGATGGCCGGCTGGACGCCGCGTTCGTCCGCGGTGCGATCCCCGACCACAGCCCCGGCCTGCGCTTCCTGCCGGTCCGCCCGGAGACGCTGCTGATCGCCCTGCCGGCCCGGCACCCGCTGGCCGAACGCGCCGAACTCGACCTCGCCGACCTGGCCGCACTGCCGCTGCGGCTCACCACCCGGCGCCACCACCCCGCCCTGGTCGACCTGGTGCTGGCCGCCTGCCGGGACGCCGGCTTCACGCCCGTCCCCGGCCCCGCGCTCGGCACGCTCCAGGACGCCCTGGCCGCGATCGGCACCGGCACCCCGATGTGGACGGTGGTGTACGCGGCCAACGCCGAGATGATGCGGCTGCCCCGGGTGGCGTTCCGGCCGGTGCGCTCCCCCGGGCTCAGCCTGCCCACCGCGCTGGCGGTCCGGCGCGGTGGGCCACCGCCCGGACCGCTGCTGTCCGTCTGCCGGGCCGGCCTCCCCGCGCCCGGGGTCGACGATCACGATTCGTGATCGCTGCCGGAGCGGATCCGGTCTGGGTCGCGGGCCCCTCGACGCGATGGACTGTTCCCCGACAGCACAACCGAGTTGAGGAGCAGGACATGCCGATCGTCACCGTCCAGCAGGGCCCCCGCAGCGTCGAGCTCAAGCGCGACCTGGTGCGGCGGATCACCGACGCGTTCGTGGACGCCTACCAGCTGCCCGCCGAGACGGTGCAGGTCTGGATCCACGAGGTCCCGGCCGACAGCTGGGGCGCGGCCGGCACGCTGACCGCCGACCGGTAGCGCGGGGCCGGAGGCCGGGGCCCAACGCCGGGCCCGGCCTCAGGCCCGCAGCAGGGCGGCGTCCTCGGGCGGCAGCCAGCTGCCCGCCGGGCGTCGCAACCACCCCTCCCGCGCGCCGAGTTCGGCCGCAGCCGTGCGCATCGCGGCCAGCCCCGGGTGCCGCAGCTCCGGCCGGTGCACCAGCCCCAGCAGGCTGAGCGGGACCGGGTCGACCAGCGGCCGGACGACCCCGCCGGGGATCGACGGGCCGCCGGTGGTGGTGAGCACCGGATCGCCGTGCCGGGTCAGGTAGCGGCCGAACTCAACGGCGCCGACGGCGGGGGTGCGGCCGGGCGCCGCCGCCAGGCCGTGCTCGTCCAGCAGCCGCCGCCCGAGGTCGGTCCACTCGGTGGTGGCCGGATTGCCCAGGCAGATGTCCACCGGGTGGCCGGCCAGCGCGCGCAGCGGCACCCGCGCCAGCGCGGCCAGCGGGTGCTGCTCCGGCAGGTGCACCGCGAGCCGCTCCAACCGGACCGGCACGTGGGCGAGTTGGGACCGCAGTGCAGTCGGCAGGCCGGCGAAGCGGCCGAACGAGACGTCCAGCCGGTGGTCCAGCAACTCCCGGGCGGCGGCCGCCAGTCCGCCGTGGAACCGGGCCAGCAGTTCGTGCTCGGGCAGCGCCCGGCGGGCCGCCTCCAGCAGCCGGGCCTCGGCCAGGTCGGTGCCGCCCGGCTCGCTGTTGAGGTCGATCAGCAGCGCCCGACCGTCCGCGGCGGCCACGATCTCGTCGTGCAGCGCCAGCAGTCGCCGAGCCTTGGGCAGCAGCGCGCGACCGGCCTCGGTCAGTTCCACGCTGCGCGTGGAGCGGTGGAACAGCGCGCCGCCGAGGGCGAGTTCGAGGCTCCGCACGTCCCGACTGAGTGCCTGCTGGGCGATGTGCAGCCGCTCGGCCGCCCGGCCGAAGTGCAGCGACTCGGCGGTCGCGACGAAGCCGCGCAGCAGGCGGGGGTGCAGGTCACGGGGCATGGCCCGAGATTAACAACAGAACCGTGTGGATCGCGCCGAACAGGTGTTGGACCGCCCGGGGCCGGGCCGGGAGGCTGGGAGCACCCCAACCCTTCCCCAGGAGCCTCGTGTTCGCCCCGTACCGCCATGTCCTCGCCGCCCCCGGCGCGCTCGCCTTCACCCTCTCCGGGCTGCTCGCCCGGCTCGCCTTCACCATGAACGGCGTCGCCGTGCTGGTCCTGGTCGCCGACCGGCGCGGCTCCTACGCCCTGGCCGGCGCGGTCTGCGCCGCCGGCGTGGTCGCCGCGGCCGCGGGCATGCCGCTGCTCGGCCGGCTGGTCGACCGGTACGGCCAGGCCCGGGTCACCGTGCCCACCGTGCTGGTCCGGATCGTGCCGGTGCTCGCGCTGGCCGCCTGCGCCGGCGGTCCGGCGCCCGCCTGGACGCTGTTCGCCTGCTGGGCCGCGGCCGCCACCACCCCGAACCTCGGCGGCATGGCCCGCGCCCGCTGGGCCCACCTGCACCGGTTCGACCCGACCGCCCGGCACCGCGCCAACGCGCTCGAACAGGCCCTGGACGAACTCTGCTTCATGGCCGGACCGGTGCTGGCGATGCTGCTGAGCACCGCCTTCTCCCCCGAGGCCGCCCTGCTCGCCGCCAACGCCCTGGGCACCGCCGGCGCCCTGCTGTTCGCCGCCCGACGCGCCACCGAACCGCCGGTGGGACCGCCCGCCACCGGAGCCCCGACCCCGCTGCGCTCGGCCGCCCTGCGGGTCCTGGTGCTCACCTTCCTGGCGACCGGCGTGCTGTTCGGCTCCCTGGAGGTCACCACCGTCGCCTACACCGACGCCCTCGGCCACCGGCCGGTCGCCGGGGCACTCCTGGCACTGGTCGCCGCCGGCTCCTGCCTCTCCGGCCTGCTGTACGGGCTGCGCCCCGCCCGCCGCTCCCCGGCCGCCCGCTTCCTGGCCGGGGTGGCCGCGATGGCCGTGCTGCTGCTCCTGCCGCCGGCGGCCGTGCACGCCGGGACCGGGCTGCCGGGCCTGGCGGTGGCACTGCTGGCGGCCGGCTGCGGGACGGCGCCGACCATGGTCAGCGGGATGACGCTGATCCAGGAGCTGCTGCCGCGCCACCAGCTGAACGAGGCGATGGCGATCGCCGTCTCGGGCATCCTGGCGGGGATCTCCGCCGGCGCGGCGCTCGGCGGCGCGGTCGCCGAGCGCACCGCCCCGGGCACCGGCTACCTGCTCCCGGCGGCGGCCGCCCTGGTCGCCCTGCTCACCGCCACGGCGGGCCGCCACCGGCTCGTACGCCCGGCGCGAGCGGCAGCTCCCGCGCCTCCGGAGGGGGCGGCCGGAAACTCCCGTGCCGCTGTCGGCAGCGCCCGCTAGCCTGCGGGCCATGGACACCGCGATCACCTATCTGCGCGGCGACGCCACCGCGCCGCAGGCCAAGGGCGCCAAGGTGATCGCCCACGTCTGCAACGACCTGGGCGGCTGGGGCAAGGGCTTCGTGCTGGCGCTCTCCCGCCGGTGGCCGGAGCCCGAGGCCGCCTACCGCCGCTGGCACCGGGAGCGGGCGCGGAACGACTTCGGCCTCGGCGCGCTGCAACTGGTCCAGGTCCAGCCCGGCCTGTGGGTGGCGAACATGATCGGCCAGCGCGGGATCAGGACCGGCCGCTCCAGCGGCCCGCCGGTCCGCTACGAGGCGATCGACGCCGCGCTGGCCCGACTCGCCCCCGAGGCGCTGCGGCTGGGCGCCTCCGTGCACCTGCCCCGGATCGGCTGCGGGCTGGCCGGCGGGCGCTGGGAGCTGGTCGAGCCGCTGCTCCGGACCAGACTGGCGGACCGCGGGGTCGCGGTCACGGTGTACGACCACTGACGCCGCCCGCCGGCCAGCTGTACTCGTACTCGGGGAGCCGCACGCCCCCCGCGAACTCCGCCGTGCCCTCCGCCGTGCGGACCCCGCCCTCGCGCTCGTAGAAGGCGACGGCCCGGGTGTTGGCCCGCAGGACCTCCAGCCGGACCGGCGCCGGGCACCCGGCCAGCGCGGCCCGCAGCAGCCGGCCGCCGATGCCCCGGCCGGTGTCGCCCGGCCGCACGTGCAGGTTGTCCAGCAGCACCCGGCCGTCCGGCTCCGGCACCAGGTAGCAGAAGCCGAGCAGGCTCCCGTCCTGGTCCTCGGCCAGCAGCAGGGTCGGGGTGTCGGCCGGCTCCCCGTAGTCCGCCTCCAGCCGGATCTGCCACAGTTCGCGCCGCTCGGCGGCCATCCCGTCGCCCAGCACCCGGGCGGGCAGCAGGTCGGCGTACGCGGTCCGCCAGCTCTGCGCGTGCAGGGCGGCCACCCGCGCCGCGTCCGCCGCGCCGCCGGTCCTGATGGTGATCTCCGATGCCATCCGCCCACCCTCGCACACGGCGTACTTGAACATGTTCAAAAGAGGCCCTAGAGTCCTGCCAGAAGGTTTTGAACACGTTCGAAACGGAGTGTGGTCCCGATGGACTACGCAGTTGTCAGCTATGCCACCTACCTCCCGGTCGCCACCGGCGTCACGGTCTGGGTGGCCCGGACCCTCAGCAGGAACGGCCGGATCTTCCTGGCCGACGTGTTCGCCGGGGACGACCGGCTGGCCGATGCCGTGAACCAGTTGCTGGTGGTCGGCTTCTACCTGATCAACCTCGGCTTCGTCGCGCTCTGGATGCGCAACGGCACCTCGATCACCGACCTGCAGGGCGTCTTCGACGCGCTCTCCTTCAAGCTCGGCACCGTGCTGCTGCTGCTCGGGGTGATGCACCTCGGCAACGTCTACGTGCTCAACCGGATCCGCCGGCGCGGCAGCCTGGACCGGCAGCACCGGCCGCCGGTCGCCCCGCAGGCCCGGCTGCAGCCCGGCCAGGTCTGAGGGCGCCCGGCCATGAACGGCCACCACACCGAGGCACCGCCGGTCCGGGGGCTCACCGTGCTGCACGACCCGAACTGCGGACTCTGCCGCCACCTCACCCGGTGGCTGCGCACCCAGCACCAGCTGGTGCCGCTGGAGTTCGTCCGGGTCGCCACCGCCGACGCCCGGGCCCGCTTCCCCGGGCTCGACCACGACGCCGCGCTCGGCGAGATCACCGTGGTCGCCGACACCGGCGAGGTCTGGCGCGGGGCACCCGCCTTCGTCGCCTGCCTCTGGGCGCTGGCCGAGCACCGGTCGCTCGCCCAGCGGCTCAGCACCCCGGCCGGCCTGCCGCTGGCCAGGGCGGCGGCCTACGCCGCGAGCAAGTACCGCGCTGCCACCGGGGCCGGCCGGCCCGTACCGGATGCACAGGGGTCATCCGGTACGGGCGGGGGCGGCGGGGAGCCAGGTCCCGGCTGCGACGCGGGGACCTGCCTCGTACCCGGCTAGGCTCAGGGACCGTGGACGACGTGGCATCGACGCAGGGTGACAGCAGCCGACCGGGCACCACCGGACAGGCGGCCGAGCGCCTCGCGGCCGGAACGGGCGCACCGCCCGTCCCGGCCGGTGAGGTGCCCGGCGGCCGGGCGCTGCCCAAGACCGACAAGAGCGAGCAGACCAGGGCGCTGATCCTGGAGACGGCCATGCGGCTGTTCCAGGAGAACGGGTACGACCGGACCACGATGCGGGCGATCGCCAAGGAGGCGGGGGTCTCGGTCGGCAACGCCTACTACTACTTCTCGGCGAAGGAATTCCTGATCCAGGGGTTCTACGACCGGATGACGTACGAGCACGCCGCGGACGCCCGCAAGCGGATGGCCGGCAACCGGGACTTCGCCGAGCGCCTGGAGATCGCGCTGAACTCCTGGCTCGACACGGCCGCCCCGTACCACGAGTTCGCCGCGCAGTTCTTCCGGACGGCGGCCGACCCGACCAGCTCGCTGAGCCCGTTCTCCAACGAGTCGCACCCGGCCCGGGCCACCGCGGTCGAGCTGTTCCGCGAGGTGCTGCAGGGCTCCGAACTGGCACCCAAGCTGGACGCCGAGCTGGTCGAGCTGCTGCCCGACGTGCTGTGGCTGCACCTCATGGTCGTGGTGCTCTACTGGGTGTTCGACCGGACCCCGGACACCGAGCGGACCCGGGAGTTCGTCCGCCGCTCGACGCCGACGGCCGCCAGGCTGATCAACCTGTCCCGCTACCGGGTGTTCCGACCGATCGTCCGCGACGCCAAGGGTCTGATCCAGGACTTCATCCTGCCCACCATAGGAAAGACCGCGGTGAAGTAGCCCTGGCCCGGGGACGGGACGGGGGCCGGACGGGGTGTCAGAAGCTGTCCGGGTTCCAGGACTGCTGCGGGGTGCGCAGCAGCAGGTCGGCGGTGGCGGCGGCGCCCGGGCGCAGTTCGGTGAGCAGGTCGGCGGCGGCCAGCCTGGTGGCGCTGCCGGTGCCGAGGTAGAGCTCGGCGAGCCGGGCGGCGGTCAGGGCGAGGTCCGGCTCGTCCGTGGTGGGGACGCAGCGGCCGGTGCCGTCGGGGGTGGTCTCCAGCGCCCAGCGGCCGGCGGCGTAGCCGGCCCGGTCCGCGACCTCCAGCACCAGGCGGCCGGCGGCCGGGTAGCTGCGGGCCGCGAAGGCCGCCGGGACGTCCAGCAGCCGCAGCCAGGTGAAGTCGCCGACCTCGTCCGCGGGCCGGACGCCGCGCGGGTCGCGCAGCAGCAGCGGCAGCGGGTCGTCGGGGGCGAGGTTCTCGACGAGGACGGTGCGCACCCAGTCCACCGAGAAGACCAGCTGCCACAGCGCGTTGGCGGTCGGCCGGTCGAGGGCGAGGTGGTCGCGCACGGTGAGGGTGCAGTCGGGGCGGTTGCCGTCCCAGTCGTCGTTCACGGTGTAGGTGATGAGGCCGGTGACCTGGCCGTCGGCGTCCCGGTGGAGCGCGGCGAACGGCTCCTTCCAGTCGAAGCCGGGCAGTGTGGCGTCGCCGGTGTGGACCCGCCACCAGGGCTCGTTGCGGCCGATCGCGCCGGGCTGCAGGCGGCGCCAGCGCTCGTGCAACTCGCTGCCGAGCTTGCGCAGTTCCGCCATGTCGACGAAGTCGATCCGGCCGCCGTCGGGCAGCGGGAGGTCGGCGCGCAGGCCGCCGGACTGCGGCAGCGAGACGCGCAGGCCCTGGGCCTCGGTGACCGGGCCGAAGCCGTAGCGGCCGTAGATGTTGTACTCGGCCGCGATCAGGATGGCGGCGGCGCTGCCGCGCTCGCGGGCGGCGGCGAGGTCGCGGTCCATCATGGCGGTGAGCAGCCCGCGGCGGCGGTGGGTGGCGGTGACGGTCACGGAGGTGATCGCGTCGACCGGCAGCCCGGCGCCGCCCGGGACGGTCAGCTCGGTGTCGAAGCTGCGGAAGGTGGCCACGCAGCGGCCCTCGGCCGAGGTGTCGAAGGCGCCCAGGGTGCGGCCGGGCTCGAAGTTCAGCCGGCGCCACTCCAGGCCGGAGTCCAGGTGCGGCCGCAGGAAGCCGCGGGCGATCGCGCGGTCCCAGTCCGGCAGCTCCTCCTCGGTGACGGAGCGGATCTCGATCTCGTGGCCGAGCCGGCCCGGTGCGACGTTGCCCATCCGGCCACGGTACGGCGGCACCTCCCACCCCGGCACCTGCTTTTCCGCCGGGCCCCACCGCACACTGGTGCCATGACCTCCGACACCGTCGACCCCACCCGGTACCCCGACCTGGCGGCAGCGGGCACGCTGGCCGCCGCGCTGGAACGGCTCAGCGCCGAACTCGGGCTCGACCTCGGCCCGGTGACCCACCAGGAGGCGGACCCGTACCGGGCGGAGCTGGCCGGCGCGGCCCCCGACCGCGGGCCCTGCGTGATCGAAGCCCGTGCCGGGGAGCCCCGGTTCACCCTCTCCTGCCGCAGCGGCGGCATCGAACTGCTCCGGGCCACCGGTGCGGAGCTGCGGGAGCTCGCCGAGGTGGCCGCGGTCTGGCACGGCGGCGGCAGCCTCCACGAGGTGCGGCCCCTGGTCCGCCCGTCGGTGACCTTCCGCACCAGGGCGGAGGCCCGCGAGCACGGCCCCGCCCACACCGTCGAGTTCGCCTGGCGGTGGCTGCACGAGCGGGCCCGCCACCTGCACCGGTTCCCGGGCTTCCGGCTGCTGGTGGAGGCGGCGTACGCGCAGCCCCGGCTGCGCGGGCTGTACCCGCACACCAGCCACCACATCCTGCGTTTCGCGGGCCGCACCACGTACCCGTTCCCCCGCGAGGCGCCGTTCGTCGAGCCCTGCCACGACGGGTGCTACCGCGTCCACGCCGCGACCGGCGGGGCGGTCCTCCACGAGTCCGCCTCCGCGGCCGAAGCCGTCGCCGTGGTCCTGGCCCACCTCCCCGCCGACCTCGGCCCGGTCACGTCCTGAGCCGTCCCGGCAGCCGCCGGGGCGGGCTCCGGTGGGCTACGGGCGGGCGTAGAAGTCCGGGGTGCCCATGATCCAGAGGCTGGCCTGCTTGATGGGGGCGCCGGGGCGGGGGGCCTCGATCATCTGGTCGTCGCCGAGGTAGATGCCCACGTGGTAGATGTCGGCCGCGCGGCCGGTCTTGGTCCAGAAGATCAGGTCGCCGGGCTTCAGCTGCGGGTACGAGACGGGGGTGGACTCGGCGTACTGGTCGGCGGCGAAGTGGGTGAGGCGCTTGCCGGCGGTGCGCCAGGCCATCATGGTCAGCCCGGAGCAGTCGTAGCCGGTGGGGCCCTCGCCGCCCCAGATGTAGGGCAGGCCGATCTGCGAGCGGGCGAAGTCGACGGCGGACCGGGCGCTGCCGGCGGACCAGGGGCCGGCGCCGACCTGGACGGCGGCCGCGGCTGCCGCGGCCGCTGCGGCTGCGGCCTCGGCGTCGGCCTTGGCCTTGGCCTCCTCCTCGGCCCGCTGGGCGGCGATCGCCTCCAGTGCGTCCTGGCGGCGGCGTTCGAGGTCGACGGTGGTGTTGCGGGCGGCGGCGAGTTCGGCGAGGAGCTGTTCCCGGTGCTCGGCGGTCGCGGTGACCTGGGTCTGCTGGGCGGCGAGCCGGGCCTCGGCCTGCTGCCGGGCGGCGAGGACCGCGTCGGCGGCCCCGGCGGCGTCCTGCTCGGCGTCGCGGGCGGCGGTGGCGGCCCGGGTGGCCGCTGCCGCGGTGGAGGTGGTCTCGTCGAGGATCTGCTTGGTGCGGCTGCCGACCATGCCGACGGCGGCGGCCCGTTCGGTGACGGCGCGCGGGCCGCGGGCGCCGAGCAGGGCGTCGATCGCGGAGAGTTCGGCGGTGGCGCCCTGCCGGTAGGTCTCGGCGGCGAGCTGGGCGGCCCGCTCGGCGGCGGCGGCCCGGGCGCTCTCGGCCTCGCCGGAGCGCTGGTTGGCGGCGGTGACGGCGTCGCGGGCCCGGGCCAGCCGGGCCTGGGCGCCGTTGTAGGCCTCGACGGCCTGTTCGGCGGCCTGCCCGGCGTCGGCCAGTTCGCGCCGGGCGGCGGCGAGCTGCTCCTCGATGCCGGCGGCCGCGGCGGCCTTGGCGTCGGCCTCGGCCTTGGCGCGGTCGATGTCCTCGGTGCTGGGGTACGGGTCGTCGGCGGGCGCGGCGAGCGCGGCGGGCACCGGTACGGCGGCGGCGCCCGGCAGCAGCCCGATCACGGCGGTGAGGGTGAGCAGAAGGGTCGGAAGCAGTCTGCGGGCCACGGCCAGGACCTTTCTTTCGTACACGACTGATGGTCGGCCACCTGCCCCATCAGGTGACGATTCAGTCACGTACCGTGATTTTCCCAGAGCGGGCCACCGGTCAGGGGGAGCGCCATACGGCCGGTCGAGTGAGATGTCCGATTGTCGGCCCGGCCCCGGACGGCGGGTTCCTGGGCCGCTCAGCGCCTCGGCTGCGGGTGCGGCAGCCGCGGGTGCCGGTACGGCGTGCGGGTGCCGGGCCTCGCGCCGGAGGCCAGGCCGTCGGCGCCGGGCCGGACGGCGTAGGTGCGCGAGCGTCCGGCGTGCACGGTGCGGCGACGCCGCCGGGCGCCGTCCTCGCGGGCCGGGTCGGGGCCACCGCCGGCGGGGCCGCCCGCAGGGTGCGGCTGCGGGAGGGCGGAGCGCCGGTCGGCCAGCCGGGCCGAGCGGCGGGCCAGCGAGCGGGCGGCGTGCGCGTCCAGGTGGGCGGTGGCGCGGGCGGCCATCCGCTCGGCGACCCGGTGGGTGGCGGTGTGGTGGGCGGGGACCTTGTCGGGGGCGCCGGCGATCAGGTCGAACAGCCAGGTGCGGGCGCGGTCGGCCCGGGCGTGCAGCAGCCGTTCCCGGCGCACCGCGCGCCGCCGCCGGCGCGGGCGGTCGGCGTACCGCCAGCGGGCCCACGGGCTGCTCGGGCGGGCCAGCCGGACGGCGCCGACCGCGGACAGGCCGGGCACCATGATGCCGAGCAGCCCGGTCCACATCTTGCCCTTCAGCAGGGCGACCACCGACAGCAGCGCGTTGGCGGAGATCACCGCGACCAGGCCCCAGCGGCCGCCGCCGTTGGGCGCGCTCTGGCCGGGCACCGCGCCCAGCGGCACGTACCCGGTGAGCAGCAGCGCGGTGACCAGGATGCCGAGGATCACGGCGTCCACCGACTTGCGGCCCTGCGCGCTCCAGTAGACGTCGTCGAGGTGCAGGATCAGCGCGAACTCGTCCAGCACCAGCCCGCAGCCGATGCCGAAGCTGAATCCGAACCAGTTGATCCAGGGGTGGCCGCCGTTGGTGGCGATCACCCCGATGCCGCCGAGCAGCAGGAAGCCCAGGCCGAAGACCATGTGGTGGATGTGCAGGCCGCCGGGGGTGATGTTGCCGGGCCACCAGCGGACCTTGGCGCGGATCATCCGGACGCTGAACCGGATGCAGACGAAGGAGGTGATGAACCCGGCGAGCAGCAGGAAGAGCGGTTGCTTGTGGGTCGCGACGATGTGCTCGCGGTAGCCGTCCAGCAGGGTGCCGATCATCGTGGTGCTTGCCTTCGTTAGGTGGTGCTGCGGATCCTCCCGGCTAACGGCCGGTCAGAACCCCCGGGTGCGCTTGGCGGCCTTGCGCGGCACCAGCAGGTACGGTGCGATGCGCTCGGTGGCGCCCGGTGTTTTCAGGAACAGACGCGCGACCTCGCCCCCCAGGTTCACGCCGATCGCGAGCGCCATGGCGATCGCGGCGGCCCGGGTGATGGAGACCAGTCCGGCGCTGGAGTGGCCCTGGGCGAGGGCGAGCATGCCGAGGTAGAGCGCGGAGCCGGGCATCAGCGGCCCGATCGCGGCGGTCACGTACGGGAGCGCGGAGGCGTACCGGTAGCGGGCCATCAGCTGGCCGAACAGGCCGACCAGGCCGGCCGCGATGCCGGTGGCGACGATCGGCGAGAGCGCCGCGTTGTAGGCCAGCACGCCGTAGGTGGACCAGCCGATGCCGCTGTTGAGCACCACCATCGGCAGGGTCCGGCGGTCGGTCTGCAGCAGCATCGCGAAGGCGGCGGTGAGCACCATCGCGGCCACCAGTTGCAGCGGCGGGTCGACCGAGCCGGTCAGGCTCTCGTCGGGCCGCAGCCGGGCGTTGAAGTTGACGCCGACGTAGAGCACCAGCATCACGCCGATCACGATGCCGGCCACCAGGTAGACGACTTCGAGCAGGCGGGCGGCGGAGGTGATGTAGAAGCCGGTGAGGCCGTCCTGGACGGCGGCGACCATGGCCCGGCCGGGGAGCAGGGCGAACAGCCCGCCGGTGATGACCACCGAGCCGCGCAGGTGCCAGTCGTTGAAGGAGAGCGCGATGCCGAAGGCCGCGGCGGGCATCGCGCCTATGACGAACTGGTAGAACTCCGGCAGGCCGCGCCGGGCGACCAGGGCGGCGAGGCGGTCGCCGAGCACCGAGGCCACGAAGGCGCTGCCGAAGACCAGCCAGGCCTTGCCGTCGAGCTTGCCGCCGACCAGGAAGGTGGCCGCGCCGGCCAGCAGCCCGGTGGCCAGGGCCAGCAGCCAGACCGGGTACGGGTGGCGGTTGCGGCGGATCCGGGCGAGCCGGCGGTAGGCGTCGTTGATGCTGATCTGCTCGCCGGTGATGTCCGCGACCAGCCGGTAGACCGCGGCGAGGCGGGTGTAGTCGGAGGCGCGGCGGCGCACCACCCGGTCGGCGGTGACCGGGGCGTCGGTGAGCGAGGGCTGGTGCGAGATGGAGATCAGGGTGAAGGTGACCTGCGGTTCGCAGTGGTCGAGCCGGTAGGCGTGGGCGATGCCCAGCATGGCGGCCTCGACGTCCTCGGCGGCCTCGCCGCTGGCGAGCAGCAGTTCGCCGATCCGCAGCGTGAGGTCGAGGATCCGCGGCACGTTGCGGCCGGCGGCGGAGGGGTGGAGTTCGCGGGCGGTGCGCTCGAAGGCGGGCCGCTCGACCATGGGGGTGCGCAGCAGGGTGCGCATCCGGTCCGGCCAGGGGGCGGCGCCGGGGGCTCCGGCCCGCAGCTCGGGGAAGGCGCTGCCGCCGGCCGGGGTGTACCCGGCGGCCCGCCAGTCCTCCGGGGTGAGGGTGTCCTCGGCGACGCTGCGCGGCTCGGAGGGTCCGAGCAGGCCGTCGGTCGGTTGGGGGGCCGGGGCGAGCGGGATGGTGGTCTGCGGCGTGAGCGGGGGCGCGGCGGAGCCGAGCAGTCCCTCGGTGGGCGGCGCGCCGTCGGATGCCCTGGTCTCGCTGCCGTCGCCGGCCCGGCCCCGCTTCGGCACGCCCGCTCCTCGCCGCCCCTGGTGACCGCGCCGGCCACGTCTGCTCCCGTCTGCCCCCACCTTGCCTGATCGAACGGCCCGATGCATATGTACGGTGCGGTGGACCTGCGGTTAAACCTCGGACTCCGCGGCGTGACCGCGCCTGGCACGGACCAGTTCGAACAGCACGGGGAGCACCGACACCAGCACGATCCCGAGGCAGATGAACTCGATGTTGTCGCGGACGAACGCGATCCGGCCGAGGGCGTGGCCGAGCACGGTGACGCCGGCGCCCCAGAGCACACCGCCGATCACGTTGTAGAGGACGAAGGTGCGGTAGTGCATCCGCCCGACGCCGGCGATCACGGGGGTGAAGGTGCGGATCACCGGGACGAAGCGGGCCAGCACGATCGCCTTGGGGCCGTGCCGCTCGAAGAAGGCGCCGGCCCTGGCCACGTTCTCCTGCTTGAACAGCCGGGAGTCGGCCCGGCCGAACAGCGCGGGCCCGACCTTGCGGCCGAAGAGGTAGCCGACCTGGTCGCCGGCCACCGCCGCGGCCACCACCAGCAGGCAGACCAGCCAGAGCGGCTGGGTGAGGTAGCGGCCGCCGGCCACCAGCAGGCCGGTGGTGAACAGCAAGGAGTCCCCCGGCAGGAAGAAGCCGATCAGCAGGCCGGACTCGGCGAAGACCACGGCGAGGATGCCGAGCAGGCCGAAGCTGGAGATCAGCTGGGTCGGGTCGAGCCAGGACGGGCCGAGGGCGAGGCTGGTCACGGTGGGCGTGCTCCTGAAAGGTCGACTCTTGGCAATGGAATGGTAAAGCAATGACCAAGACGTCGGCCCGGGCCAGGAGGTTCCCGGCCCGTGCGGTCACGGGCGGCTACTTCGGGTCGCAGCCGAACGCCGAGGCCGACCAGAGGTGACCGAGCACGGCGAGCACCAGGCACCAGGCGACGGCGAGCCACCCGTTGTGGCCGATCCCGGTGCCGAGCAGCAGGCCGCGCAGGGTCTCGATGGCCGGGGTGAAGGGCTGGTACTCGGCGATCGGCCGGAACCAGCCGGGCATCGAGTCGACCGGGGTGAAGGCGCTGGACAGCAGCGGCAGCAGGATCAGCGGCATCGCGTTGTTGCCGGCGGCCTCCGCGTTCGGGCTGACCAGGCCCATGCCGACGGCGATCCAGGTGAGCGCCAGGGTGAACAGCACGAGCAGCCCGAACGCCGCCAGCCACTCGACGACGGTGGCCCCGGTGGACCGGAAGCCGAGGGCCACCGCGACCGCGCCGACCAGCAGCACGCTCGCCACCGACCGCAGCACGCTGCCGGCCACGTGCCCGATCAACACCGAGGGGCGGTGGATCGCCATCGTGCGGAAGCGGGCGACGATGCCCTCGGTCATGTCGGTGGAGACGGACACCGCGGTGCCGACCACCGTGCTGCCGACCGTCATCAGCAGCAGCCCCGGCACCAGGTACGCGAGGTAGGCGGAGCGGTCCGGGACGCCGCCGTTGATGCCCGCGCTCATCGTGTCGCCGAGCACGTAGACGAAGAGCAGCAGCAGCATGACCGGGGTGAGCAGCAGGTTCAGCGTCAGCGACGGGTAGCGCCGGGCGTGCAGGAGGTTGCGGCGCAGCATGGTGGACGAGTCGCGCAGGGCGAGGGACAGGGAGCTCAACGGACAGCCTCCTCGGGCTGGTCGGGGACGCCGCGGCCGCCGGTCAGGGCGAAGAACACGTCGTCGAGGTCGGGGGTGTGCACGGTCAGCTCGTCCGCCTCGACGCCGGCCGCGTCGAGGCGGTCGAGGACGGCGCGCAGTTCGCGCTGGCTGCCGTCGCCGGGGATGCGGAGCGCGAGCGCCTCGTCCTGCCGGGCGGCCCCGGGCAGCGCGAGGACGGCGGTGCGGTACGCGGCCGGGTCGGCGAAGCGCAGCCGGACGTGCCCGCCCGGCACCAGCCGCTTGAGCTCCTCGGCGGTGCCGTGGGCGGCGATCCGGCAGTCGTGCAGGACGGCGATCCGGTCGGCGAGCTCGTCCGCCTCCTCCAGGTACTGGGTGGTAAGCAGGACGGTGACGCCGCCGGCGACCAGCTCGCGGATGATCTGCCACATGCCGTGCCGGGACCGGGGGTCGAGGCCGGTGGTCGGCTCGTCGAGGAAGATGATCCGCGGGCTGCCGACCAGCGTCATGGCGATGTCGAGGCGGCGCTTCATGCCGCCGGAGTAGGTGGCGGCGGGCCGGCGGGCGGCCTCGCCGAGGTCGAAGCGCTCCAGCAGGTCGGCCGCGGTGCGGCGGCCGTCGCGGCGGGACAGGTGGTGCAGGTCCGCCATCAGGAGCAGGTTCTCCTCGCCGGTGATCAGGCCGTCTACGGCGGAGAACTGCCCGGTGACGCCGATCGTGGCGCGCACCGCCTGCGGGTCGGCGGCCAGGTCGTGGCCGCCGATCCGGATGCTGCCGGTGCCGGGGTCGGGTGGGATCAGGGTGGAGAGGATCTTGACGGCGGTGGTCTTGCCGGCGCCGTTCGGGCCAAGCAGGGAGAAGATCGTCCCCTCGGGGACGGCCAGGTCGACGCCGTCGAGCACGACCTTGTCGCCGTAGGACTTGCGCAGCCCGTTCGCCGCGATGGCCAGGGTGGTCATGGTGGTGGGTGCTCCTCAGAGGCTGCGGGCGGTGATGTCACCGTGGGCGGTGGTGGCGTGGACGGTGAGGACGACGTCGCCCCCGGCGTTGCGGAACGCGTTGTGGATCCGGCCGTGGCCGGTGCCGGCGTCCAGGACGGCGGAGGATCCGGCGGCGGCGCCGACCGCGATGTCCCCGGCCCGGGTGCGCAGCACGAGGGCGCCGCGCACGGCCTCGGCGATCCGGATGGCGCCCTGCTGGGTGCTGATCTCGGCCGGGCCGTCGAGGCGGCCGACCGTCACGTCGCCGGCGAGGGTGGTGAGGTGGGCGGCGGCCGCCCGCTCGACCTCGATCGAGCCCTGCGCGCAGGCGGCGGTGATCTCGCCGAGCTGTCCGGCGGTGCTCAGTTCGGCGGCGCCCGCCTTCGCCTCGACGCGGGAGCCGGCGGGCAGGTGGACCGTCACCTCGACGGCTCCGGGGTTGCCCAGCCGGTTGGTCGCCGGGGCGGTGATCCGCAGGACACCGTCGCCGTACGCGACCGCGATCTGCTCCGCCAGCTTCACGTCGCGGCCGGTCGAGGGGTTCGCCGGCCGGATCTCCACCACGGTGTCGGGGCGTTCGGCGGCGACGAACCGGACCCGGCCGGCCGGGAGGTCGAGGACGGCCGCGATCGGGGCGGGGGTGTCGAAGGTCTGCATGGTGCGCTCCTCGGTGCGTTCTGTTTCTGACATCGCAAACGCTACGTTGCGTTCGCGATGTCAGCAACAGTCTTGTTGCACAACGGGACTATCACCGCAGGTAGATGCTGCATTTTTGTTGCAACGAAATTGAATCTAACGCAACGTCCGATCGCGCTGGCGTTGCAACTGACGGGGAGTGAACGCTATACTCGCCGCACCGAGGAGACGAAGGAGATCGCGATGCCGGGAGGCAGGCTCACCCAGCAGGAACGCCAGCAGATCGCGCTGGGGGTGGCCGACGGGCTCGCCTACGCGGAGATCGCCAGGCGGCTGGACCGCCCCACCTCGACCGTGACGCGGGAGGTGATGCGCAACGGCGGCCCCACCGCCTACCGGGCCGACCTGGCCCACCGCGCCACCGAACGCCGCGCCCACCGGCGCCGGGAGAGCGCACCCCGCGGCCCGCAGACCGCCCCGCAGGCGTACGGGCGCGACGCGGAGGCCGTGCGCGACTACGAGGAGGCGTTCACCACGCTGCTGATGCAGCAGGGCCTGCCCAAGATGATGGCCCGGGTGCTGACCTGCCTGTTCACCACCGACGCGGGCAGCGTCACCGCGTCCGAACTGGTCCGGCGCCTGGACGTCAGCCCGGCCTCGGTCTCCAAGGCGGTCGCCTTCCTCGAGGGCCAGGGCCTGATCCGCCGGGAGCGCGACGAGCGCCGCCGCGAGCGCTACTTCGTCGACGACGGCGTCTGGTACGAGTCGATGATCGCCACCGCCCGGACCAACGCCAAGCTCGCCGACACCGCACGGCAGGGCGTCGGCGTCCTCGGCTCTGGCACCCCGGCCGCCGTCCGGCTGGAGAACATCGCCCGGTTCATGGACTTCGTCGGCGAGAGCATCATCCGCGCCGCGGAACAGGCCCGCGAGATCCTCTACACCAGGCCCGAACCGGGCCCGGACGCCGCCGACGGGCCGGCGCCGGACCACGGGTAGCCGCCCCGCCGACGGGGCGGATCGGCCTCAGGCCGTGAAGAAGGCACCACTGTCGGCGGAGGCGTACGCCGCGATGATCACGCCCGCGATCGCGATACCGCCGACCGCCGCCACCGCGCCCGAGAACAGCGCGATCACCGAGCTGACCACGGACAACGACTCGACCACGATCACCGTGACCCGCACCCAGCCGAGCCGGCGCGGCGTCAGCACCGCGCACACCGCCAGCAGGACCGCCACGGCGATCGCCACCAGGGCGATCGCCTGGACCGCCACGGTGTCGTCGTTGCCGTGCGAGGCGTCGTCGGCCGCCAGCGCGAAGAGCAACACCCCGGCGAAGGCCGTGACCAGCGCCTGGAAGACGAGGCCCCCGATCGCGAACTTCAACGCCCGCGGCATCGGGCCCGCGCCTGCCTGATAGCTCGTCATATATATTATCCCCCTTGCTGTTTGCCCTGAATCGAGGCTCCAGCTACGGGAAGGTCGTGTCAACGGCCGTGGCAGGGCGGACCGGCGCACATCAGCTCATGGCGAGCGCCCCCACTGCGCCTGCCTGCCCGCTACCGGTAGTCCTGCTCGCGGACGGCGGGGCCCGGTGGCACCGGCCGGCGTCCGAACGCCCCGAACGCGATCGCCGCGCCCCGGCCGAGAGCACCCGCCGCCCGCCGCCGTGACGTGCGCGGACCTCCGCCCGCCCGATGCAACCCGCCCATGGCCCGGCCCCCCGTCGTCCCGATCTCCGTACCTCGGTCGTACCGGCGGGCGCACCCGTTCATCCGCCTGCGCGGGCAAACTCACGCATCCTGGCGAAGTGCTGAACATCCGTGCGATCGAGGCAGTCGTTGCGCGACCGCGGCGATACGTCGCTCGCCAACACTCGAAGCGGTCGGCCGGGTACGCACGGAAGAACCGGCCGCCCCCGGAGCAGCGGGCCCCGAGGAGCACGGTGACGCCGGCACCTACCTGGCCACCAGCTGGACCAGCGACTGGAGCCACTGCGGCTGACCGACCCGGGCGGGGGCCCCCGGGCCCCCGCTCACACCGCGCCGAACTCTCCGGCGACGGTCGCCCGGACGAACGCGGCCCAGGCGGCGGACGGGAACACCAGCGCGGGGCCGCCCGGATCCTTGGAGTCGCGGACGGGAACGACGGACCCAAGGTTGTAGGCCACCTCGATGCACTCGCCACCGTTGCTGCCGCTCAGACTGCTCTTGAACCAGCTCGCCGCCGAGTAATCGATCTTCGGGCCCATGTTCAACAGTCCTTCCATCACGCGGCGGATCAGACGAACCGAATCCTGTGCCGACAAGGCGTCAGCCCGCAGGCGATCATAGGACTTCGAGTACTTCGAGACCCGGGTCGGTTCACTGACGAAGTGCCCCTTGTCCAGGCTCTCACTGTAGATCCACCGGCTTCCCCCAGGCAGCGTCAAGAGCGTGAGTGCCGAGTCGTCCGGCGCGCGTTCACCCAACTCGTAGGGCGCCACCTGGATGACGATGTTCGGGCGCCTGGCCAGCGCGAGGAGGTGCTGGAGCTGTTCGTACATCACCTTCCGGCCCCCGACCAACCTCCGGATCACCGATTCGTCCAGCACCACGACGAGCATCGGGCCATCCTCGGCGAGGAAGCGCGTCTGTCGGCTCATGCGGGCGTCGACCCGTTCGGAGATCTGCTCCTCGTCACCGGCGGCGTCGCCCAGGGTGAGCACGGCGCGGGCGTACGCAGGAGTCTGGAGCAGACCGGAGATGCGCACGGCCTGGTACTGCAGGACCGTCTCCGCCTGTGCCTCCAGCTCGACGTAGCGGCGGAACCAGTCGGGGTGTTCGACCTCCTGGTGCCAGTCGATCTTGGCCCAGGACTTCGCCAGCAGGTCCCCGGTGCCGAGCACCTCGTCGCACTGCTCGATCAGCCGCTCCTGCGGCACCCGCCCGCCCGACTCCAGCCGCGAGACGAACGACCGGTCGCAGTGCAGCCGCGCCGCCAGGTCGGTGATGGTCAGCCCGGCCGACTCCCGTGCGGTGGTGAGCAGCCAGGCGAGGAACTGGGGCGAGTACCGCTCCCCCTTCGGGACCGTCGCCGCACGTCGGACCATTGCCCCGCTCCCCCCGTGACCCTCCCGGATGGCACGCCTGATTGGTCGTCACGTTACTACCGTGCGGCCATGCTTGGTGGCACAGAGCAACGGATCCGGGGGCGCCATGGAGCGCACCCGAGGAGAGGAGCAACCGTGCACGCCCTGACGATGCGTTCCGCGCCCGTGAAGGCCGGGTGACCGCGCCGTGGGATCGATCATCGAGCGGCACACCGCCGACTCCCGCCGGGAAGCCGCCTACGCCCTGCGGGAGTTGACCAGATCGCTGGACGCCGCCCGAGTGCGGCTCCCGTCGGTCGGGATCGACTGGCGGGCCGCCCGGATGTCCGGCACCGTGCTGGTGGAACTGGGGGCCGCCCGTCCCGATGTGGTGGTCCGGCTGGCGGCGGCGGTGTGGGCCGGTTCGGCGAACCCGTGGCTGCCGGGCGTGGGCGAGCGGGTGGTCGACCTGGGCACCGGCGCCGCCGGCGAGTTCCGGGGTGCGGCGGACGGCCGCTGGTGGCTGCGTCCGCGCGGCGGCGGGCGCGAGTGGGACGCCGATCCGCGGCTGGTCCGGTCGGCCGGGGAGGGCGAGTGAACGAGCATGCGCTGCACGGCTTCCGCTGCCTGGAGCCGGACGCCGCCGGTACGCCCTGCGGGGCGGCGTCGGGCCTGGCCGAGGGCGAGGAGCACGCCCGGCGGTGGCTGGCCGCGCACCAGGCGGAGCACCCGCCGCACCAGGCGTTCGTGCACATCTGCCACCGCGGCGGAGGTCGGCCCTCCACCGCGGCGGCTGTGCCTCAGCTTGGGATTTATCCTCGCCAAGCTTGGTGTTCCTTGATCGAATCGGCGCGTTTCACTGTCTTGCCGACGTCGTGGCGGGTGGCCCGGTTCTTG
>NZ_JBEOUL010000015.1:0-172183 GCF_040304075.1 Kitasatospora sp. NPDC094015
GCGGACGCGCAGCCGGTGCTGGCGCTGGCGGTCGGTTCGACGGTGGGGGTGCTGGAGGGTTCGTCGGTGCCGGTTCTGGTGCTGGACGAGCCGGGGACGGCGGCCTCGATCGCCGGTCGGGAGGCGGGTGATCTGGGTCTGGTGGTGTCGCCGCGGGATCCGGCGTACGTGATCTACACCTCGGGTTCGACCGGCCGGCCCAAGGGCGTCGTGGTCGAACACCACAGCCTCGCCGACCTGCTCGCCACCCACCGCCGCACGCTGATGGCGGAGCACTTCGCCGACCGCAGCGGCGTCCCGGTGGGGCTGGTCGCGGGCGCCACCTTCGACACCTCGCTCGATGCCCTGTGCTTCATGGCGGCCGGTCACGAACTGCACCTGGTCCCCGACGGGATCAGGCTCGACGGCGCCGCCCTGGCGCGCTACATCGAGGCGAACCGCCTCGACTTCCTCGACCTCACCCCCTCCTACCTCTCGGTCCTGGCGGCCGAGGGCCTGCTCGACGCCGACCGGGAGCACGTGCCGGCGGTGCTGATGGTGGGTGGTGAGGCGTTGGGTGCGGAGTTGTGGTCGCGGTTGCGTGGTGCGGAGCGGACGGTGGTGCACAACTACTACGGTCCGACGGAGTGCACGGTGGACGCGGTGGCGTGGCCGCTGGCGGCGTCCGAGGTGCCGGTGATCGGCCGGCCGATCGACAACACCCTTGCGTATGTGCTGGACGAGGGTCTGGGCCTGGTGCCGCCGGGTGTGCCGGGGGAGTTGTTCCTCGCGGGGGCCGGTCTGGCGCGTGGGTATCTGAACCGCCCGGATCTGACGGGCGAGCGGTTCCTGCCCGATCCGTTCGGCGTGGCGGGTACGCGGATGTATCGGACCGGGGATCTGGTGCGGTGGACGGCGGCTGGGGTGCTGGAGTACCTCGGTCGGGCGGACGACCAGGTGAAGATCCGTGGCTTCCGGATCGAACTGGGTGAGATCGAGGCGGTGTTGGCCGCGCATCCGGCGGTTGCGCGGGCGGCGGTTCTGGTGCGCGAGCAGGATCGGCTGGTCGGCTACCTGGTCCCGTACACCGGAGTCGACCTCGACGTCGACGGGGTGCGGGCGCACGTGGCGGCGGCGCTGCCGGGGTACATGGTGCCGTCGGCGTTCGTGGTGCTGGCGGAGTTCCCGCTGACGGTGCACGGCAAGCTCGACCGCCGGGCGCTGCCCGCCCCGGAGGTGGGGACGGATCCGCAGGGCCGGGCCCCGCGCTCCGACCGCGAGCGGGTGCTGTGCGGTCTGTTCGCCGAACTCCTGGGCGTGGAGCGGGTCTCCATCGACGACAACTTCTTCACCCTGGGCGGTCACTCCCTCCTGGTGACCCGCCTGGTCAGCCGCATCCGCACCGAACTCGCCGTCGAACTCCCGCTCCGCGCCCTGTTCGACGCCCCGACGGTCGCCGCCCTGGCTGCCCGGCTGGGTGGCGACAACGGCGACGCCGATGCCGGCAGCGGTGGCGACCGCGACGCGCTGGCGCCGCTGCTGGCCCTGCGGGCGAACGGCACCGCGCGTCCGCTGTTCTGCGTCCACCCCGGCCTCGCGGTCGGCTGGAGCTACGCGAACCTGCTGCCGCACCTGCCCGCCGAGGTCCCGGTGTACGCGCTGCAGGCCGCCGGCCTGGACGGCTCCGGTCAACTCCCCGACAGCGTCGAGGAGATGGCCGCCGACTACCTGGCGAGAATCCGCGGCGTCCAGCCCGAGGGCCCGTACCGGCTGCTCGGCTGGTCGTTCGGCGGCACGGTCGCGGCGGCGGTCGCCGCCGGGCTCCGGGCGCAGGGCGCGGAGGTCGAGCTGCTGGCCGTGCTCGACGCCGTGCCCGACTGGAGCGGCGGCCCGGCGGCCCCCGCGGAGCGGAGCGAGCGCGACCGGCTGATCGAGGTGCTGGCCGGCCTCGGCATCCTGCCGGAGACCGAAGCCGAGACCGAGACCCAGACCGGGACCGGGACCGAGGCCGAACCGGAGTCCGCCGCGACGGCCGACGACCGGACCCGCTTCCTCGCCATCCTCCACGCGGCCTACCCCGAACTGGCGGACCTGGACGCCGCGTCCACCGCCGCGCTGATCGAGGTCCTGCTCAACAGCGAGCGGATCGCCGAGAGTTACCGTGCCCCGGCGTTCGACCAGGACGTGCTGCTGTTCGTCGCGGGCCGCACCGAGGACCAGGCCGACCCGAAGCCCGACGCCTGGCAGCGGCGGACCGCCGGCGCGGTCGAGGTCCACCAGGTCGACTGCTCGCACGCTGACATGACGACCCGCCAGGCATCCGCAGTGATCGGGCAGGCCCTGACCGGCCGGCTCGGCGGCTGATCCCGACCCTCGGCCCCCGCCCCCACCAACCACGGAACGGAAAGACGATGACGGCTCCCGTACGACACCTGATCTCGATCTCGGACCTGGACGACGACGACCTGCGCCACATCGTGGCCCGCGGCGCCCGGTTCGCGGACAGCGGCCGGCCGTACCCGCAGACCCTCGACGGCGACGTCGTCGGCATCTACTTCAAGCGGTCCTCCACCCGGACCAGGACGTCCTTCTCCAGCGGCTCGCTGCGGCTCGGCGCCCGGATCGTCACGTACCAGAACGGTGACCTCCAACTGGCCACCGGCGAGAGCCTGGAGGACACCGGCGACATCCTCGGCCGGATGCTCGACGTGCTGGTCGCCCGGACCGCCGAGCCCACCGCCGACCTGCGGGCGCTGGCCGCCCGCAGCCGGATGGCCGTGGTCAACGCGATGAGCGCCGAGGAGCACCCCACCCAGGCGCTCACCGACCTGACCGCGCTCCAGCGGCACTTCGGCCGGATCGAGGGCCTGCGGGTGCTCTACCTCGGCGAGGGCAACAACACCGCCTCCGCGCTGGCGCTGGCCCTCACCCGCTTCCCCGGCACCGAGCTGCACCTGCGCACCCCGCGCGGCTACGGGCTGGAGGCGGACTACCTGGCGCAGGCCGCCAAGCAGGCCGAGGCGTACGGCTCGACGGTCACCGAGCGCCACGACATGGACGAGCTGCCCGCCGACGTGGACGTCATCTACACCACCCGCTGGCAGACCACCGGCACCACCAAGCCCGACCCCGACTGGCGGGACGTGTTCGCCCCGTTCCAGGCCCGGGCCGAGCTCTGGGAGACCAGCCCCGGCGCGGTCTTCATGCACGACCTGCCGGCTCACCGCGGCGAGGAGGTCACCGCCGAGGTCCTGGACGGGCCGACCAGCATCGCCTTCTGGCAGGCCGAACACAAGCTGTACAGCGCCATGGCCGTCCTGGAGTGGTGCGCCCGCGGCCGCATCACCGAGACCGCGGCACCCGACGAAACCCCGGAGACCCAGGCATGAGCACCACCGGCACGAGCACCACCGACAGCCCGACGGCGCAGCTGCCCGCCGCCGAGCCCGCCCCGCTGCGCAGCAACCGGGACTTCCGGCTGCTGTGGGCCGGCACCGCCTTCTCCTCGCTCGGCTCCCAGGTCAGCACCTTCGCCTACCCGCTGATCGTGCTCTGGTCCGGCGGCTCGGTGTCCGAGGCCGGTCTGACCGGCGCCGCCGCGAGCCTGCCCCAGCTGCTGCTGTCACTGTTCGCCGGGGTGATGGTCGACCGCTTCGACCGGCGCCGGCTGATGATCGGCTGCAACCTGGGCCGGGCCGCCGCGCTCGCCGTGCTGGTCGCCACCATGCTGTCCGGCCGGGTGATCCTGCCGCTGCTGCTGGCGGTCGCCTTCGTCGAGGCGAGCCTGACGGTGCTGTACAAGCTGGCCGAGCACTCCGCGGTCCGCAACGTGGTCGAGCCGGAGCACCTGTCGCAGGCGATCTCGCAGAACGAGGCGCGGGTCCAGGGCGCCGGGCTGCTCGGCCAGCCGCTGGCCGGTGCGCTCTCCTCGGTCTTCGCCTGGCTGCCGCTGCTGTTCACGGTGGTCTCGCACCTGGTCTCGCTGGTCACGCTCTCCGGCATCAAGCGCAAGTTCCAGGCCGAGCGCGCGCCGGAGGCCGAGCGCCCCAAGGTGCTCGCGGACATCTCGGCCGGCGTCAGCTGGCTCTGGAACCACCGCCAGCTGCGGGCCGCGGCCGCCCTGGTGGCGGTCAGCAACATGCTGTTCGAGGTGCTGGTGCTCGGGATGCTCACCACGCTCCGCGACAACGGCGCGCAGCAGGCCGTGGTCGGCCTGGTGATGGGAGCGGCCGGCGTCGGCGGCGTGGCCGGTGCGCTCAGCACCAACTGGTGGATGGAGCGGCTGCGGCTGCCGGTGATCGTGATCGGCGCCAACGCGGTCTGGACGGTGCTCTTCCCGCTCGCGGTGTTCCTGAAGAACCCGCTGCTCTTCGGCCTGGTGATCACCCCGATGTCGTTCATCGGCGCGATGTGGACCATCGCCGTGGTCTCCTTCCAGGTCGAGATCACCCCGGACGAGATGCAGGGCCGGATCGCCAGCGTGATCGGCATCGTGGCCTTCGGCACCCTGCCGCTCGGCGCCCTGATCGGCGGCTACACCCTCCAGGCGTTCGGCTTCCGGACCTCCGTGCTGGCCTGCAGCGTGGTGATGCTGCTGCTCACCCTGGCCGCGGTGGCGAGCCCCTCGCTGCGCCGGATCGGCTCCGAACTGCGCGACCGCGCCACCGCCGCGCAGACCGAGGCCGGCGCCGAGCCGACCGACGCCCAGGAGACCGTCCAGGCCGAGGCCGCCGCCGAGCCGGTCCCCACCCCGACCCCCGCAGGGAAGTGACAGCGACCATGACCGACCTGATCCAGTCGACGGCGCGGCACGCCCGCGAGATCCCCGGCAACGACGCCGTCGTGTTCGTCACCGGCCACGGCAAGGACGCCGTCACCCGCACGCTCGGCTACGGCCGGATGGTCCAGGACGCCCAGTCCGTGGCCGCCGAGCTGCGCACCCACTGCGAGCCGGGGGACAGGGTGCTGCTGCTCTTCCCCAGCGGCCTGGAGTTCATCAAGGGCTTCCTGGGCTGTCTGTACGCCGGCCTGGTGCCCGTCCCCGTCCCGCTGCCGGGCCGTGGCTCCAGCCAGCGCCGCCGCACCACCGGCGTCCTCCTGGACTGCGAGGCCACCGCCGTCCTGACGGACCGCGACACCCTGCCCGAGGTCGCCGACTGGCTGGAGCAGGAGGAGCAGTCGCAGGTCCGCTGCGTGGTCACGGAGTCCGTCCCGCAGATCGCGCCGGAGCGGTACGTCTGGCCGCGACCCGAGCCCGAGCAGCTCTGCTTCCTCCAGTACACCTCCGGTTCGACCAGCGAGCCCAAGGGCGTGATGGTCGGTCACGGCAACCTCGCGCACAACTTCGGCGAGCTGCGCGCCCTGCTCGGCATGCGCGCCGACTCCACCGTCTGCAGCTGGCTGCCGCTCTTCCACGACATGGGACTGATCGCCGCCCTGCTGCTCCCGCTCCACCTGGGCCTGCGCACCGTCCTGATGTCGCCGACCGACTTCGTCCGCCGCCCGTACGCCTGGCTGGAGCTGATCCACGCCCACCGGGCCACCCACAGCTTCGCGCCGAACTTCGGCTACAACCTGGCCGCCCGCACCGTCACCGAGGACCACCTCGCGCGGCTCGACCTGTCCTCCTGGCGCTGCGCGGCCAACGGCGCCGAGCCGGTGCACGCGCAGACCATGGAGCTGTTCGCCAAGCGGCTCGCCCCGACCGGCTTCCGGGCCACCGCGCTGCGGCCCGCGTACGGCCTGGCGGAGGCGACCCTCGGGGTGACCGCCACCGCGCTCGACCAGGAGCCCCCGGTCGCCCTGGTCGACCGGGCGGACCTGGAGCGCAACCTGTTCCGGCCCCGCCCGGACGGCTCGCCGCTGGTCAGCTGCGGCTCGCCGGTCGGCCTGGAGGTCCGGATCGTCGACCCGGCCACCCGGCGGGTGCTGCCCGACGGTGAGATCGGCGAGATCTGGCTGCGCGGCGGCTCGATCGCCCCGGGCTACTGGGCCCGGCCCGAGATCAACGCGCAGGTCTTCGACGCGGCCGACGCCGACGGCGGCCGCGGGCACCTGCGCACCGGCGACCTCGGGGTGCTCCACGAGGGCCAGCTCTACGTCACCGGCCGGATCAAGGACGTGCTGATCGTCAACGGCCGCAACCTCTACCCGCACGACATCGAACGCGAGTGCGGCGAGCTGCACCCGGCCTTCGCGGGCCTGTCCGCGAGCGTCTTCTCGGTGCCCGGCGACGGCGGCGGGGAGGACCTGGTGGTGGTCCAGGAGGTCCGCCAGGCCAAGGTGGCCGGCGGCGACCTCACGGCCCTCGCCGGCGAGGTCAAGCTCGCCCTCAGCCGCAGCCTCGGCGTGCCGGTCGGCAACGTCGTGCTGCTCAAGCCCGGCAAGGTCCGGCGCACCACCAGCGGCAAGATCCAGCGCTCCGCGATGCGCGGACTGTTCCTGGCCGCCGAGCTGGAGCCGCTGCACGAGGACCTCGCCCCGCGGACCCGCGCGCAGTACCGGCCGGCCGCCGTGACCGAGGACGGGGCGGGCGCGTGAAGTACCTCCCGCACGAGCTCGCCGCGCTGTTCGACCGCAAGCTCGGCGACCCGCACGACCCGCTCCAGGCGTTCTCCTACGCCCGCTGCGCCGACCTGGACGAGCGCGAGGAGTTCCCCACCGAGATCTGCCGCGCGCTGGACGAGCTCGGGCTCGCCCGCTACTACGTCCCGACCGCGCACGGCGGCGCGCTGGAGAGCTACGAGGACCTGGCGGCCCTGCTGCGCACCGTCGCCCGCCGCGACCTGACGGTGGCCATCGCGCACGTCAGCACGTTCCTCGGCGCCGCCTCGGTCTGGCTGGCCGGCGCCCCCGAGCAGGCCGCCGCGCTGGCCGCCGAGATCCGCGACGGCAGCGTGGTCTCGCTCGCCCTGACCGAGCAGCAGCACGGCAGCGACTTGCTGGCCAACGAGCTGGCCACCGTCGAGGGCGAGACCTGGTACCGGGTCAACGGCGAGAAGTGGCTGATCGGCAACGCCTCGCGCGGCCAGTTCGTCTGCGTGCTCGCCCGCACCGACCCGGCCGGCGGGCCGCGCGGCTTCAGCCTGCTGCTGGTGGACAAGCGCCGGCTGGCGCCCGGCAGCTTCCGCTGCCTGCCGGCGGTGCGCACGGTCGGCATCCGCGGCGCCGACATCAGCGGGATCGCCTTCACCGACGCGGAGGTCCCTGCCACCGCCGTGGTCGGCGAGCCCGGCCGCGGCCTGGAGACGGTGCTGAAGATCCTCCAGCTCACCCGGAGCCTGTGCGGGCCGCTCTCGCTCGGCACCGGCGACCACGCGCTGCGGCTCGCGGTGCGCTACAGCCTGGACCACCTCGGCCCGGCCGACGGCGGCGCCACCGCGCCCCGCCCGCTCACCGAGGCCTACACCGACCTGCTGGTGGCGGAGGCCGTCACGCTGGCCGGGGCCCGCTCGATCCACGCCCTGACCGGCGAGCTCAGCGTGGTCTCCGCCGCCGTGAAGTGCTTCGTGCCGCACGCGGTGGAGGAGCTGATCGCCTCGCTGGGCGCCGCCCTGGGCGCCGGCGTCTTCCTCAGCCGCTCGTACCTGCACGGCGCGTTCCAGAAGCTGGAGCGCGACCACCACATCATGAGCATCTTCGACGGCAACACCTTCGTGAACCTCAACGGCCTGATCAACCAGTTCGCCCCGCTGGCCCGCGGCCACCGCCGGCGCACGGTCGACGAGGACGGCCTGGCCGCCGTCGTCGACCTCGCCGCCGAGCTGCCGCCCGCCCGCGGCGAGAGCCTCGAACTGCTCTCGCGCACCGGCAGCAGCCTGGTGCAGAGCCTGCCGTCCGCGCTCGCCGAACTGGCCGAACTCGTCACGCTCGGCGTGGTGCCGCCGGCCCTCGGCCGGTACGCCGAGGAACTGCTGGACACCACCGAGGAGTTGCACGCGGCGATGGCCGACCACCGGCCCTCGGCCCGGGACGTGCCACCCGAGGCCTTCGAACTGGCCCGGCGCTGGACCCAGGTGTTCGCCGCGGCGGCCTGCGTCCAGCTGTGGCTGCGCAACCGCGAGGCGGCCGCCGGCTCGCCCACCGCGGCGCTGTGGGCCGACGGGCTGTGGCTGGAGGCCGGCCTCGCCCGGCTGCTGGCCCGGCTGCGCCCCGGTGCCGTCCGCGACGGCGAGGTCTTCGACCGACTCTCCGACCGCCTCCTCGACCAGTACCGGGACGGCGAGTTGTTCTCGCTGCTGCACTGCCGGATGGAGGAGACGGTATGAGCGCGCTGATGCCCGCCGACCGCCCGGCCCTGCTGGACGCCCTGCTCGGCGACCCCCGCACCGCCGACGGCCCGCTCGGTCCGGACGCGGTGGTGGCAGCCGACGAACGCGGCGAACTGCCGGCCACCGGCGTGCGGGCGCTGGCGGAGTACGGCTTCAACGCCGACCTGCTGCCGCCCGCCCTCGGCGGCCGCTTCACCCGGGTCGACGAGCTGGCCGGGACCTTCCGCGCGGTCGCCCGCCGGGACCTCGCCCTCGCCACCGGCTACGGGCTCGGCAGCCTCACCGCCGCGCTGCACGCGCAGCTCTGCGGCGACCGCGACCGGGCCGCCGAACTGGCCGAACTGCTGCTCGGCGGCGGACGGGTGGCCACCGCCTTCACCGCCCCCGGCCCCGGCCTGCGGGCCACCCCGGACGGCGGGCGGCTGCAGCTGAGCGGCACCGAACACCTGGTCGGCGACCCGGCCGGCGCCGCCGCGCTGCTGCTGCCGGTCACCCTCGACCGGGGCAGCGGCCACCTGCTGCTGCCCGCCACCACCCGGCTGGTCCTCTCCCCGCCGCACAGCAGCACCGGGCTGCGCGGCTGCCGGTTCGCCGCGGTGACCGCCGACGGCCTGCGGATCGGCCCCGACCGGCTGCTCGACCCGGACGGCGACGGGCCGGCCAGGGCCGCCGCCGTCGGCCGGGTCACCGGCACGGTGGTCGCCTCGGCGCTGATCGGCGTCCTGGACACCCAGCTGCGCACCGCCCTGTCCTTCGCCGACGAGCGGATCCTGTACGGGCGCCCGGTCACCGGGCTGCCCAGCGCCCGGGCCCTGCTGGTGGACGCCTTCCTCGACCTGCTGATCGCGGACTGCTGCAGCACGGTGGCCGCCCGCGCCCTGCACCTGCGGCCCGGCCACCCCGGGCTCCAGCACACCGTCCGGCGGCTGGTGACCGGCCTGGTCCGGGACGCCGTGCACCAGCTCTCGCTGCTCCTCGGGGCGCGTTCCTACCTGCGCGAGGGCCCGCACGCGCTGTTCCAGAAGCACCTGCGGGACCGCACGGCGCTGGCCGCCCTGCACGCCGAGCCGCTCACCGCCGCGTTCCCGGCGCCGGGAAGCCCGGCCACCGACGGGCTCGACCCGGCGCTGTTCGGCGCCGACCCGCGGCTGCCCGACCTGGACCTGGCCCGGCTCGCCGACCCGCGCGTCGACCCCGCCGGACCGGCCACCGCGATCCCGGCCGGGCTCACCGCGGCCCACCCCGAACTGGCCGAGCTCGCCAAGTCGTTGATCGAGCGCCCGGATGCCACCGGCCTCGCCGCCGCGGCCTGCCTCCAGCTCTGGTGGCACGCCACCGCGGAGCCCGCGGCGGCCCACGACGGACCGGTCTGGATCCACGCCGCACTGCACCGGCTGGCCGTCCGGGCCGGCCGGCGGGGCGCCGGCACCCGTCCGGACCACGACGCCGCCCTGCTCGAGGAGATGCGCACCCGGCTCGCCGAGGGCCGCACCTTCGACCTGGCCGCCCGGCCCCCGGCCGGCTGACCACGCAGCACCGACCCCCCGGCCGGCCGACCCCGCAGCACCGACCCAGCGTCCCGCAGCACCCGAGCACCACCCCGAACCCGAACGGCAGGTAACCCGACATGTCCGAAACCGCCCTCGACACCTCCGCCGAGGCCATCGCCGACTGGCTCACCGGCCGGGTCGCCTACTACCTCGACCGCCCCGCCGCCGAGCTGCGGCCCGACGTCAAGCTGGTCGAGTACGGCCTCGACTCGGTGTACGGGATGAGCCTGATCACCGAGATCGAGGACCGCTTCGACCTCGAACTCGAATCCACCCTGGCCTGGGACCACCCCACCATCGCCGCCATCACCGGCTACCTGCACACCCTGGTCGGCGGGCGTTGACCGCCGAACCCGCCGGGCAGCAGGTCTCGCTCGGGCAGGAGGCGCTCTGGTTCCTCCAGCGCCTAGCCCCCGCCAGCCCGGCCTACAACGTGGCGATGGCCGTCCGGATCCGCCAGGCCGTGGACGACGCCGCACTGCGCCGGGCCACCGCGGCCGTCGTCGAGCGGCACGAGCTGCTGCGCTCCCACTTCGTCGAGCAGGACGGCCGGCCGCTGCGCCGCACCGTCGAGGCGCTGCCCGGTCTCCTGGAGATCCGCGAACTGCCCGGCGCGACCGAGGCGGAGCTGCACGCCCTGGCCCGGGAGGCGGTGGCCCGCCCGTTCGACCTGGCCGAGCCGGGGCCGGTCCGGCTCCTGCTGCTGCGGCGCGCCGAGCAGGACGCCGTCCTGCTGCTGGCCACCCACCACGCGGTCACCGACGGCGCCTCCCAGGTCCTGGTGCTGGAGGACCTGCTGGCCGCCTACCGGGCCGAGACGGCCGGCCCCGGTGAGCCGCCCGCCCCGGCGCCCGCCCGCCCGTACCAGGAGTACGTCACCGCGCAGCGGGAGCTGCTGGACTCGCCGCGCCGGGCCGAACTGGCCGACCACTGGCGGACGCTGTGCGCCGGCGCGCCGCCCGCACTGGAGCTGCCGACCGACCGGCCGCGCCCGGCCCGCAAGCGGTTCACCGGCGCCAGCTGGGACTTCCGGCTGCCCGAGGAGCTCGCCCGGTCGCTGCGCCCGGCCGCCGCGGCCGCCGGGGTGACCCCGTTCGTCCTGCTGTTCGGCACCTTCCAGGCGCTGCTGCACCGCTGGACGGCGCAGCCCGACTTCCTGGTCGGCTACGCTGTCAGCACCCGCCCGGAGCGCACCATGCGGCACACGGTCGGCTACTTCGTCAACACCCTGCCCGCCCGCGCCGACTTCGCCGACCGCGATCTGACGTTCCGTCAACTCCTGGCCGCGGTGGCGGAGCAGCTGCGGCACGGGCTGGCCCACCGGGACCTTCCGCTGCCGCTGCTGCCCGCCGAGCTCGGCCTGCCGCACGACCCGAGCCGGACCCCGGTCTTCCAGAGCATGTTCAGCCTGATCACCGCGACCAGGTTCCAACCGCTGCTGGAGCTGCTGGCCCCGGCGGACGGCGCCAAGCCCGAGGTGGTCCACCACGGACTGCGCCTGACCGGCTTCGACCTGCCGCAGCAGGAGGGCCAGTTCGACCTCAGCGCCGAGGTGCTGCAGGCCGACGGTGCGGTGAAGGTGGCGTTCAAGTACGACACCGACCTCTTCGACGCCGCCACCGTGGGCCGGATGGCCGGCCACTACCGGCTGCTGCTGGCCGCCGCGGTGGCCGACCCCGACCTGGTGGTCCGCCGGGTGCCCCTGGTCGGACCGGCCGAGCGGGAGACCCTGCTCGGCCTCGCCACCGCCGCCTGGTAGCGGCACCTGGGCCCGGTCCGGCGCGGCACCCGGCCGGACCGCCCGGCATCCGGCCGGGCCGGCACGGGTCGACGAGGACCCGCCGATCCGGCGGCCCGGGGCCGCGCCGGGGCCGCCCGCTGCCCGGAGCGTCCTCCCACACCGTCACACACGACTGGAGAAACGGCGTTATGCCAGCACAGAACGGTCAACAGGACTGCACCGTGTCGACGATGCCACGGCCTGCCGAGTGTGTGCCCGCGGTCCTCGACCCGCTGGCCGGGCCCGTCGAGGGCCCGGCCCCGGCCGGCGCCGGCGCGGCGGGCGGCCCGCTGGGCGGCCGGCTGGCGATGCTGGCCGCGACCTTCGCCGAGACGCCGCTGGTGCGGATCGAGGAGGAGGGCATCGACCTCTACGCCAAGCTGGAGTACTGCAACCCGAACGGCAGCTCCAAGGACCGGTCGGCGTTCTGGATCCTCAAGGGGGCGATCGAGCGCGGCGAGATCACCCGCGAGACCACGGTGGTGGAGTCCTCCTCCGGCAACTTCGCGATCTCGATGGCGGCGTTCTGCCGGTCCCTCGGGATCCGCTTCGTCCCGGTGATCGACCCGAACTGCAACCAGCTCACCGAGGCCTACCTCGGCATCATGTGCGACCGGGTGGAGAAGGTCACCGAACGCGACGCCAGCGGCGGCTACCTGACGACCCGGCTGACCAGGGTCAAGCAACTGCAGGCCGAGTACCCGCACGTGTACTGGCCCAACCAGTACGCCAACGAGGACGCGCTGCTCGCGCACTACTCGATGACCGGCGGGGAGCTGTGCGCCGCGCTGCCCAAGCTGGACTACGTCTTCCTCGGGGTGAGCACCGGCGGCACCATCGCCGGGGTCTCCCGCCGGGTGAAGCAGGAGAACCCGGGCGTCACCGTGGTCGCGGTGGACGCGGCCGGCTCGGCGATCTTCGGCCAGCCGCCGCAGACCCGGCTGCTGCCCGGCCTCGGCTCCAGCCTGGTGCCGCCGCTGTGCGACCGGGCGCTGATCGACGACGTGGTCATCGTGCCCGAAGCCGCCGCCGTCCAGGGCTGCCTGGAGCTGGTCCGCCGGCACGGCCTGTACGCGGGCGGCTCCACCGGCAGCGTCTACGCCGCCATCGGCCACTACTTCGCCCGCCGCCCGGCCGGCGGCCCACGCCCCACGGTGGCCTTCCTCTGCGCGGACCGCGGCACCGCGTACGCGGAGACCGTCTACGACGCCGCCTGGGTGGCCCGGTCCTTCGCCGACCGGCCCGACCCCGCCGAGTGGCCGGGCGGCGCCGCGTGGCCCGGCGCCGCACTGCCCTCCGCCCGCTGACCACCCCCGCACCACCCGTACACCACGAGGAGCACCGAACGATGACCGACACCCGGAGCCCGCTCAGCGCGGCCCCTGCCCCGCTCACCCTGCCGCAGCTGCGCGTGCTCACCGGCCAGGACGTGCTGCGCCACATCGACGCCGACCGGGCCGGCTGCGTCGACGTGGTGCGCCGCGCCTACCTGACCCACGCGGCGGGCGACAGCGTCAACCCGGAGAGTGCGTTCCTGCGCTTCCCGCACCGGCCGAACTCCCGGATCATCTCGCTCCCGGCCTACCTGGGCGGCGAGTTCGAGGTGGCGGGCATCAAGTGGATCGCCAGCTTCCCGGACAACCCGGCCCGCGGTATCCCGCGCGCCTCCGCCGTCCTGCTGCTCAACGACACCGAGAGCGGCTACCCGGTCGCCGCCCTGGAGTCCTCGGTGGTCTCCGCCAGCCGGACCGCCGCCTCCGCGGTGCTCGGCGCCGAGACGCTGGTCGGCGCCCGCCGCGCGCAGCGGATCGGCCTGGTCGGCGCCGGCCTGATCGGCGGCCACGTGTGGAAGTTCCTGCGTGACCTGAACTGGGAGATCGGCGGTTTCCGGATCTTCGACCTGAGCACCGAGCACGCCGAGCGCTTCGCCCGCACCCTCAAGGCGGACGGCGTGCAGGACGTCGAGGTGGTCGAGGAGGCGGCCGGCGCGTTCGCCGACTGCGACCTGGTCGTCCTCACCACCGTGGCGGGCGAGCCGCACCTCACCGACCCGGCCCTGCTCGCCCACGCCCCGGTGGTGCTGCACCTGTCGCTGCGCGACCTGGCGCCCGAACTGGTCCTGGCCGCACAGAACTTCACCGACGACATCGACCACGCGGTGCGCGAGCGGACCTCCCTGCACCTGGCCGAGCAGCAGGTCGGCCACCGCGAGTTCGTGCACGGGACGATCGCCGACCTGCTGGCCGGCACCGTCAGCCGGGATCCGGCGCGGGCCGCCGTCTTCTCGCCGTTCGGCCTGGGGATCCTGGACCTGGCCGTCGGCAAGTGGGTGCACGACGCCGTGGTCGCGGCGGGCGGCGGTCAGCCGGTGCCGGACTTCTACGGCGAGGCCGTGCGCTGACCGGCGGGCGGGCGGGGGAGACTGGTCGGATGCAGATCCGTATCGAGGCCACCGCCCTGCCCGGCCGGGCGCTGCCGGCCGTCCCCGGGTTCGCCGGCGGGCAGGACATCCACGTCGGGGTCCAGCGCAAGGACCGGCCGGACGAGCTGTTCGAGCTGGTGCCCGCCGACGCGCCGGCCGCCGTCTGGACCCTGGACTGCACCGCGGTCGAGGGTCCGGACGGCATCCAGCTGCGCGGCCCGTACCTGCAGAACCGGCTCGGCGGCCGGTTCGTCTACCTGTCCTGGGTGGCGGCCGACGACACCGGGCGGCACGCGATGTTCCGCCGGGCCAAGCTGATGCTCGATGCCGTCCCGGCACCGACCCTGGCCGAGGCGGTCCGGCTGGGCCGGCTCACCGGCCGGCTGGCACTGACCGATGCGACCGGCCGGCCGGTCTGCGCGGCGGTCCGCCCGCCGCGGATCGAATGGAGCGCCGAACGGGGCGAGTGACCGGGCCGCCCGCTCAGGCGACCCCGCGTGGCCGGAACTGGATGCTGATCCGCGGCCCCACCGGGCGCGCCGTCTTCGGTACGGCGTGCTCCCAGGTGCGCTGGCAGGAGCCGCCCATCACCAGCAGGTCCCCGTGCCCGAGCGCCTGGCGCACGGTCTGCCCGCCACCGCCACCGCCACCGGCGTCGGGCCGCGGCCGCAGCAGCAGCGGCCGCGGCTCGCCGACCGAGACGATCGCCACCATGGTGTCCTCCAGTTCGCCCCGCCCGATCCGGTCGCCGTGCCAGGCGACGCTGTCCCGCCCGTCCCGGTAGTAGCACAGCCCCGCGCTCACGAACGGCTCCCGCAACTCCCGCGCGTAGTGCGCCCCGAGCGCCTCCCGGGCCTGCGCCAGCACCGGATGCGGCAGCTCCGCCCCTTCCCGGTAGTGCGCCAGCAGCCGCGGCACCGCGACCACCCGCTCGTACATCAGCCGCCGCTCCGCCTGCCACGGCACCCGCTGTGCCAGCTCCTCGAACAGCGCGTCCGCGCCGGTCAGCCACCCGGGCAGCACGTCGATCCAGGCCCCCCGCCCGAGCTCCCGCCGCCGCACGCCGCCCAGCCCGCGCAGCCCGAGCTGCTCCCCGGAATCGAACAGCGACGCCTGCACCTGGACACTCATGCGGCCAAGCCTACCCCTGTATTCGAACAGGCGAGCGAATGAATCGCGCCGGTCGGGCGCGGCCCACCGAGCATCGCTATGTTTGCCCTGTACGGACCCGATGTGCGCCGAGGGTCCGACCTCCGAGGAGTACCCATGGCCGAGCAGGTGCTGGCGAGCTGGCGGGACGGTCCGGCCAGGAGGGCGATCCTGGACTTCGTCCGGGCGGCCACCACCCCCGGGTCCGCGTTCGTGGCGCCCGCCGACCGGATCGCCACCTTCGACAACGACGGCACGCTCTGGGTGGAGCAGCCGTTGCCCCCGCAGTTCGACTTCGTGTTCCGCGTCTGGGAGGCCGAGGTGCGGGCCGACCCCGCGCTGGCGCAGCGGCAGCCCTACCGGGCGCTCGCCGAGCGGGACCAGGCCTTCTTCGAGGGCGTCGCCACCCAGGAGCCGAAGGTGGTGTCCAGCCTCCTGGAGGCGTTCGCCCGCTCATGGGCCGGGACGACGCCGCAGGAGTTCGACGCGCAGGTGCGCGAGTGGACGCGGACGGTGAAGCAGCCCAGGTTCGGGGTGCCGTACGTCGAGCTGGTCTACCGCCCGATGCTGGAACTCTTCGACCTCCTGCACGCCCATCGGTTCCGGGTGTTCGTGTGCTCCGGCGGCGGCCGCGACTTCATGCGGGTGTTCGCCGAGGACATCTGGGGGATTCCCAAGGAGAACGTGATCGGCTCCGCCGCCGCGTACACCTGGACCGACGGGCGGCTGGTCCGCTCCGAGCGTCTGCTCGGCGACCTCGACCTCGGCCCGGGCAAGCCCGAGCACATCTTCGCCCACACCGGGCGGCTCCCCGCGCTCGCCGGCGGCAACGCCGACGTGGACGTCGAGATGCTGCGCAGCGCCGGTTTCGCCCTGCTCCTCGACCACGACGACGCCGAGCGCGAATTCGCCTACACCAAGGGCGCCGAGACCGCGCTCACCGAAGCGGCCGACCTGGGGTGGACGGTCGTGAGCATGAAGAACGACTGGGCTGCGGTGTTCTGACCAGGAGGATCCATGAGCGAGCTGACCGCCGTCGACATCCTGGTGGACCCGGACGAGGACACCCTGAGGCGCGCCCGCGCCTGGAACGCCCGGATGCGTGCCAGCGTCCCGGGCGGCTTCGCCCTCGACGCCTCCCACCGTCCGCACATCACCACCCTCCAGCGGTACGTGCGCACGGCGCGGCTGGACGCCGTCCACGACGCCGTCCGTGACACCCTCGCAGCCGCCGACACGGGCGGGCTCTCCTACCGGGCGGTGGCGATCAAACACGCCGACTGGGGGGTGCCCGGCCAGGGGCTCGCGGTCATCCTGCTGCGGCCCAGCTCCCAGGTGCTCGACCTGCAGGCTGCCCTGCTGACCGCCGTCGCCCCCTTCACCGGGTCCGGCGGCACGGCCGCGGCCTTCGTCACCGACCCGGGGGAGGAGATCAGCCGGAGCACCCTGGACTGGGTCGAGGGCTACGTCCCGGCCCAGATCGGGCCGGACCGGTACACGGCCCACATCACCGTCGGCTTCGCCGTGCTCGACGACCTGGTGGCCATCGAGGCGGAGCCGTTCGAGGCCTTCGACGTCCGCCCGGTCACCGTCGCCGTCCACCAGCTCGGCAACAGCGGAGCGGCCCGCAGGCTCCTGAGGTCCTGGCCGCTCCCGCACTGACGGCCGCTCCCGCTCCGACCCGCCGCAGGCCGGCCGCGCTGGAATCTCCCCCTGCGGGAGGTTCTACCGTCCGTTGCGCAAGCGGAGCACCCGAGCGGAGAGAAGATCGATGATGACGACGTTCCTGCTGGTCCCCGGTCTGTTCATGGGCGGTTGGGCATGGGAGGAGGTGGCCGCCGGGCTGACCGCCCGGGGGCACCGGGCGGTGCCGGTGACCCTGCCGGGGCTCGCCGACCGGGCCGACGGGCCGGCCGCGGAGATCGGGCTTGCCGCGCACACGGCCGCGCTGGTCGAGCTGCTCGACGAGGAGGGGTCGGACGTGGTCCTGGTCGCCCACAGCTACGCGGCCTTCCCCGCGCTCGCCGCCGCCGACCGCCGGCCCGGCCAGATCCGCCGGGTGGTGTTCGTGGACACCGGCATCCCGGAGGACGGCGAATCGGTGCGCGGCAGCCTGGTCGGCAGCAGCCTCCCCGCCGCGACCGCGGACGGCGTCCTCCCGGTGCCGGGCGAACTCTCCGGCCTCACCGGTGCGGAGCTGGCCCGCTTCCACCGCCTGGCCACCCCGCACCCCGCGGCCACGCTGACCGACCCGGTCGCCCTGACCGGCACCTGGCGCGCGCTGCCCACCACCGGCGTGTTCTGCCTGGAGAACGGCCTCAGCCTGGAGCTGGCCCGCACCCTGCACGCCACCGGCCACCCCCGGTTCGCCAAGCTCGCCGAACCGGACGTCACCTTCTTCGAACTGGCCACCGGCCACTTCCCGATGCTCACGGCGCCGGACGAGCTCACCGACGTCCTCGTCCGCGCCGCCGCCGGCGAGGGCGCCACCCTGCACGGCTGAGCCCCGCAGCGGAAGTCCGCACCGGTCGCCGCCCGGAAAGGAGACGAAGACGCAGACCCCGCCGGCCGCCCCCGCCCCCGGTTCGGCGCATCGGCCAGTACACCCCGTGGCCGGCGGGCGCGAGACTGCTGGGGCGGCAGGCCCGCAGACACGCAGACACGGGGGGACAGCACGATGGGTGGTCAGCTCTACGACGGGATCGGCGAGGCGTTCGAGGGCTTCAAGACCCTCCCGCTCGCCCGCTACGGCGAGGTGCCCGGTTTCCTCGGCCTGGTCGGCGACGTGAGCGGCAGGTCGGTGCTCGACCTGGCCTCCGGCACCGGCTTCTACAGCCGGGAGTTCAAGCGCCGCGGTGCGTCGGAGGTGCTCGGCGTGGACATCTCCACGGCGACGGTCGACGCGGCCCGGGCACGGGAGGAGCTCGACCCGCTGGGCGTCCGGTACGAGGTCGGCGACGTCGCCGAACTGCGGGCCTTCGAGCGGCCCTTCGACCTCGCGGTCGCGGTCCAGCTGTTCAACTACGCCCAGGACGTGGCCACCGTCGAGCGGATGTGCCGCACCATCCACCGCAGCCTCGCGCCCGGGGCAGAACTCTTCGTGTTCGCCCAGCACCCGGACTTCCGCTTCGACGGGCCGTCCCTGGCCAAGTACGGCTTCCGGTGCGAGTCGCTCGGCGAGCGGACCGCGATCGGGCCGCGGGTGCGGATCACCGCGCTCCTCGATCCGCCGATCTCCTTCGCCGCCAACCCGCCGAGCCGCGAGGTCTACGAGAGCTGCCTGCGGGCGGCCGGGTTCACCGAGGTCCGCTGGGTCCCGCTGGAGATCTCCGACGCCGGCCGGCAGGCGTACGGCCCCGGGTTCTGGGACGACGTCGCCGCCAACCCGCCGCTCACGATGCTGCGCTGCCGCAGCTGATCCCGGCGGGCCCGGTGCAGACCCGCGCAGACCCGTACCGCCCCGCGCCGCCCGCGCTACCCTGCCCGGATGACCGCGATCGACGACCGCAGCTTCCCGCCCGCCCTCACCGCGCTGTCCGAGGCCGAGTTCGACCACCGCGACGGCGACGGCGTCGACTACGAGCCATTCGCCGACTTCCTCGGCCGCGAGGAGACCACGGCCTGGCTGCGCGCCTGGACCGGCAACGGGGAGGTCGACGGCGGTCGGTTCCGGGTGTTCGGCCAGGACGGCACCGGCGGCTACGCCGCGTTCTGGCTGGTCCGCCCGGGGCTGCCGACGGCCGCCCAGCCGGTGGTCTTCCTCGGCTCCGAGGGCGAGGCCGGGGTGGTCGCCCGGGACCTCGACGCCCTGCTGTGGCTGTTCGCCGACGGCTTCGGGCCGTGCGAGGCGATCCGCCCGGCCGGACGCCTCCCGTACCCGAGCCCGGAGCTGGCCGCGATCGCCGAGCGGTACGCCCCCGGCCTGCGCCGCCCCGCCACGGAGATCATCGAGGAAGTCGGTCAGGAGTTCCTGGACTTCGAGGACATCATCGCCGACCTGTGCCGCTGATCCGACCCACCGGCCGTGGCCGGACGGCCGCGTGCCAGAATCCCCGCAGGTGAGGACGGTGGCGACGGGGGGAGTCGGGGCATGGCGCAAGAGTCGGGGGTGGGCCGGGCCCGGCGGCTGCTGACCAGCCCCCAGGTGTGGGCGAACCTCGCGATCGGCCTGCCCGCCGTGGTGCCGCTGTACCTGGCGTGGTGGCTGCTCACCGAGTACGCGCCGATGGACTGCCGCAGCGTGGCGGACGCGTCCGCGCCGGGCTTCGCCGGCACCTGCAACTACACCACCCTCGACCACGCGGGCGTGGTTGCCTTCCTGCTGCTGGTCACCGGTGGCCTGCTGCTGGCGGTGGTCCTGCTGGTGGACGTGGTCCGGCCGCGGGCGCGCGGCCGGGCGGCCGGTCCGTGGCTGGCCGCGACGGTGCTGATCCCGCTGCCGTTCGCGGTGCTGTTGCTGCTCGCCCGCTGACCCCCGGCCCGGGGCACCCACCGGGCAGCCCGGCGCGGGCCGGGAGCGCCGCGACGCCCCCGGCCCGCGCGGCTCAGCCGCCCACGGCCGCCCGCCCGCGCTCCGCCACCCGCCCGCCGGCCGGCGCCAGTCCGGGCCCCCGGTCCTCCGCGGCGTGCACCATCCGCACCAGCTCGTCCCGGGCCCGGGCCAGCCGCGACCGTACGGTGCCGACCGGGCAGCCGCAGACCGCCGCGGCCTCCTGGTAGCTGTAGCCCAGCACCTGGGTGAGCACGAACACCTCCCGGCGGTCGGCCGGTATCCGGGCCAGCAGGTCGGCCAGCGCGACCCCCTCCTCGAAGCCGCCGGGCGGCGCGGGCCGCCGGTCCACGGCCTCCTCCCAGTCGGGGAGGCCGGCGTTCCGGGGGCGGACGGCGGAGCGGCGGTAGCGGTCCACCACGGTCCGGCGGGCGATCGACAGCAGCCAGGTCCGGGCGGAGGCCCGTCCGGTGAAGCCGGGCAGGCCGCGCAGCGCGCGCAGGAAGGTCTCCTGGGCCAGGTCGTCCGCGGCCTCGGGATCGGCCAGGTGGGCCACGAAGCGCCAGACGTCACGCTGCGTGGCCCGGACGAAGGCCTCGACGGCGTGCCGGTCGCCGCCGCCGCCCGCCAGCGCGAGTTCGGTGAGCAGGTCGTCGTTCACCGGCGCCCGCCCGGGCCCAGGGGGCGCGGTGATCGGCCGCGCCGGGGGTACGGGACGATGGGCCGATGAGATGCCCGGACCACCGTTCCCCCGCACCCGACGCCGAGTCCGATACCGCCGGGGCCGACGCCGCGGCGACCGAGCCGCTGTCGGACGGGGAGTCGCCCGCCGGCTGCCCGGAGTGCGCCGCGTGGCAGCGGGCCGAGCGCCGGCTCGCGGAGCTGACCGGCCGGGCCGCGGAGCCGTCCGAGCGCTGGACGCAGGGGTTGCTGAGCCGCCTCGACGAGGAGCTCGGGCGGGACTGACCCGCGCCGATCGCGGGGGCGGGGAGGCCGCCCGCCGAACGGCGGGTGGGCCGCTCGGATCGGGGGCTCGGCGGTCGGAAGACCGACAGACATGATGGGGTCCTGAAGGCAGGGGAACGGTCGGATCCGCACCCGGCCGCCGCCGCTGACACCGGGTCGGCCCCGCGCCCGCGCCGCGATCGGCGGGGCGGCGTGTGCTCCGGCGGCCGGTACGGGACCGGCGGCCGGCGGGGGCCGGGTGGTGAGCGGTTCGGCGGGCGGTGCGGGCAGGCCCGGGCGCGCGAGCGCAGGGGCTACCGGCCCACCACCGCGGCCCCGACGGCAACTCCGGTCGGTGGCAGGGGTGCTGGGCGTGTCACGGCAGGGCGGGCCGGGGCGGCCCGCGCCGGACCACCACGTGCAGCAACGCCGGTTCCGCCGCGGGCCGCGCCCGCCGGCGCGGCCGGGCACCGGGGGCGGCCGGCCGGATCGTCGGCGGGAGCAGCAGCAGGGCCGGGACGACCGCGTGCGCCAGCGCCAGCAGCAGCCGGCCGAGCCCGGTCACGGCCGCGTCCCCCCGGCAGAACAGCAGCGCGCAGGCCAGCGCGGCCAGCGCGTGCGCGGCCGTCATGCCCGCCGCCCCGGGGTGCAGGGCGTGCGGCAGCACCGCGGCGGCCGGGTGCGCCGCCTGCCCGGGAAGCCCTGCCATTCCGGGCATCCCGCCCGTCGCCGGCATCCCATGAGCCGCCGTCAGGCCCGCCCGCACCGCGTCCGGGTCGAGCCCCGCCGCCCGGGCCAGCTGCTCGGGATCGATCCGGCCCTTCACCGGCCCGGCCTCGCAGAGCAGCAGCGCGAGCCAGTCCGGCGATCCGCCCGGCGCCCGGGGTACCTGCTGGACCCGCTCGAACAGCTGGTGCAGGCCACCCTGCAGCGCGAGCATCCCCCCGGTGACCACGAGCGGGGAGCGCGGCCGGCCGCCGAGCAGCCAAGCGCACCCCAGGACGCCCGCGAACGCCACGGCGAGCCAGCGCGACGGCAGCTCGGCCGTCGTCATACCGGCGTGCGCGCAGGCGGCCAGCGCCACGCACAGGGCGGCGAAGACCCCCGAGCGGATGACGCGGGGCAGTCGGACAGTCACAGTGCCCGCCATCGTGCCACCCCGACCCGGAGCGCCCGAAACCCCCGGGGGGTACCCGGACCATCGCTGTTGAACAGTCAACTCTCCTGCGCGGACGGCCCGCCGCGCTCAGGCCCGCGCCGGCGGCGCCGTGCTCGCCCGCAGCACGACCTCCAGCGGCAGCGCGACCACCTGCGGCTCGGCGCCGGGCGTCGCGGCCAGCGCCAGCCGTACGGCCTCCCGCCCCATCAGCTCCAGCGGCATCCGCACGCTGGTGAGCGGCGGCGCCAGGTCGGCGGCCAGCGGCACGTCGTCGAAACCGGCCACCGACACCCGCCCCGGTACGTCGATCCCGCGGGCCCGCAGCTCGGCCAGCACCCCGACGGCGCAGATGTCCGAGAGCGCGAGGATCGCCGTCGGCAGCAGCTCCCCGGGGTGGCCGTCCACCAGCCGCGCTGCGGCCCGCCGGCCACCCTCCCGGCTGAAGTCGGCCTCCAGCACGCAGTCCTGAGGAAGCGTCAGTTCGGCCTCGGTGAGCGCCTCGCGCACCCCGGCGAGCCGCTCCTGCGACACCCGTAGCCGCTCCGGGCCGCCGATCACCGCGAACCGGCGGTGGCCCATCCCGATCAGCGCCCGGACCAGCTCGGCGGCGCCGGCCCGGTTGGCGGGGCTCACCGTGTCGTACCCGGGCCCGTGCTCGGTGATCGCGGTCACCACCCCGCCCTGCGCCCGGTACCCGGCCAGCGCCTCGTCGATCGGCCCGGCCGCCGCCGGATCGGTGTACGCCGAACCGGCCAGCACGATCGCCCGCACCCGCTGCGCGTGGAGCATCCGCACCGCGTGCAGTTCCTGCTCGGGGTCGGCATCGGTGCTGGCCACCAGGCTGAGCAGGCCGGCCTTCGAGCTGGCGTCCCCGACCGCGCGGGCGATGGCGCCGAAGTACGGGTCCGCCACGTCGTGCAGCAGCACCCCGATGGTGGCGGTGGAGGCCCGGGCCAGCGCCTGGGCGGGCGCGTTCGGCAGGTAGCCGAGCTCCTGCGCGCTGCTCCGCACCCGCGCCGACAGCTCGTCGGTGACCGTCCGGGCGGAGCCGTTCAGCACCCGGGAGGCCGTGGCCAGGGACACCCCGGCGTGCCGGGCCACATCGCCGAGGGTGACCGCCACCGCACGCTCCTGCCGCCGTCTCCTGTGATCGTCCGGGCCAGGGTACCGCGCCGCCCCCGGCCCCTTGACCGAACAATCGAACGGCCTCTAGCCTCGCCGATGGAAAGCGCTTTCCAGCTTATCCCGCGGGCCGCACCCCCGCACCCCCGCAGCACCACCCCACCCAGCTCCACCCCCACCCACCCCACCGCACACGAGGAGACCCCGTGACCCGCAGGGTGATCGGCATCGTGATGAACGGCGTCACCGGCCGGATGGGCCACCGCCAGCACCTGGTCCGCTCGATCCTCGCCATCCGGGAGCAGGGCGGCCTCGCCCTGCCCGACGGCGAACTGCTCTGGCCCGAACCGATCCTGGTCGGCCGCAGCGCCGCCCGGCTCGACGCCCTCGCCGAACGCCACGGCCTCACCCACCGGACCACCTCGCTGGACGAGGCGCTCGCGCACCCGCTCGCCGAGATCTACTTCGATGCCCAGGTCACCCCGGCCCGGGAGGCCGCCCTGCGCGCCGCCATCGCCGCCGGCAAGCACGTCTACACCGAGAAGCCGACCGCCGAATCCCTCGACTCCGCCCTGCAGCTGGCCCGGTTGGCGGCCGCCGCCGGGGTCCGCAACGGCGTGGTCCAGGACAAGCTGTTCCTGCCGGGCCTGCGCAAGCTCAAGCGGCTGGTGGACGCCGGCTTCTTCGGCCGGATCCTCTCCGTGCGTGGCGAGTTCGGCTACTGGGTCTTCGAGGGCGACCAGCAGAGCGCCCAGCGGCCGTCCTGGAACTACCGCGCCGAGGACGGCGGCGGCATGGTGCTCGACATGTTCCCGCACTGGCGCTACGTGCTGGACGAGATCATCGCCCCGGTCCGCTCGGTGTACGCGCACACCGCCACCCACATCCCCGAGCGGGTGGACGAGCAGGGGCGGCGCTACCGGGCCACCGCCGACGACGCCGCGTACGCGGTGTTCGGCCTGGAGGGCGGCATCACCGCGCAGCTCAACTCCTCCTGGGCGGTCCGGGTCGACCGCGACGAGCTGGTCGAGTTCCAGGTCGACGGCACCGAGGGCAGCGCCGTCGCGGGGCTGCGCAACTGCCGGATCCAGCACCGCGCGACCACCCCCAAGCCGGTCTGGAACCCGGACCTGCCGGCCACCGAGCCGTTCCGCGCGCAGTGGCAACAGGTGCCCGACAACGAGGAGTTCGACAACGGCTTCAAGGTCCAGTGGGAGCTGTTCCTGCGGCACGTGGTCACCGGCTCGCCGTACCGCTGGGACCTGCTGGCCGGCGCCAAGGGCGTCCAGCTGGCCGAACTCGGTCTGCGCTCCGCCCGCGAGGGCCGCCGCCTCGCCGTCCCCGAACTCGGTCCCGACGAACCCGGCCCCGACGAGCTCGGCCTCGGCGAACTCGGCCTCGGCCGCGCCGCCGACCCGGCCACCGACCACGCGAAGGAGCGGTGATGGCCGAGCTCGACCTCCCCGGCCACGGCCGCCACCGGCTGCGCACCCCCGTGGCGCACCCCCGGCCCGCCGGCGCCCCGCGGAGCCGGATCGCCTACGCGGCCGCCCACGTGGTCGCCGACCCGCTCGGCGGGAACGCGCCGGGCGCCCCCGCCGCCCTCGACTGGGAGGCGACCCTCGCCTTCCGGCACCACCTCTGGTCGCTCGGTCTCGGCGTCGCCGACGCGATGGACACCGCACAGCGCGGCATGGGCCTGGACTGGCCGGCCACCCGGGAGCTGATCGTCCGCTCGGGCGCCGAGGCCCGGTCGGTGGGCGGACGGCTCGCCTGCGGTGTCGGCACCGACCAGCTGACCGGACCGGCCCGCACCCCGGCCGAGGTCACGGCCGCCTACCGCGAGCAGCTCGAGGTCGTGCAGGAGGCCGGGGCGCTCCCGGTCCTGATGGCGAGCCGGGCGCTGGCCGCCGTCGCCACCGGGCCCGAGGACTACCTCCGGGTCTACGGCGAGCTGATCGCCCAGGCCGACCGCCCGGTCGTGCTGCACTGGCTGGGCGAGATGTTCGACCCGGCGCTGGCCGGCTACTGGGGCTCCCGCGACCTGGACCGGGCCACCACCACCGTGCTGGCGCTGATCACGGAGCACGCCGGCCGGATCGACGGTATCAAGGTCTCGTTGCTGGACGCCGACCGCGAGATCGCGCTGCGCCGCGCCCTGCCACCCGGCGTTCGGCTCTACACCGGTGACGACTTCCACTACCCGGAGCTGATCGGCGGCGACCGGTCCGGCCACAGCGACGCCCTGCTCGGCGTCTTCGACCCGATTGCCGCCACGGCCGCGGCGGCCCTGCACGCCCTCGACGCGGGCGACCGGGCCCGCTACGACGAGCTGCTCGCACCGACCGTCCCGCTGGCCCGGCACCTGTTCGCGGCGCCGACCTACCACTACAAGACCGGGATCGTGTTCCTGGCCTGGCTGGCCGGCCACCAGGAGCACTTCACCATGGTGGCCGGCGCCCAGAGCGGGCGTTCGCTGCCGCACCTGGTCGAGCTGTTCCGCCTCGCCGACCGGGCGGGCCTGTTCCCGGACCCCGACCTCGCCGCCCACCGGATGGGCTCCCTCCTCACCGCCGCGGGAGCCACCCGATGACCCGCCGGACCCCGACCGCCGGGCCGCCCCGCCCGCCCGCAGGACCGGCCTCCGCAGGACCGGCCGCCGTCACGCCGCCCGCCGTCGACCCCGAACCGCCCACCGCCCGTCTCTCCCTCAACCAGATCACCACCAAGCACTGGACCCTCCCGCAGGCCGTCCGGGGCTGCGTCGAGGCCGGCATCCCGGCGATCGGCCTGTGGCGGGACAAGGTCGCCGAGGTCGGCACCGCCCGGGCCGCGAAGCTGGTGCGGGAGGCCGGGCTGCGCGTCAGCAGCCTGTGCCGGGGCGGCTTCCTCACGGCGGACGACGCGGCGGGCCGCCGTACCGCCCTCGCGGACAACCTCCAGGCCGTCGAGGAGGCGGCCGAACTCGGCACCGACACCCTGGTCCTGGTGGTGGGCGGTCTGCCCGCCGGCAGCCGCGACCTGCCCGGCGCCCGGTCCCGGGTCGCCGAGCTGCTGGCCGAACTGGCCCCGCACGCCGGTGACCTGGGGGTGCGCCTGGCCATCGAGCCGCTGCACCCGATGTTCTGCGCCGATCGCGCCGTGGTCTCCACCCTCGGCCAGGCGCTCGACCTCGCCGAGCTCTTCCCGCCCGCCCAGGTCGGCGTGGTGGTCGACAGCTACCACGTCTGGTGGGACCCGGAGTTGGGCCGCCAGCTGGCCCGGGCCGGCGCGGGCGGCCGGATCGCCGCCTACCAGGTGTGCGACTGGACGCTGCCGCTGCCCGCCGACGCCCTGCTCGGCCGGGGTCACGTCGGCGACGGCTGCATCGACTTCCGCACCCTCACCGGCCAGGTCACGGCCGCCGGGTACAGCGGCTGGATCGAGGTGGAGATCTTCAACCAGCAGGTCTGGGACACTCCCGGGGACGAGACCCTCCGCACCCTCGTCCGGCGCCACGCCGAGCACGTGGTGGGGCCCGGATGAGGGTGGTGCTGGCCCCCGACTCCTTCAAGGGCACCCTGGACGCGGCCGGGGCCGCCCGTGCGCTGGCCGCCGGCTGGCGCTCCGTCCGCCCGCAGGACGAGCTGCTGCTCCGCCCGATGGCCGACGGCGGCGAGGGCACCCTCGCCGCGGTGACCGCCGCCCACCCCGGCAGCACCGTCCACGTGGTCCCCGGCTGCACCGGCCCGGACGGCCGCCCGGTCGACGGCCGGTACGCGCTGCTCCCGGACGGCACCGCCGTGGTGGAACTCGCGGTGGCCGACGGTCTCCCGCTGCTGGCGCACCCGGCCCCGCTCACCGCCGGCACCCGGGGGACCGGCGAGACCATCGCCGCCGCACTCGACCGGCACCGGCCCCGCCGCCTGCTGCTGGCCCTCGGCGGCTCGGCGGGCACCGACGGCGGCACGGGCCTGCTGAGCGCCCTCGGCCTGCGGCTCACCGACGCGGTGGGCCGGCAACTCCCGTGCGGGGGAGGCGGTTTGATGGATCTCCGGCACGCCGACCGGACCGCGCTGCGACCACCGCCGCCCGACGGTGCGGTGCTGCTGACCGATGTCACCGATCCGCTGCTCGGCCCGGGCGGGGCCGCCCCCGTGTACGGCCGGCAGAAGGGAGCCGGTCCGGCGGACATCGACCGCTTGGCGGCCGGACTCGCCCGGCTCGCCGAAGTGCTGGGCGGTGACCCGGAGTTGCCCGGCGCCGGGGCGGCCGGCGGCACCGCGTACGGGCTGCACGCGGTCTGGGGCGCCACCGTCACCCCGGGCGCCGCCGCCGTCGCCGACCTGCTCGGCCTGGACCGGGCGCTGGCCGGTGCCGACCTGGTGATCACCGGTGAGGGCCGCTACGACCCGACCAGCCTGCGCGGCAAGGCGGTCGGCGAGGTCGCCCGCCGGGCCGCCACCGCCCGGGTCCCGGTGGTGGTGATCGCCGGCTCGGTCCGGCTCGGGACGCCCCGCTCCGGTCTGCACGCGCTGCGCAGCCTGGTCGCCCTCGCGGGCACCCCGGCCGCCGCCCGCCGCCGGCCGGCCCACTGGCTGAGCGCCGCCGCCGCCCGTACCGCCCGCACCTTCCGCTGAGCGCCGGAACCGCGACGGGCCGGCCCGCCCGGCGCCCCTGGGCACCCGGCGGGCCGGTCCGACCACCCGCTCAGCAGATCCGCGGCAACTGCTCGCCGATCGGCAGGTCCACCACCCGGGTGCCGCCCAGGCCGGTGCGGCACACCACCATCCCGTGGTGCTCGTCCACGCACTCGCCGACCACCACCGCCCCCGCGCCGAGCGGGTGCGCCCGCATGGCCGCCAGCACCTCCTCGGCGCTCTCCCGCGGCACGAAGGCGACCAGCTTGCCCTCGTTGGCCACGTACAGCGGGTCCAGGCCCAGGATCGCGCAGGCGTTGGCCACCTGGGCGGGCACCGGGATGCTGCGTTCCTGGAGCACCACGCCGACGCCCGCCGCGGCGGCGATCTCGTTCAGCGCGGCCGCCAGCCCGCCACGGGTGGGGTCGCGCAGCACGTGCAGGTCCGGCGTGACGTCCAGCATCGCCTGCACCAGGCCGCCGAGCGCGGCGCAGTCGCTGCGGATGTCCACCCCGAACTCCAGGCCCTCGCGGACGCTCATCACGGCGACCCCGTGCACCCCGAGGTCGCCGCTGACGATCACCACGTCGCCGGGCCGGGCCCGCTGCGGCCGCAGGTCGACGCCGGCCGGGATCAGGCCGATCCCGGCGGTGTTCAGGTAGATCCCGTCGCCGTGGCCGGACTCCACCACCTTGGTGTCCCCGGTCGCGATCTGCACACCGGCCAGCCGCGCGGCGTCCCCGACCGCCTGGGCGACCTTCGCCACCACCGCCGTCTCCACCCCTTCCTCCAGGATGAACCCGCAGGACAGGTAGGCCGCCCTGGCCCCGGCCATGGCGAGGTCGTTGACCGTCCCGTTCACCGCCAGGTCACCGATGCTCCCGCCGGGGAAGAACAGCGGCCGCACCACGTACGAGTCGGTGGAGAACGCCAGCCGCGCGCCGCCGAGCGTCACCGTCGCGGCGTCGCCCAGCTGGTCCAGCACCGGGTTCCCGTAGGCGGGGGCGAAGATGTGCTTGACCAGTTCGGCGGAGAGCACCCCGCCGCCGCCGTGCCCGAGCACGATCCGCGGCTGGTCGCGCAGCGGGAGCGGGCAGCTCCAGCCGTCGAAGTCGGGCGCCGGGCCGCTGGTGCCGAAGTCGAGCAGATCAGCCAACGGGGCTCGCCTCCCAGGTCGTTGAGGTGGTGGACGCGGCGCCGGCGCCGCTGCCGAGCCGGCGGTACAGGTAGTACGCGGCGCAGGCGCCCTCGCTGGAGACCATGGTCGCGCCGAGTGGGGTGCGCGGCGTGCAGAGGGTGCCGAAGGCTTCGCACTCGTGCGGCTTCAGCAGGCCCTGCAGCACCTCGCCGCTGCGGCACTCGGCGGGCTCGACGGTGGTGATCCCGGCCACCGAGAAGCGCTCCTCGGCGTCGAACGCCCGGTACTTCTCGGCCAGTCGCCAGCCGCTGCCCGGGATCACCCCGATCCCGCGCCAGGCCCGGTCGGTGACCTCGAAGACGTCCTCGATCATCGCCCGGGCGGCCGGGTTGCCCTCGTCCCGCACGGCCCGCCGGTAGGCGTTCTCCACCGCGGCCTCGCCGGCCTCCAGCTGCCGCACCGCCCGCCGGACGCCCTCCAGGATGTCCAGCGGTTCGAAGCCGGTCACCACGATCGGCACCCGGTAGCGCTGCGCCAGCTCCGGGTACTCCCCGGTGCCCATCACGGAGCAGACGTGGCCCGCCGCCAGGAAGGCCTGCACCCGGCAGGTCGGCGACTCCATCAGCGCGGTGATCGCCGGGGGGACCCGCACGTGCGAGACCAGCAGGCTGAAGTTGCGGATCCCGAGCCGGTCGGCCTGGTACACCGTCATGGCGTTGGGCGGTGCGGTGGTCTCGAAGCCGATCCCGAAGAACACCACCTGCCGGTCCGGGTTCTGCTGGGCGATCCGCAGCGCGTCGAGCGGGGAGTAGACCACCCGGACGTCGCCGCCGGCGCTCTTGACCTGGAACAGGTCCCGGTCGCTGCCCGGCACCCGGAGCATGTCCCCGAACGAGCAGAAGATCACCCCGGGCCGGGCCGCGATCTCCAGCGCCTTGTCGATCACCTCCAGCGGCGTGACGCACACCGGGCAGCCCGGCCCGTGGATCAACTCGATCTCTTCCGGCAGCAGTTGGTCCAGCCCGTGCCGGATGATGCTGTGCGTCTGGCCGCCGCAGACCTCCATCAGCGCCCACGGCCGGGTCACCGTCGCCCGGATGTCGGCCAGCAACCGCTTTGCCAGCTCCGGGTCCTGGAACTCCTCGAGGTACTTCACCGCTCCTCCTCCCCACCGGCCGTCTCGGCGGCCAGCGCCCACGGGTCACCGAACTCCTCCTGGAGCGCGCCGATCTCGGCGAACAGCTCCAGGGTCCGCAGCGCCGACTCCTCGTCCAGCCGCTGCAGGGCGAAACCGACGTGCACGATGGCGTACTCGCCGACCGCCAGGTCCGGCAGGTACTCCAGGCAGACGTCCTTCACCACGCCGCCGAAGTCGACCACCGCCATCCGGGTACCGTCGCGTTCCTCGATCTCCAACACCTTGCCGGGCACCGCCAGGCACATGGGTCACTCCTCGCCTCTTCGTCCGGGCAGGGTCACGGCTGCGCGGACGCTCGCCGTGCGCGGGCTGCCGCCACCATCAGCTGGCCGAGCGCCAGCCCGCCGTCGTTGGGCGGGACCAGCCGGTGGCGCAGTACGCCGAACCCGGCCGCCCGCAGGCCGTGCGCGCAGGCGGCGGACAGCAGGGTGTTGGCGAACACCCCGCCGGTCAGCGCCACCGTCTCCAGCCCGTACCGCTCGCGGGCCGCGTGGCACAGCTGCAGCACCAGGTCGGCCACGGCCGCGTGGAAGCGCGAGGCGACCACGGCGGCCGATGCGCCGGCGCGCAGGTCGTCCACCACCGCCGCGATCACCGGGCCCGGATCGGCGATCAGTTCGCCGTCCACGCCGCCCGCCCCGGGGCGCGGAGTGAAGCGGTAGCTGCCGCAGTCCGGCCGGGTGAGCGCCGCGGCCTCCAGCTCCAGCGCGGCCTGCGCCTCGTAGCCGGCGACCTGGCAGATCCCGGCCAGGGCCGAGACCGCGTCGAACAGCCGGCCCATCCCGGAGCTCGGCAGGCAGTTCAGTCCACGCTCCAACTGCACCCGCAGCGCAGCGAGTTCGTCCGGCGGGCAGGCCGCCACGCAGGGCAGCTCGGGGTGCCAGTCGATCCCGGCGGCCCACAGCTGCGCCAGCGCGGTCCGGTACGGGCGGCGCACCGCGGCGTCCCCGCCCGGCAGCGGCACGTACCCGAGCCGGCCGAACCGGTCGAAGTCGCCGTACCCGGCGAGCAGCACCTCGCCGCCCCAGACCGCGCCGTCCTCGCCGTAGCCGGTGCCGTCGAAGGCGACCCCGATCACCCGGGCGGGCTGCTCCAGCCCGTGTTCGGCCATCGCCGAGGCGATGTGGGCGTGGTGGTGCTGCACCAGGGTCAGCGCCCGCCCGTCCGCGGCTGCCCGCCGGGCCCAGGCGCCCGACCGGTAGCCGGGGTGGCGGTCGGCCGCCAGCAGTTCGGGGCGGACCCCGGTGACCGCCTCCAGGTGCCGTTCGGCCCGGTCGAAGGCGTGCAGGGTGGACAGGTCGTCCATGTCGCCGATGTGCGCCGACAGCCAGGCCCGGGTGCCTTCGCCGAGGCAGCAGGTGTTCTTGAGGTCGCCGCCGACGGCCAGCGTGGGCGGGACGGCGAGCGGCAGCGTGACCGGCCGCGGCACGTACCCGCGTGAGCGGCGCAGCACCTGCGGCCGGCCGTCGCAGATCCGCACCACCGAGTCGTCGCAGGGCACCTGGATCGGCCGGTCGTGGATCAGCCAGGCGTCCGCCAGCGGCGCCAGTCGCTCCAGCGCGTCGGCGTCCTCGGTCACGATCGACTCGCCGGAGCGGTTGCCGCTGGTGAGCACGAGCAGGCCGGGGCCGGGCGGGTCGCCGGGCAGTCCCAGCAGCAGGTGGTGCAGCGGGGTGTAGGGCAGCATCATGCCGAGGTCGGGGCTGCCCGGGGCGACCTCCTCGGCGAGGCCGGATGCGCCGGGGCGCCGGCGCAGCAGCACGATCGGGCGCTCGCGCCCGGTGAGCAGGGCGAGTTCGGCCGGATCGGCGTGCACCAGCGGCTCCACCTCGGCGGTGGAGCGGGCCATCAGCGCGAACGGCTTGTCGCCGCGGCCCTTGCGCCGCCGCAGCAGCGCCACGACGTCCGGGTTCCCGGCGTCGCAGGCGAGGTGGTAGCCGCCGATCCCCTTGACCGCGACGATGGCGCCCTGGGCGAGCAACTCCCGTGCGGCGGAAACCGCCTGGCCGCCGAGCCCGTCGCGGGCGCCGGTCAGCCGCAGCACCGGGCCGCAGTCGTGGCAGGCGATCGGCTGGGCGTGGAAGCGCCGGTCGCCCGGGTCGGCGTACTCGGCCCGGCAGCGCTCGCACATCGGGAACCGGCCCATGGTGGTGCCGGCCCGGTCGTACGGCAGCGAGGTGACGATGGTGAACCGCGGCCCGCAGTGGGTGCAGCTGATGAACGGGTGCCGGTGGCGGCGGTCCGCCGGGTCGGCGAGTTCGGCCAGGCAGGCGTCGCAGGTGGCCACGTCGGGCGGGACCAGGGTGCGGCCGGGGCCGTCGGTGACCGAGGCGAGGATCCGGAAGCCGAGCTGTCCGGTCGCCGCGGCGGGCCGGTGCACCACCGACTCCACCTCGGCCAGCGGCGGGGCGTCCCGGCCGATCCGCTCGCAGAACTCGCCGACCGCGGCGGCGGCGCCCTCCACCTCGGCGTGCACGCCCTCCCCGGTGTTGGTGACGTGCCCGGCCAGGCCGAGCCGGACGGCCAGCCCGTGCACGAAGGGCCGGAACCCGACCCCCTGGACCACGCCGCGGACGGTCACCGCCCGCCGCTCCACCTCCGGCACGGGCTCCCGCAGATCGGTCATCGGACGGACACGGCGGGGTGCAGGTGCGGCCCGCCCCCGTGCTCGTGCCCGCCGCCGTCTCCGTCCCCGTGGTCGTGCGAGTGCCCGGGCCCGTCCTCGTGGCGGTGCGGGGCGGGCCGCGCCATCACCGGGCGGTGCACCGGTCCGCCCTCCAGGGCGGCCAGCGCCCGGTCCAGTACGGTGCCGACGCCGGATCCGTCCCGGGCCGAGGTGAGCACCACCTCCACGCCGGGGTTCACCCGCACCACGTTGGCGCGGAACGCGGCCTCGTCGAAGGCGGCCGGCGCCGCGAGGTCGGTCTTGGTGACCACCACCAGGTTGGCCAGCCCGTACGCCGTCGGGTACTTGAGCGGCTTGTCCTCGCCCTCGGTGACCGAACCCAGGACCACCCGGAGCGTCTCGCCCAGGTCGTAGGAGGCCGGGCAGACCAGGTTGCCGACGTTCTCCACGAACAGCAGCCGGGTCTCGGCCGGGAGCCAGCCGTCCAGGTGGCCGCGCAGCATGTGCGCCTCCAGGTGGCACAGGCCGTCGGTGAGCACCTGCTTCACGGGGACGCCGGAGCGGGCCAGCCGGGCCGCGTCGTGCTCGGTCGCCAGGTCGGCGGTGAGCGCGGCGACCGGCACCCCGCGCTCCCGGGCGAGGGTGAGTTCACGTTCCAGCAGTTCGGTCTTCCCGCTGCCGGGGCTGGACAGCAGGTTGACCACCACGGTGCCGCGGGCGGCCAGTTCGGTGCGCAGCGCGAGCGCGCACTCGTCGTTCCTGGCCAGCACCGACTGCTTCAGCTCGACCACTCGGCACACGGGCTCACAGCTCCTCGGCTTCGGATGCCTGGGCCGGCCCACCGGCCCAGTGCACGGCGGTGATCTGCAGCTCGCGGCCGGCCACCAGTTCGGTGCCGGCCCCGCTGCCGCAGGTCGGGCAGACCAGGTCGGGCGGCATCCCGGGGGCCCAGCCGGTCCCGCAGGGGCCGCACTCGGCGAGCGCGGCGACCGGGTCGATCAGCAGTTCGGCACCGGCCAGCGGGGTGTCCTCGCAGACCAGGTCGAAGCCGAACCGCAGCGCGTCGGGCACCACCCCGGCCAGTTCGCCGACCTGGAGCCGGACGCGCTCGGCGGTGCCGCCGGCCTTGGCCTCGGCGCTGGCCGTGACCTGGTCGACGATCGCCTGCGCGATCGACATCTCGTGCATCGGTTCACTCCGCCCGTCGGGCCGGGCCCGCTGCCCGCACCGCCCCGGGCGGGGCGCCCGGCGACGTGGACCATTACAGGCCCGGCGTCCGGCACGGCCCTTGCGCCGCGCCGGGCACCGGGCCCGGGGTACTCCGTTTGTCCCAGCCGCGCCGGTGACGGCGGGCGGTCACATCTGGCGGATCTTCAGATAGCGCTTGATGTCGGGCAGGGTCAGCTTCACCACGGCGAGCACGGCCGCGACGGCCGCCCCGCGGATCAGGAACTTGCTCATGTGCGGGCATTCCTTCCTAGTCATCGCGATCCCATCGCGGCGGCGGTGCGGCCGGCCTCCTCGACCAGCCCCAGCACGACGGCCACGGCCTCGTCGACCGCCGCCTCGACCGCGGGGCTGAGCCCCACGCCCTCGTCCAGCGACAGCGGCTCGCAGCCCACCACCAGCACCCGTTCGGGGCCGCTGCCGCCGAGCCCGGCGGTGAGCGTGCCGAGCACGGCGAGCACGGCGTCCGGGGTCATCCGGTGGCCGTCGACCAGCGCGGTGGGCTGCTCCTCCGGCTCCGGCAGCCGGGCCTCGATCAGGTAGACCGTGCCCGGTTCGCAGCCGCGCGCGGTGGCGTCCACCAGGACCACCGACCGGTATCCGTCGAGCAGTTGGTACGCGAGGTGGACGCCGCGCACGCCGGTGTCCACCAGTTCCACGTGCGCGGGCATGGGCAGGGCGGAGAGCCGGCGGACCACTTCCACGCCGAAGCCGTCGTCGCCGAGGAAGATGTTCCCGACCCCGGCCACCAGCACCTTCCCGGGCGGCAGTTGGGCGTTCATCGGGCCTCCTCCGCGGGCGCCGGGGCGACCTCGTCCGGCTGGAAGTACAGGAACCGGCCCTGCTCGCGCCAGAGGTCGGCGCCGGGGTCGCCCTCGACCGTGACGGCGAGGTGGACCGAGCCGTCGACGTCGTGCAGCACCGCCTCGACCAGCGCCGTGCGGCCCTGGAGGAAGAGGTCCTGGGCGTCGGTGCGGCGGCGTCCGGGCCGCAGCACCACCCGGCTGCCGGCGCCGATGCTGAGGCCGTCGATCTGCACCCGGTCCCGGGCCGGGTCCACCGACCGGTCGGCGCCCGGGTCCCACCAGGGGGTCAGGTCCTCGTCCGGCCCCGGGGGCGCGGCCGGGTCGGTGACCTCGCGCAGCGCGCGGACGGCGCCGTGCAGGCGCTCCATCACCTCGGCGGGCAGCGAGTCGGCCAGGTCGATCACCGCTCCGGCACGCTCGTCGGTGCCGCGCGCCTCCCGCTTCTCCTGGTCGGTGAGGGCCGAGGTGCGCAGCGCCAGGATCTCGTCGATCTCGGTCGCGTCGTAGAACCCGCCGGGGCTCTCCGGTGCGATCGCCGGGTGGTCCTCCAGGATGATCGGCGAGGAGAGCACCACGTCGGCCCGCCCGTCGGCACCCGCCAGCACCGGCCAGGTGCGCAGGTTGCGGCACTCGGCGACGGCGCCCGCGGCCCACTGCGGCGGGTCGGTCATCGACAGGAACGTCCCCGCGTCCAGGCCGAGCAGCAGGTGCGCGGCGACCAGCGACCGGGGGAGTGCGGCCTCCCGGTCGGCCGCGCCGGCGGTCGGCTCCCACGCGCTGGTGTTGAGCACCTCCGCGGTCAGCCGCAACGCCGCCCACGGGCCGGGGAGTTCGGTGGCCGTCAGGCGTACGGCGCCCTCCACCCGCTCGCGGCGCCGGTTCAGCCGGCCCACCGGGCGGCCGTCGGCCGACACCAGCTCGGTCTCGGTGGCGGCCGGCCGGTTGAACGGCAACGTGACGCCCTCGCCGAGCAGTTCGGCCACCGGCAGGGACATCCGGACCCGCTCCTCGGCGCCCTCGTCCCACGGCACCAGGACCCGGTCCGGGAGCTCCAGCGAGGCCACCGTCGGCGTCGAGCCGTCCGGCCGCAGCTCCTGGACGGTCCGCCGCACGGCGTGCAGGAACCGCAGCTCGACGGTGAGCCGGGCGCCCGCCGCGGGCTCCATCACCAGTTCGGTGCGCTGCCAGGAGTGCTCGCCGCCGAGCTCCTCGTAGGCCGGCGGCACCAGCACGCCGAACTGCCAGCGCAGCCGGTTCTTGGCGGCCGAGGCTCGGTACGGGTAGAGCACGTACCCCTCGAAGAGCACCGCGTCGGCGATCCGCCGGGCGACCTCGAACGGGGCGGCGTCCACGTCGGTGGTCGCGTTCACAGCACACTCCCCTCGGCCACCGGCACCGGCCCGTCCGCGGCGGCCAGCAGCGCGCGGACGGTCGCCTCCCACGACGGCAGCGCGTGCCGGGAGCGGTACTCCAGCAGGGCCGCCAGGTCCTCCCTGGGCAGCCGCACCCAGCCGCAGCCGGGGAAGTGCTGGTCGATCATCTCCCGCCAGACGGCGGCCGGCAGCGCGCAGGTCGCCTCCCGGTCCCAGGGCACCGGCTCGACCCGGAAGCCCCCTTCGCCGGTGAACGCGGTGCCCGAGAAGAGCATCAGCAGCGGCGCGTCACCGCCGGCCAGCCCGTCGAAGTAGCGGGTGGCGGCCAGGTCCAGGTCGTAGCTGCACGGCACCACCAGCTCCGCCTCGGTCTCCCCGGTGAAGCCCGGCACGGTCAGCGGGACCTGCGCGAACTGCACCGGGTTGAGGGTGCTGCCCCACCGGGCCGGCTCACCGAACAGCCCGGTCAGCGCGGCCGCCTCGGCGGGCTCGTACCGGCGTTTGGCCGGCTCGATCCGCAGCTGGCAGCGCAGCGCGAGCGCGTGCACCCGCGCGTTGTCGGCCGCGGTGATCCGCAGCCGGAACACCAGGGTCGGCCCGGCCGCGTACGGGTCGGCCCGCACCCCGGTGCAGCTGAAACCCAGTTCGGTCACGCCGGCTCCTCGGTCCGTACGGCCCGGGCGCGGGCCCGGACGTTGTCGAAGAAGGCGGCGAGCTCGGCCCGCGCCTCGGCCCCGCCGTCGAAGCCCTGCCAGGTCAGCCGCATCCGGCCGACCAGCTCGTAGCAGACGTCGATCGGCACCAGGAAGCACTCCACGGAACTCCCGGCGGCGCCCTGCTCGCGGCGCAGCAGCAGCGCCTCCACATCGGGTTGCAGCAGCGCCGCCAGCGGGGTGCCGCCCAGCACGGCCTGCCAGGAGGCCGGGTCGAGCTCGCTCTCGGTGGCGCCGGCCGGGCTGGGGTAGAGCGCCACCAGCCGGTCCAGCTCCGCGTTGCGGAAGAAGAACGCGGTGCCGACCGGGATCTGCAGCCGCTCCCAGGCGCCCTCGTCGAGGGTGTGCGCCGGGTCGGCCAGGTACCGGTCGGGCACCGAGCGGTACTGGCCCTGCCCCGCGCCCCGCTGCTCGAACAGCAGGGCGCAGGGCGTGCAGGCGCAGGTCAGGCTGCGGTTCTCCGACCGGACCAGGTGCCGGTGGTGGCCGCTCAGTGCGGTGCCGCACAGCTCGCAGCGCTCGGGCTGCGGCGGTGCGGGTGCCCGGAACCGGCGCAGCCCGGTGGCGGGCGCGCTCACCGGGTCTCCGCCGGGACCGCCCCGGGCCGCAGCCCGATCTGGAGCAGCGCCGGCTCCTTGGGCCCGGACGGGGCGAGCTCCACCGACAGCACCTCGGGCGCGAACACCGCGACCGTCTCGGCGATCGCCTCCCGGGTGCCGTCCGAGCTGCCCGAGCACCCGCACCCGGTGCTCTCCAGCCGCACCGTCAGCCGGCCGGAGGCGGCCTCGAAGGCGGCCACCGAGGCGCCGGGCACCTGCCGCACGGCCCGTTCGACCCGCGCGGTCACGTCCTCCGGGTGCAGCTCGTGCAGCACCAGCAGGCCGGTCACCAGCTGGTCGTCCAGCAGCTCGGCGAGCGGCCCGACGGCCGGCCGGTCGGGGTCGTGCGCCTGGGCGGAGAGCAGCTCCACGGCCCGGGCCAGCCCCGCGCCGTAGAAGTCCATCAGCACCCGCACCAGTTCCTCGGCCGTCTGCACGGCCCGCTGGTCGCCGGACGCGGCCAGCCCGTCGAGGATCTCCTCGACCCGCCGGCCCGCGGCCTCCCCGGTCGCGGCGCTCACCCGGACATCCCGCTCAGGCCGCTCGGCACGTGCATCTTCTGCAGCGACTTGCCGTCCCCGAGGTACATGTGCACGCCGCAGGGCAGGCAGGGGTCGAAGCTGCGCACGGCCCGCATGATGTCGATGCCCTTGAAGTTCTCCGGGGAGTTCTCCTCGAAGATCGGCGTGTTCTGCACCGCGTCCTCGTACGGCCCGGGGGTGCCGTAGCTGTCCCGGACGCTCGCGTTCCACGGGGTCGGCGGGTACGGGTGGTAGTTGGCGATCTTGCCGTCCCGGATCACCATGTGGTGCGACAGCACGCCGCGCACCGCCTCGGTGAAGCCGACGCCCAGGCCCTCGTCCGGCACCTCGAACCGCTCCCAGGTCTGGCTGCGCCCGGCCCGCACCTCGGCCAGCGCCTTCTCGGCGAAGTGCAGGGCGACGGCGGCGCTGTAGGCCTGGAAGTAGGTCCGGGCCCGGTTGCGCTCCAGCGCGTTGGACCACTTCGGGATCTTCCACTCGAAGCTGGTCTCCGGCTTGGTCAGGGTGCGCGGCAGGTTGATCACCACGCTGTGCCCGGTCGCCTTCACGTACCCGATGTCGACCAGCCCGGACAGCGCGGTGGACCACAGCCGGGCGATCGGGCCGCCGCCGGTGTCCAGCGCCAGGTAGTCCTTGCCGTCGAACCAGCGCGGCGACATCACCCAGCTGTACTTGTCGTCGAAGTTGCGCTTCTGCGGCTGCGGGATGGTGTGCTGGTTCCACGGGTGCCGCGGGTCGACCGGGTTGCCGAGCGGGTCGTGCGTGACGAACTGCTCCTTGCCCTCCCAGTCCTGGTAGTACGAGGAGCCGAGCAGGATCCGGATGCCCAGGTTGATCTCGGTGAGGTCGTTGGTCACCAGCTTGCCGTCCACCACCACGCCCGGGGTGACGAACATCCGCCGGCCCCAGTCGGTCATGTTGCGGTAGGTGAAGTCGCAGTGGTCGGGGTCGTTGAGCGCGCCCCAGCAGCCGAGCAGGATCCGCCGCCGGCCGACCTCCTCGTAGCCGGGCAGCGCCTCGTAGAAGAAGTCGAACAGGTCGTCGTGGAGCGGCACCACCCGCTTCATGAACTCGACGTAGCGCATCAGCCGGCTCAGGTAGTCGGTGAACAGCTGCACCGTCGCCACCGTGCCGACGCCGCCCGGGTAGAGCGTGGAGGGGTGCACGTGGCGGCCCTCCATCAGGCAGAACATCTCTCGGGTGTACCGGCTGACCTGGAGCGCCTCGCGGTAGAACTCGCCCTCGATCGGGTTGAGCGAGCGCATGATGTCGGCGATCGTCTTGTAGCCGTGCTCGGCGGCGTGCGGCGCCTCGGTGCGCTCGGCCTTCTCCAGCACGCCCGGGTTGGTCTCGCGGACCATCTTCTCGCAGTAGTCGACCCCGACCAGGTTCTCCTGGAAGATGTTGTGGTCGAACATGTACTCGGCGGCCTCGCCGAGGTTGATGATCCACTCGCCCAGGTGCGGCGGCTTCACCCCGTACGCCATGTTCTGCGCGTAGACCGAGCAGGTGGCGTGGTTGTCACCGCAGATGCCGCAGATCCGGCTGGTGATGAAGTGCGCGTCCCGCGGGTCCTTGCCGCGCATGAAGACGCTGTAGCCGCGGAAGACCGACGACGTGCTGTAGCACTCGGCGACCTTCTTCTGCTTGAAGTCGATCTTGGTGTGGATGCCGAGGCTGCCCACGATCCGGGTGATCGGGTCCCAGCTCATCTCCACCAGGCCGTCGTTGCCGCCCGGCCTCGGGGCTGTTGTCGTCATGGCGTGTGTCGTGCCCTTCTGAAGGTCTGCGTGCGGCGCCGCGGCCGCCTGGCGACGGTGGCTCCGCGTGGGTTCTCTGCACCGGACCGGGGCCGCGGCCGCCGCAGCGGGCGGACGCGACCCCGGAACGGGTGGCGTGCGCGGTCACCAGGGCGGGCGGTAACCCGTGGTCAGCTTCCGGCCGGTGCTGCGCCACTTCGGCTCCTGGTCCACCGTGTGCGTGGTGATCGAACGGAGCCGGCGGATCACCGAGCCGTACGCGGCGCTGGCCGAACTGGAGACCTTGGCGCCGGGCGGCTCGTCCATGAACGGCATGAACTTGTCCGGGAACCCGGGCATCGTGCAGGCGATGCAGATGCCGCCCACGTTCGGGCAGCCGCCCACCCCGTTGATCCAGCCGCGCTTGGGGACGTTGCACTTCACCACCGGGCCCCAGCAGCCGATCCGCACCAGGCAGGTGGGCTCGCCGTACTCGGAGGCGAACTGGCCCTGCTCGTAGTACCCCGCCCGGTCGCAGCCCTCGTGCACGGTCGCGCCGAACAGCCAGGCGGGCCGGAGCTTGTCGTCCAGCGGGATCATCGGCGCTGCGCCGGTGAGCTGGTACAGCAGGTAGACCAGGGTCTCCGAGAAGTTGTCGGGCTGGATCGGGCAGCCGGGCACGCACACGATCGGCAGTCCGGCCTTGGACTTCCAGTCCCAGCCCAGGTAGTCGGGCAGGCCCATCGCCCCGGTCGGGTTCCCGGCCATCGCGTGGATGCCGCCGTAGGTGGCGCAGGTGCCGATCGCCACCACGGCGGTGGCCTTGGGGGCGAGCCGGTCGACCCACTCGCTGGTGGTGATCGGCTGCCCGGTCGCGGGGTCGTCGCCGAACCCGCACCAGTAGCCCTCGGCCTTGATCGACTCGTTCGGGATCGACCCCTCGATCACCAGGACGAAGGGCTCCAGCTCGCCGCGGTCCGCCTTGAAGAACCACTCGACGAAGTTGTCGGCGCCCTGCACCGGCCCGCATTCGAAGTCGATCAGGGGCCAGTGCACCGCGATCTTCGGCAGGCCGGGGAGCACACCGAGGACGATCTCCTCGATGCTGGGCTGGGTCGCCGCGGTGAGCGAGACGGAGTCACCGTCGCAGCTCAGTCCCGCGTTGATCCAGAGGATGTGCACCACCGGTTCCTCGCCCTCGGTGGGCGGGCCGGTGGATCGGGATGTCGCCTCGGTGGTCGACGGTGTCGAAGCCATGGGACGCCTCCTCCTTGCGAAGGCACGACAAGACCGACAAATCGGTCCTCTGGCATCTTCCTACCAAGGCCCGGTCGCGGCGGGGAGGTCGATACGGCCGAACCGGTGGACCTTGCGGCGCGCTCGGCCGACCGGGTGAGCACCCGTTCGGTGCCACCCGGGCCACGCCGCCGCCCGCCCCGACGGCGGCCGCCCGGGGCCGGGTGTATTCAGGAGTCATGGACATTCGGGGACGTGCCGAGGCGCTCCGGCCGAGCGGCCCGGCCTGGTGGGCGCTGATCGCCATCCCGCTCGTCCTGATCGTGCTGGTCACGATCGGCGACATCCTCGCCCCGCCGCAGGTCCACCTGGGCCCGTTCCTGGTCGCCGCCCCCGCCATCACCGCCTCGTTCGCCGGACCGCGCACCACCGCGGTGATCGGCGCACTGGCCGTCCTCGCCCAGGTGGTGGTCGCCGCCACCCGGACCTCCGCGCTCGACCTCAACCACACCGTCCAGACCACCGCGCTGATCCTGATCTCCGCCCTGGTCACCCTCTTCGCCTACCTGCGCGAGCAGCACGAGAAGGAGATGTCGCAGCTGCGCTCGGTCGCCGAGGCCGCCCAGCAGGTGGTGCTGCGCCCGCTGCCGCCCCGGATGGGCCCGCTGCGGATCGCGTCCGTCTACGTCGCAGCCGAGGCCGAGGCCCAGATCGGCGGTGACCTGTACGCCGTGGTCCGCTCCGGACCGGCGACCAGGGTGATCGTCGGTGACGTCCGCGGCAAGGGGCTCGGCGCGATCGGTGACGCCGCGCTGGTGCTCGGCGCCTTCCGGGCCGCCGCGCACCGCCGGGTCGGGCTGACCGAGCTGGTCGACTTCCTGGACGGCACCGTCGCCGGCGACCTCGACCAGCCCGACGACCAGCCGGACCGGCAGGAGTCCTTCACCACCGCCGTCGTGCTCGACATCCCCGACCGGGACAGCGCCATCCGGCTGGTCGACTGCGGCCACCCGCCGCCCCTGCTGCTGCGCGGGGGCCGGGTGATCCCGCTGGAGGCCAGCGACCCGGCCCCGCCGCTGGGACTGGCCGCGCTGGCCGTGCGCGGGCTGGGCGTGGAGACCTTCCGGTTCGAGGTCGGCGACACCATGCTGCTGTACACCGACGGCGTGGTGGAGGCCCGGGACGCGGCCGGCACCTTCTACCCGCTGGCCGAGCGCATCGAGGGCTGGCCGGCCGACGACCCGGAGGCGCTGCTGCGCCGGCTCTGCAAGGACCTCTCCGACCACACCGGCGGCCGGCTCGGCGACGACGCCGCCATGGTGGCGATCGTCCGCCTCCCGGACCGGCGGCAGGACCCGGGTCCGGGCCGCGCGTAGCCGGGAAAGTCTCACCGGAGTCTTACGGGCCGCCGCGGTCGCCATCGTGGCCGGGGCCGGCGGAGTTGCACGGGTGCACGCCCGAACCGACGCAACCCTCCCGGAGGTACCCCGATGCCCGCCCGCGTCCCGCTCCCGCGCCGGCTGCTCCTGCCGCTGGCCGCCCTCCTGCTCGCCGTCGCCGCCGGCGGGCTGTACCTGTTCGAGCCCTGGCGGGCCTTCACCAGCACCACCGTCGACGAGGCGGCGCCGGTCGCGGCGCCGCCCGCCCCGACGGCCCGGGCCACGCCCGCCGCGTCGGCCCCCTCCGTGTCCGCGTCCGCCGTGCCGGGCGTGCCCGTGACCGGCTCCGATCGGCCGGGCGGCGGCTTCGTCGCCGGGGAGCACCCCACCAGCGGGACGGCCCGCCTGATCCGGCTGGCCGACGGCAGCGCCGTGCTGCGGCTGGAGGACCTGCGCACCTCCGAGGGCCCGGACGTCCGGGTCTACCTGTCCACCCGCCCCGCCGCCGAGTCCTGGCTGGACACCCTGGGCCCCGGCGCCCTGGAACTCGGCCCGCTCAAGGGGAACCAGGGCAACCAGAACTACGCCGTCCCGCCCGGCACCGATCTGACGGCCTTTCGCAGCGCCGTGATCTGGTGCCACCGCTTCTCGGTCGGCTTCGGGGCCGCCGACCTGCCCCGGGGGTGATCCGATGGCCGGTCAGGACCCGAACGGCGGTGCACCCGACGCGCGTTCGAAGGGGCCGTGCCTACGGTGGTCGAAAGCTGTCGTCCGCCACGGGCACGGAGGTTCGGATGTCGTTGGCTCGCCGGGTGGTCCTGGCCGCGCTGGCCGGTAGCGCGGTCGCCGGGTGCGGTGTCTCGCGGCGCTCGCCGCAGGCTACGGGCGGCGGATCGGCCGCCCCGGCCCAGGCCGCGCCCACCGCGGCCCAGGCCCCGGCCGCACCGCCCGCCCCGGCCCCCGCGCCCGCCGCCGCGCCCGCCGTCCCGGCCGCGCCGACCCGGGACGACCTGGTGGCCCGCCTGGGCGAGCTGACCCCGAGCTGCTGGGCGCTGGACGGCCCGGGGGTGCTCACCGCCCTCCCCGACGGGGAGCAGGCGATCGCGCTGACCTTCGACGCCTGCGGCGGCCCGGGCAGCGACGGCTACGACGCCGCGTTGATCGACACCCTGCGGAGCCACCAGGTACCCGCCACACTGTTCCTGAACGCCCGCTGGATCGACGCCAACCCGGAGGTCTTCCAGCAGCTCGCCGCCGATCCGCTGTTCGAGATCGGCAACCACGGCACCCGGCACCGGCCGCTCTCCGTCACCGGCCGCTCGGCGTACGGCATCGCCGGCACCGCGGACGTCGGCGAGGTGTACGACGAGATCGCCGGCAACCGGGACGGGCTCACCGAGCTGCTCGGCCACCCGCCGGCCTTCTTCCGGGCCGGCACCGCGTACTACGACGACGTCGCCGCGCAGGCGGTGGGCCTGCTCGGCGAGCGGATCGCCGGCTTCACCGTCAACGGCGACGCGGGCGCCACCTTCTCCGCCTCGCAGGTCCACCGCACCGTCGCGGCCGCCGACCCCGGGTCGATCGTGATCGCCCACATGAACCACCCGGCCGGCGGCACCGCGGCCGGGGTGGCCGCGGCGCTGCCCGAACTGCTCGACGCCGGGATCCGCTTCGTCCGGCTGTCCGACGTCCGCTGGTGACCGGCCGCCGGGGCCCGGTCGCCCCGCTGTCAGGCGCCCCTGTGGTGGTGGTCGTGCTGCGCCTCGTGCTCGGCGCGCAGTGACTCCTCGGCCTCCTCCTGGGCGGCCCTCACCTCGGCCTCCACCTCGGCCGCCGGGCGGCGCACCAGCCGGCCGCCGTGCCGGGCCGCGATCGCGTCCGCCACCGCCGGGTCGGTCTCGACCAGCTCGACGATCAGCATCGTGGAGCTGTCGTCCAGCCCGCGGCTGAACACCATCAGGCCCTCGGTGGCGTCGCTGTAGCGCTTGTACTCCGCGCCGCCGCCCAGCGCGGTGCCCGCGCCCCAGCCGAGGAAGGCGCCGATCGGGCCGCCGATCAGCCCGACCAGCGCCCCGACCACGCCGCTCAGCACGGTCGCCGCCCCGGCCCCGCGCACCCAGCTCTCCGGCACGTCGAGCAGCCCGTCCGCGGTCCGCTCCATCACGGCGGCCTGCCGGACCCCGTGCACCTCCTTGATCTCCCGGTACGCCGCACGGGCGCTCGCAGTGTCGTCGAAGGTCACGAAGAGCATGGTGTGCGTCTCGGTCATCGTGCTGCTGCCTCTCGGAGTACGGGTGCGGACGTCAACGACACCGTAGGCCCGCCCGCGCGGTGCGCACGGGAGGCCGGCGCCGCCGGCAGGGTCGGATCACCACTTGTCCCAGCCGATGTTCCAGCCGCTCAGGCCGTTCATCGGGTCGACCTGGGCGCCGACCGAGTTCTTCACCGTCACCACGTCGCCGATCAGGGCCGCCGCGTAGTAGCGGCCGGCCACCGAGTCGTTGTCGCCGTCCGTGGCCGAGCCGTCCTCCAGCCCGACGCAGCCGTGGCTGGTGTTGCGGTTGCCGAAGGGGTTGTCCGGCGCGTACTTGCCGTGCACGTAGGTGCCGGTCGGGGTGAGCCGCAGCGCGTGCGGCATCGGCACCTTGTAGTCGGGGCCCTCGTGGTTGACCACGGTGGAGGAGTCCATGATGGTGGTGCCCTCCTTCGCCATGATCACCATCGTGCCGTTGAAGGTGTTCTGGGAAGCGGGGGAGGAGGCGCCGGCGCTGATCGGGATGGTCACGCCGGGCTTGCCGTCCTCCTGCACGACCATCTGGTGCGAGGCGGCGTCCGCGGTGCTGACCCGGGAGCGGCCGATGGTGAACGACTGGTCGCTGTCCACCTCGCCGTACACGCCGGGCGCGGTCTCCACGCTCTTCAGCCGGTAGTGCGCGACCACCTTGGTCTGCGGCTTCCAGAACGTCTCCGGGCGGAAGTCGACCCGGGTGTTGTTGAACCAGTGGCCCTTGACCACGCTGCCGTCGGAGGTCTCGAAGGTGATCGCCTTCTCCACCGCCGCGCGGTCCTTGACCGCGGTCTTGAAGTTCAGCGACACGATCATGCCGGTGCCGTAGGTCTGGCCGTCGGCGATGTTGTCCTGCGGCCCGGCGCCCGCCTGCGGCGTCAGGGTGGTGAAGCTGCTCTCGGCGGTGGCCGCGATGCCGGCCGGGTCGGTGGCGCGGGCGCTGACCTTGTACGCGGTCGAGATCGCGAGGCCGGCGGTGGGCGCCCAGCCCGTGCCGTCGGCGGTGAGCGCGCCGGGCACCGGTGTGCCGTCCTTGCCGGTCACCGTGACCTCGGTCAGCTTGCCGTTCGCCACCGCGACCTTCAGCGGGCCGGCCGGCTTGACGTCCGTCGCGCCGTTCGCGGGCTCGATGCTGACCGTCGCCGCGGACGTCTTCGGCTTCGCGTCCGCCGAGGACGCACCGCCTCCGCCTCCGCCGCCGCTGCACGCCGTCGTCAGCGCCATCGCGCCGCCGAGCACCGCTACCGCCAGGACCCTGTTCTTGCGCTCCACCGAGTAACCCCTCCAGCCGTGTTCCAGTCCTGTACACGCCGCAGCGGCCGGACAGGTTCCCGAGGGCGAGGGACGATTCGGTCACAGAGCGCCCGCCGGCTCCCCCGCCGGTGCCCCCGTCGGGCGTCTGCCCGCCCGGCGCCGCCCGCACACCGACACGTCCGCCGGGCACCGGCCCGCGACGCCGCGCGGGCGCGAGAATGGCCGGATCCGGAGCCGGCGGGCCGATCCGCCCGCGCAGCCGGCCCTCCGGCGACCGATCGGCGGGAGTGCAGATGACGGAACGGGAACCGGTGGCCGAGCTCGATCCCCGGTACAGCGACCGGGGAGCGCGGGCGACCCCCTGGCAGGTGGCGCGCGACCGGCTGGCCGGGGCGGAGCTGTACTGGCTGTCCACGGTCCGCCCGGACGGGCGCCCGCACGTCACCCCGCTGATCGCGGTGTGGGTGGACGGCGCCCTGCACTTCTGCACCGGGGCCGGCGAGCGCAAGGCCGCCAACCTCGCGGGCAACCCGCACTGCGTCCTCACCGCCGGCGCCAACGCGCTCCGGGAGGGCCTGGACGTGGTGGTCGAGGGCGAGGCCGTCCGGCTGGTCGAGGTCGCGGCGCTGCGCCCGGTCGCCGAGGCGTACGAGCGCAAGTACGGCAGCGAGTGGCACTTCGAGGTGCGCGAGGGCGGCTTCCGCGGCAAGGAGGGCGACGACCTGGTGTTCCGGGTGGAGCCGGTGACCGCCTTCGGGTTCGCCAAGGGGGAGTACGGCCAGACCCGCTGGCGCTTCGAGCGCGGCTGAGCCCGTACGCACGGGTGCCCGGCCGGACTCAGCGGAGTCCGGCCGGGCACCCGTGGGTCGTCAGGCGCTGCGGCGCGGGCCCGGGCGCACCGGGCCCTGCTGCCGCAGCCGCGGCACGCACAGCGCCGCGGCGAGCAGCACCGTGACCAGCTCCGCGGCCAGCGCCAGCGGGCCGAGCCGGTCCTGCCAGCGGGCCAGCTCGGTGGCCGCGGCCGGCAGCAGGTACCGGTGGGTCAGGAAGTACCCGGCGACGGCCACCGCGCCCACCGCCGCGGTCGAGCACCAGACCAACGCCGTGTCCCGGCGGACCAGCCGGACGGCCAGCAGCAGGAAGAGCCCGACCAGCACGGCGGCTGCCGCGCCCAGGTAGGGCGCCGTGCGCCAGTACGGCAGCACCAGCGGGAGGTGCGCCGCCGCGGCGGTCAGCAGCGCGACGGCCGCCGGGCGGCGCAGCGGGGACCGCAGCCGCCGGGCGATCCGGCGCGCGCCGGACGCGGTGACCGGACGGGCCGCCACCACCGGCTCCGCGCCACCGGTGCTCCCGGGTCCGGTCTCCGGCGCGGCCGGGCTCTCCGGGGTGGCCGTGCCGTCCGCGGCGGCGGTCTCCGCACCGGTGAGGGGCTCCGGGGTGCGCGGCTCGGGCCGGTTCAGACAGCGGGCGAGCTGGGCGACCTCGGCGACCGGCCGCTCCAACGCGGCCGCACAGAGTGCCTCGCGGACGCCCGAGTCCGGATCCGCCCCCAACAGGTCGACCAGCCGGGCGACTTCGGGGACCTCGCGGGTGACCACCGCGATCCGCAGCGCCTCGTGGGCGATGGCGTTCGGGGCTCCGGCGAGGGCGACGATCAGATCGGCGAGTTCCTCCACCGGGCGGTTACGGGCCGCGGAGTTGAGGGCGCGGGCCAGCACGGCGGTGTCGGAGGTCTCCAACAGGTCCAGCAGGACGCCGACTTCGGGGACGGGACGGGCGGTGGCCGCCATGTCGAGGAGGGTGGTCCCCCAGTCGGCGCCGGGCGGCTCGGCGGTCTGCCCGGGGGCGGGGGCGGGGGCGGGGGCGGGGGAGGGGGAGAAGAGGAGAGCGGGGGCGGCGCCGATGAGGTGCTTCGATCCGTCCGGGCCGGCGCCTGCGGGAGGTAACGAGACGGAGATGGGTCTTGCCACAACTGGTTCCTTCGTAGGTGAAATATCTCGGGATTGAGATATGTCCACTCACAGCTTCGGGACCGCCTCGCCGCGCGCGCCACCGGAGAGGCCCGTTCGGGGAGCTGGGGGCGCCGCCGGCCGGGCGCCTGCTCGGGTCGCCCGGGGCGGCCGGTGCGCAGGGGAGGGCCGGGGCCGGCGGGGGCACCGTACCGCAACGGCAACGTGAATTGCAGAGTTCTGCAATTCACCTGATGCGCAGTCAGGTGATTGCTTAGAGTCGTCGACATGGCACACACAGACGTGGCGTTGAAGGAAGCGATGATGATCGAGGGCGCCATCGGCGTCGCACTCGTGGACGTCGGCAGCGGCATGGCACTGGGCACCCTCGGTGGCGGCCGGGAGTTCGACCTGTCCGTGGCCGCCGCCGGCAACACCGATCTGGTCCGGGCGAAGATGCGCACCATGGAGATGCTCGGCCTCCAGGGCACCATCGAGGACATCCTGGTGACCCTCAGCGGCCAGTACCACCTGATCCGCCCGCTCACCTCGCGGAACGGCAGCGGTCTCTTCCTCTACCTGGCCCTCGACCGGAGCCGGGCCAACCTGGCGATGGCCAGGCGCCGGCTCCAGCTGGTCGAGAGCGAGCTCGAGGTCTGATGCCGCAACCCCCGCTCTACCAGGTCAAGGCCGAGTTCTTCCGGATGCTCGGGCACCCGGTCCGGATCCGGGTGCTGGAGCTGCTCCAGGGCGGCCCGCTGCCGGTCCGCGACCTGCTCGCCGACCTCGGTATCGAGGCCTCCAACCTGTCCCAGCAGCTCGGTGTGCTCAGACGCTCGGGCATCGTGGTCTCGGTCCGCGAAGGCCCGGTGGTGCTCTACTCGCTGGCCGGCGCGGACGTCGCCGACCTGCTGCGCTCGGCCCGCCGGATCCTCACGGTGCTGCTCTCCGACCGCGCCGGCGTGCTGGAGCAGCTGCGCGAGGCCGAGACCACCGCCGACCCCGACCCCGAGGCCGAGCCGGATCCCGAGCCGATCGGCGGCCGGATCCGGGCCTGACCGCACCGCCCGCGCGCGGGGCCGGTGATCCGGCGCGGGGCGCACCCCGGGTCGTGCCCGGGCGCGCGCCCCGCGTGCGGGAGGATCGGTCCTACAGCGTGCCCGGTGCTACAGCGTGCCCACCCAGGCGTGGGTGCCGAGCACGGTCTTGATGTCCGAGGCCAGACCGTGCTCGGGGTTCACCCGCAGGCCCAGCTCGTACAGGGTGTTGCGGTCCCAGTTGGTGGTGAGCAGGCGGACCGGGACGTCGCCGGGGTGGGCCAGCAGTGCGGCCTTGAGGTCGGCCACCGTGCCCGGGGTGATCTTGCCGACCGGCAGGGTGATCTGCACCGGCGGCTTGGTGCCGAGTTCCGCCGAGGAGACGTCCAGGGTGGTGATCTCCTGGCCGAAGATGCTCAGCGAGCCGTCGCGCTCGTTGAGCCGGCCCCGGGCCGAGATCACGTTGTCCTCGACCATCTGGTCGGCCATCAGGTTGTAGGTGGCGGGGAAGAACAGCACCTCGACCGAGCCGTCCCGGTCGGCCAGCGTGATGATCGCCCAGGCGTTGCCGGCCTTGTTGATCCGGCGGTCCACGCCGGTGATCAGGCCGGCCAGCCGGACCTCGCCCTCGGTGCGGCCGGAGCCGAGGAGTTCGGCGATCGAGATGTCGCGGTTGCGGGAGAGGATGTGCTCGGCGCCGTCCAGCGGGTGGCTGGAGACGTACAGGCCGAGCATCTCCCGCTCCAGGCTGAGCAGTTGCTTGCGCGGCCACTCCCGCTCGGTGAGTTCGAAGTCCAGCCCGATGGCGGGGGTGTCCGACTCCCCGCCGAACGCGCCGAACAGGTCGTCCTGCCCGATCGCCTGCTGCTTCTTCACCCCGGTCACGGCGTCGATCGCGCTCTCGTGCACCGAGCTCAGCGACAGCCGGGTGTGCCCGAGCGAGTCGAACGCCCCGGCCTTCACCAGCGAGTCCACCGTGCGCTTGTTGCACACCACCAGCTCGACCTTGTCCAGGAAGTCGGCGAAGGAGGCGTACTTGCCCTTCTCCTTCCTGGTGCGCACCAGCGACTCGATGACCGGCACGCCGACGTTGCGGACGGCCTTGAGGCCGAAGCGGACGTCGCTGCCGACGGCGGTGAAGTCGACCACCGACTCGTTCACGTCCGGGGACAGGATCTTGATGCCCATCTGGCGGCACTCCGCCAGGTAGACCGCCATCTTGTCCTTGTCGTCCGCCACCGAGGTGAGCAGCGCGGCCATGTACTCGGCGGGGTAGTTGGCCTTGAGGAAGGCGGTCTGGTACGAGACCAGGCCGTAGGCGGCGGAGTGCGATTTGTTGAACGCGTAGCCGGCGAACGGCACCAGCACGTCCCACACGGACTGGATCGCCTCGTCGGAGTAGCCGCGCTCGCGGCAGCCGGCCTGGAACGGGATGAACTCCTTCTCCAGGACCTCCTTCTTCTTCTTGCCCATGGCCCGGCGGAGCAGGTCGGCCTGGCCGAGGCTGTAGCCGGCCAGCACCTGCGCCGCTCGCTGCACCTGCTCCTGGTAGACGATCAGGCCGTAGGTGGGGCCGAGCACCTCGCTGAGCGGCGCCTCCAGCTCCGGGTGGATCGGGATGATCTCCTGCTGGGCGTTCTTGCGCAGCGCGTAGTTGGTGTGCGAGTTCATGCCCATCGGGCCGGGCCGGTACAGCGCGCTGACCGCGGAGATGTCGGCGAACTCGGTGGGCTTCATCAGCCGCAGCAGGGCCCGCATCGGGCCGCCGTCGAGCTGGAACACGCCCAGGGTGTCGCCCCGGGCCAGCAGTTCGTACGTGGTGGGGTCGTCCAGCGGGATCTTCTCGATGTCGACCTCGACACCCCGGTTGGACTTGATGATCTTGATGGCGTGGTCGATGATGCCCAGGTTCCGCAGGCCCAGGAAGTCCATCTTGATCAGGCCCATGGCTTCGCACGACGGGTAGTCGAAGCCGGTGATGATCACGCCGTCCTTGTCCCGCTTGTGCAGCGGGACCAGCTCCAGCAGCGGCGTGGAGGAGAGGATCACGGCGGCGGCGTGCACGCCGGTGCCGCGGATCAGCCCCTCGATGCCCAGGCCGGTGTCGATGATCTTCTTGACGTCGGGCTCGTTGGCGTAGAGCGCCCGGATCTCGGTGCCCTCGTTGTAGCGCGGGTGGCTCTCGTTGAACAGGTCGGCCAGCGGGACGCCCTTGCCCATCACGTCCGGCGGCATCGCCTTGGTGATCCGGTCGCCCATCGCGAACGGGTAGCCGAGGATCCGGTTGGCGTCCTTGACGGCGGCCTTCGCCTTGATGGTGCCGAAGGTGTTCACCTGGGCGGTGTACGCGGCGCCGTACTTGTCGGTGACGTAGCGCACCATCTGGTCGCGCTGGCGGTCGTCGAAGTCGATGTCGACGTCCGGGGGGTTGATCCGCTCGGGGTTGAGGAAGCGCTCGAACAGCAGGTCGTGCTCGAGCGGGTCGAGCTCGGTGATCCGGGTCAGGTACGAGACCATCGAACCGGCCGCGGAGCCTCGGCCCGGTCCGACCGGGATGCCGTTGTCCCGGGCGTACTGGCAGATGTCGGCGACCACGAGGAAGTAGGCGTCGAAGCCCATCGGGGAGATGACGCCCATCTCCAGCTCGACCCGGTCCAGCACCTCCTGGCTCGGGTTGTCGCCGTAGCGCACCTTCAGCCCCGCCGCGATCTTCTTGCGCAGGTACGAGGCCTGCGTCTCGCCCTCCGGCACGTCGAACTGCGGCATCCGGTCGACGTAGGTGAACACCTCGTCGTACGGCTGGATCCGCTCGGCGATCAGCAGCGTGTTGTCGCAGGCCTGCGGCAGCTCGCGGAACAGCTCGCGCATCTCGGCCGCGGTCTTGATGTAGTAGCCGGTGCCCTGGAACTTGAAGCGGTTCGGGTCGTCCTTGTTCTTGCCCACACCCACGCAGAGCAGGCTGTCGTGCGCGTCCGCCTGGTCCGCGGTCACGTAGTGCGAGTCGTTGGTGGCCAGCAGCGGGATGTTCAGCTGCGCGGCCAGCCGCAGCAGGTCCTCGCGCACGTCCCGCTCGATCGAGAGGCCGTGGTCCATCAGCTCGAGGAAGTAGTTCTCCCGGCCGAAGATGTCCTGGTACGCGCCGGCGGCCTTGACCGCCTCCTCGTACTGGCCCAGCCGCAGCCGGGTCTGCACCTCGCCGGACGGGCAGCCGGTGGTGGCGATGATCCCGGTGGAGTTGGCGGCGATCAGCTCGCGGTCCATCCGGGGCTTCATGTAGTAGCCCTCCATCGACGCCAGCGAGGAGAGCTTGAACAGGTTGCGCAGGCCGGTCGCGTTCTCGGCCCACATGGTCATGTGGGTGTACCGGCCACCGCCCGAGACGTCCTTGCCGCCCTCGCCGTCCGAGCTGGCCGGCCGCTGCCCGCCGGGGGACCAGAACACCTGCTTCTTCTCGAACCGCGATCCCGGCGCGACGTACGCCTCGATCCCGATGATCGGCTTCACCCCGGTCTTCGCGGCGGAGTGGAAGAACTCGTACGCGCCGAACATGTTGCCGTGGTCGCTCATCGCGATGGCCGGCATGCCCTGCCGCTCCGCCTCCGCGAACAGCTTGCCGTTCTTCGCCGCTCCGTCCAGCATCGAGTACTCGGTGTGGACGTGCAGGTGGGTGAAGGTGTCGGACACGGTTGTGCGGCTCCTTGCGGATCTGGGCACCCGGCGGGGAAGCCTCCCACCCTAGCCGCCGTCCGCGCCCTCCGACGCCAGCACCACCGGGCCCGCCGGTGCCGCGCCGGATCGTGGCAGGTCAGCAGTCGCAGCCGCACCCGTCGCAGCAGCAATCGCAACTGCAGTCGCAGCAACCGCAGTCACAGTCGCAGCAGTCACCGCAGTCACCGTTGCGCTGGCACCAGCCCTCGCGGCGCTCCCGGCTGAACGGATCGTCGTGGTCGCAGCACATCAGCTGGCAGGTGCAGGCCATCAGGGCCCAGACCGCGCAGCCCGCGAGCAGCCCGCGCGGGGTCTTGCCCGGTGGCGGTTCGGTCGGCGGCCGGTCCGTGATCGTCGCCCCGGCCCGGTCGCCGTCCGCCGCCAGGGCCGGCAGCGCGCAGCCGGCGCCGTGCCCGAACACCCGGTCCACCGCCCGGTCGGTCTCGTGCGCGAGCAGCAGGTGGACCAGCGCCCGGTCGGTGAACTCCACGTCCCGCAGCGCGAGTCGGATGCCGTGCACGGCGTCCCGGCAGAGCTGCTGCGCCCGGTCCCGGTCGGTGCCGGTCGCGGTGAGCGGGTTCCAGGCGCCGGCGGCGGCGTCCGCCTGCTCGTCCTCGGCGGCGTCCAGCAGGTGCGCGAGCCGCCCGAACAGGCGGCCCGCCTCGGCCAGCGCCGGGCCGTTGCCCGGCCGCCCGGCCAGCACGGCGGTGTGGGCGAAGGCGGCGGCCGTCGCGCTCTCGGTCGGCTCGGTGACCAGCAGCACCGAGCCACCGGGCCGGGCCTCCCGCTCCAGCCGGCCCTGCCGGTCGGCGGCGCCGAGCAGCACCGCGGTGTCGAAGCCGACCGCCGAGCCGCCGCCGGCGCTCTGCCGGTCCCAGCGGCGGGCCACCACCCGGGCCCCGGCGGCGACCGGCCGGCGGGCGAAGGCGCCGTCCGCGTCCAGCACGTGGTCGCGCATCTTCACCGAGGCGAGCGCCAGTGAGACCGCCGCCGCGAGCCGGGCGCCCTCGCCGTCCGCGACCTCGGCGCCGCGCATCCCGCGCAGCGGGCACGGCCCGGCCTTGCGGCGCCCGGCCGCCCGCCCGGAAGAGCCCGGGACGGGCACCCGCTGCGCCTCGACCAGGGCCGAGATGATCAATCCGTCGTAGTTGGTCGCCGTCCGGGCGAGCTGGCCGTGGTCGTCGCGCAGGGCCAGGCAGAGGCCGCACAGGTGGGCCAGCCAGCTGGTCCGCAGCCGCTCGGGGAGCCGGTGCCGGCAGGGTCTGATGATTCCGAACACGCGTCCCCGCCTCCCCCGTGCCACGGCCTCCCCGGCCGCAGTCGATCACCCATCCTAGGGCTTGTCTGACAATTCGCGTCGGATGAGCGCGCGGCGGTGGGCGCCCGGCTGGGCGTGCCGGCGAAGCGTCCCCGTACTGGACGTACTTGGACGTTTCGCCGGTGCGTCCAGGCGGAGGAGGATGCCTGGGGGTACCTCCCGGCCGAAGGCTGGGGGAGCGTCGCGCGCCCGGCGGGAATTGTCAGACAAGCCCTAGGGTCGGACCGACCGTGCCGACCAGGGCCGGCCGGCGGCGGTGCCGCGGCCACCGGGGCGGCCGGGCCGCACCCCGCCACCGGCCATGACCAGGAGACCTGACCATGGCCCGGTGGGCCCGGTGGGCCCGGTGCGTCCGGTGCCGCCCGGTGCCCGCCGGGCAGGGCGGCGCCGGGCGGGCGGCCCGTCCGTCAGGAGGCGCACTCCTTGCAGATCGGCCGGCCCTTGCTGTCCTTGCCGGCGAGCTGGCTGCGGTGGTGCACCATGAAGCAGGTGGCGCAGGTGAATTCGTCCTGCTGCTCCGGCAGCACCTGGACGGTGAGCTCCTCACCGGAGAGGTCCGCGCCGGGGAGTTCCAGGCCTTCGACGGCCTCGAAGTCAGCGTCGACCGAGCCGGTGGACTTGTCGTTGCGGCGGCTCTTCAGCTCCTCGATGCTGTCGTCGGATTCCTCGTTGTTGTTGCGCGGGGCGTCGTAGTCGGTTGCCAAAACGGGGGCCTTCCCGTCGAGATGGGTGAGTGTCGACGGACATCCTGTCCTGTCCGGGCCGTGGGCGGTACCGCGACAGGCGGCCCGCACCTGTTCGGATGACGGTCGGCCCGTGGCCCGCCCGGGTCGGCCGCCCTGTTCAGACGCTCAGGTAGCCGCCCGGGACGGAGGTGAACAACGGTCCGGCCGGGCCGCTGACCCGCCAGGCCTCCGCCGGTCCGCCGGGCGCGAGCTCGGGCGGGACGGCGATGGTACGCCCGTTGTCGAAGTCCAGCTCCAGCGTGCCGGCGGGGCTGACCCGGACGGCGGTGACCACCGTGCCGACCAGCCCGGTGAGGCCGGCGACCGGGGCCGTGGTGAGCCCGGGGTAGAAGTGCTGGACCGCGCGCGGGCCGGTCAGCCGGAAGTCGTTGCGCACCGTCACCGCCAGCCCCTCGGTGAGTTCCACCCGCAGCCGGTAGCCGCCGTCGACGGCCTCGACCCGCTGCCCGCAGAGCACGGACTCGATCGGACCTCTTGCCATCGGTACGCACCTCCTCAGCCGTCGGGACGCTCCATTGTCCCCGCCCCGGGCCCTGCCCGCACCCCGCCGTCAGGCGGGTTCGCCGGCCGGTGCGCCGCGGACCAGCTCGGCCGGCCCGCCCGTCCGCCGCCGGGCCGCCACGGCGGCCTCCACCCGGGCCCGGGCGGGGGCGGAGAGCAGCTCGCGGGCCTGCTCCGGGGTGACCAGCCGGGCCTCGGCCACCTCGTCCTCGGGCAGCCGGGCGGTGGCCAGCCGCTCCGCGGTGACGGTGCCGCCGTCGAAGACGTGCACCAGCTGCGCCCGGCTGCCCGGCCGGCCCGGCAGCCAGTCCAGCACCAGCAGCCGGCCGGGTTCGCACTCCCAGCCGAGTTCCTCCCGGATCTCCCGCCGGGCGGCCTGCCGGGGCAGCTCCCGGTCGGCCTCGATCCCGCCGCCCGGCAGCACCCAGTACGGGCGCCGGTCGTGCGGCCGCGGGTGCAGGCGGACCAGCAGCACCCGGCCGTCCGGGTCGGTGAACAGCATCCGCGCCTTGGCGCGGATCCGGGCCCGGGTGGCGAGGTAGGTCGCCCGGTCCATCGGCGGCGGGGGCGGTGGGTGCTCCACCGCGAGCGGCGGCAGGCCGGCCGCCCCGGTGTACCGCACCGGGGGAGCCGGCGCCAGGTGCTCCAGGCTGTGGCCGACCGGGTGGCCGACCGCCAGTTCCAGCGGTCCGGCCGAGCGCGGCGCCCGCAGGCAGGCCGCCACCCGGCGCGACAGCATCGGCGGCAGCGCGGCGGCCGCCCGCCCGGGCGCCAGGAAGCCGGACCAACCGAGCTCGCCCTCCTCCAGCCGCAGCCCGCGCAGTTCGGCCGCGGTCAGCGGGTCGGCCCAGTACAGGAAGGCGGCGATCGGCGGCCGGTCCCCGTCCACCGACCAGTCCAGGCAGGCGAGCGCACCGAGCCGGGGCGTGATGCCCAGCTCCTCCTCGATCTCCCGGACGGCGGTCGCCCGCGGCGAGAGGTCCTGCTCCTCCCAGCCGCCGCCGGGCACCGCCACCGGGTGCTCGGCCTCGTACGAGACCCGCACCACCAGCAGCCGGCCCCGTTCGTCGGTGAACAGCACCCCCGCCGCCGCCAACAGGTCCCGCCCGTCCGTGCCCACCGGATGCTCCGCCATCACGCCCCCCTGTCCTCGCCCGTGCCACCCAGCATGCCGGAGACGGCAGCGGGCACGCAGGCGTCCCGGCGGTCCGCGCGCGAGGATGGCCGTGGGGGAGCGAACCGACCCGAGGAGGACGCGTGGCCGTCACGGTCCGCAGGATCTACGCCGACCCGGTCGCCGGGGAGGGCCACCGGGTGCTGGTGGACCGGCTCTGGCCGCGCGGTCTGCGCAAGGACGCCGGGGCCTTCGACGAGTGGCTCCCCGAGGTCGCCCCGAGCACCGAGCTGCGCCGCTGGTACGGCCATCTTCCCGAGCGGTACGCGGAGTTCCGCACCCGCTACCGGGCCGAGCTGGCCGCGGGCGGGCCCGCACAGGCGCTGGAGCGGCTGCGCGCGCTGGCCGGCGCCGGGCCGCTCGCCCTGCTGACGGCCACCCGCGAGCCGGAGCTCAGCCACCTCGCGGTGCTGGCCGAACTGCTCGGGGCGCGGGCCTGAGACCGGCCCGGCCGGTCAGGTGCACCAGAACAGGAACGGCTTGCAGCTCGGCGAGGCGGAGGGCGAGGGCCCGCCGGTGGACGGCTGCCCGGTCGGCGCGGCGGAGGTCGGCGCGCTCGGCCCGGTGCTCGGCGTCGCCGGGCGGCCGGTCGACGGCGCGGCCGAGGCGGGCGCCGAACTCGCCGCGCCGGTACGGACGCTGCGGCTGGGCTTCGGCGCCGCGGAGGAGGGCGGCGCGCTGCTCGCCGGAGCCGGTGTCGGGCTCGGCATGGACTGCACCGGATGCTCCTCGACCGGCGCGCCCGCCGGCCGGGGGGCGCCGCCGTCCTGCGGAGCGGCCAGCGCGACCACCCCGGCGCCGCCGATCACCAGACCGGCCGCCGTGACCAGCACCAGCCGGCGCCCGCGCCCGGTCCGCCGGCGGGCCCGCCCGGCCGGCCGGGGTGCGCTGGCCGGCGCGGTGGCCGGCTGCGGCACGGAGGCGCTCGCGGGCGCCCCGCAGCCGGGGCAGGAGTACGCGCCGTTCAGGTGCCGGCGGCACGGTACGCAGTAGTTGAGCGGTGTGCCCTGGTCCATGTGAGCTTTCCGGTATCGCCTCGGGTGGTGTCGCTCGCGACCCTCGCGAGATCTGTCATGGACCCTACGCACGGCGCCGACCGGGCCGACAGGTACCACCTGTGAGGCTTTCGCGGAGATCCCATGCACCCGCACGACCCGCGCCCGCCACCGGAGCGGCTCCGGCACGCGGTCGGGCCGGCCACCGCGGAGGGTGGCCGGCCCGGCCGGGACGCTCAGGGTGCTCAGGACCGCGCCTGAACCTCCGGGACCTCCTGGACCTGCGCGTACGGCGCCAGCTTCCGGATCGACTCGATGCTCTTCATGCACTTCTCCGGCGACTCCTCCGGCTCGCCGGTCACCACGACCGCACCGTTGGCCGCCTTGAGCCGGAACCTGTGGTTGCCCGCGGAATCCTGGTAGATCTCGAACTTCCCTGCCATGGACGTCTCCACCTCTCGTAGGACCGCCCCCCAGCGGCAACCTAGGCGCCGTCGCCCGCCCCCGCACCCGGACACCGGCGGACGGGTCACGCCGGGGCGGGCCGCTCCCGGACCACCTCGGCCGCCGGGCGGTCCTGGCGCAGGCCGAGGAAGCGCGGCTGCCGCAGCCGGCCGTCCCTGGTCCACTCGGTGAAGCCCACCTGCGCCACCAGCCGGGGCACCACCCAGTGCGGGCGGCGCTCGGGCACCGGCTCACCGAACGGGCTGTCCGGCCGCTCCAGCCCGCCGAGCACCTCGTGCAGGGCGGTCAGGGTCCGGGTGTCGAAGCCGGTGCCGACCTTTCCCGCGTACCGCAGCCGCCCCTGCTCGTGGTAACCGAGCAGCAGCGCGCCGAAGCCGATCCGGCTGCCCGCCGGGTCGGTGAAGCCGCCGACCACGAACTCCTGCCCCTGCTCGCACTTCAGCTTCAGCCAGTCGCCCGAGCGGCGCGGCAGGTACCGGCCGCCGGCCCGCTTGGCGATCAGCCCCTCCCAGCCCCGGGCGCAGGCCTCGGCGAGCGGGGCCGGGCCGTCCGCGCGCAGGTGCTCGGTGAAGCGCAGCGGGTCGCCGTAGACGATCGACTCCCGCAGCAGCTCCTTGCGGTCGGTCAGCGCCAGCCCGGTGGTGTCGTGCCCGAGCAGCGCCAGCAGGTCGAACAGGAAGTAGGTGACCGGCACCCCGGCACCGGCCGCCGCCCGCGCGTCCCGCAGCTGCATCCGCTGCTGCAGCCGGGCGAAGCTGGTGGCCCCGCCCTCCAGCGCGACGATCTCGCCGTCCACGGTGAACTCGCCCACCGGCTGCGCCGCCAGCGCCGCCACCAGCTCCGGGTAGCTCTCCTCCAGCGGCTTGCCGGTGCGCGAGTACAGCCGCACCCCGGAGGCGTCCCGCCGGGCCAGCGCCCGGATGCCGTCCAGCTTGCGCTCCAGCAGCCAGCCGTCGTCGAACTCGCGCCGGGTGCTTGCGGTGGCCAGCATCGGGACCGGTGGGGCCGGTGGGGTCGACGGGGTGGGAGCGGTCTGCACCCGGGAGCCGTACCCGGACGGCCGGGCGGACAACCCGGTCAGCCGCCCAAGGGCCCCCGGTGGACCAGCCGGACCTCCGCGGCCGGCCTGGTCCTCGCCCAGTCGACCTGCCAGCCCTGCCGGGCGGCGACGGCGGCCAGCCCCGCGGCGCCGATGCCCCGGTAGCTGCGGCTGCGCAGCCGCACCTGCGGATCGGTCTCCGGGTGCTTGTACCGGCTGCGCCCGGCCGCGTTGGCGGCCCGGTGCTCGCGCTCCCGGGCCAGTGCCGGAGCGGCCACCCGCTCCAACTCGGCCGCGGCGAAGGCCTCCCACTCCTGCGGGCCGCCGTGCCGCTCCAGCCGGTAGCGGCGCGGGGTGAGGGTGGAGCGGACGATGTTCGGGCCGACCGAGTCCCCGCCGGCGCCGAGCAGCGCGCCGAGGAAGTAGACCGCGACCAGCACGCCCCACGGCACCAGCCAGAGCCACTGCAGCCAGAACTGGAGCGCCAGGCCGACCGCCGACCGCGGGGGCAGCGGGCCCGCCGCCGCCCCGGCGGGCGGCGGCTCGTACGGCGTACCGGTGGTGCTGGGCGTGCTCACCCGAAGGCCTCCGTGATCCTCGCCTGCTGGGGCAGGGCGACCTCGGCCGCGGGCGCCTGCGCGCCCGGGGGCCGGTAGCTGACGGTGTCCGCCATCCGGGCCAGGATGGTGACGTACTCCGGGAACTCGGGCAGCGAGGGCGTGCTGAGCCGGAACACCACCAGCGTGTCGGCGCCCGGTACGGGGATGTACACCTCGGCCTGGGCCAGTTCCAGCGCGGCGGCCCCGTCCTCGCCGGCCTGCGCGGTCAGGTCCAGCACCATGCCGGAGACCACCAGCACCGCCGGCCCGCAGGCGATGTCGGTGCGGATCACCTCGTGCGCCGGGTCCAGCGAGAGCAGTTCCACCAGCGCGGCGGCGGCCACCTCCGGGTCCGAGGTGTCGGCCTCCTCGGCCAGGATCACCAGGGTCGCGGCGGTGATCCGGTCGTCCTCGGTGCCCAGCAGGCTGAGGCCGGCGTAGACCGCGCCGTCCTCGGCGGCGTCGGCGGCGATCTCCCCGTACCAGCCGGCCACCGTCTCGCGCTGGAAGGGGGTGCCGCCGGACCAGATCTCGGCGGAGATCTCGGCCAGGTGCGCGGCCCGCTCCGGCTCGGGGAGCGCGACGCCCAGCGAGTGGAAGAAGACCGGCACCTCCCACCGGATGTCGTCCGCGGCGGCCTCGGGCACGGTCTGCTCGGCGGTGGTCATCACGCGGCTCCGGGGACGAACTCGTGGTACAGCTTGGGCGCGTTGATGCCCAGGCCGGTGCCCTTGATGCCGATCTGGATGCCGCGCGACCACCAGGACTGCGGGCTGAGCTTCCCGGCCGCGTCCAGGCTGTCGGCGACGCCGGGCAGCTTGCTCAGCGGGGTCTTGGTGAGCAGCGGGCCGATGCCGAACTTGTGCATCAGCGTCCCGCCCTCGGCGGCCTTGGTGATCGCGTTGCCCGCCTCGGCCAGCCGCGCGCCGCCGGCCGCGATCGAGCGCTCGGCGGCGATCGCCTTCACCCCCATGCCGACCCCCTTGACGCCCTTGACGGCGGTGCCCACGAACGGCAGCGCGCCCACCCCGTCCAGTGCGATGGTGGTCCAACTGACATTGGCACCACCGAGCTTGGCCAGGCCGTGGGCGCCCAGGGCGACCACCGAGGCGCCGGCCGCGCCGGCCCCGAGGGCGGCGGACAGCGGCGGGCACCACATGGTGGCCAGCGCCGCGATGCCCAGCACGGCGGAGGCCGCGCCCGCGATGTCGCCGACCTTCTTCAGCACGTCGGCGTGCTTGGTGGCCCACTCCTTGATGGAGTTGCCGACCTTCTTGAAGCCGTCGCCGATCTTGCTCCACATGCTGGTGTGCGGCGCCCCGTGGTTGGCCTTGCGCAGGGCCTTGGCGGCCTGCTCGGCGTCGTCCTGGTGGTGCGCCAGGAGCTCCTTGGCCTGCTTGACGATGTCCTCGAGCTCGTCCTGGATCTGCGAGAACTCCTGCGCGGCACTCTCCAGCGCGCCGTTCGCCCGGTCCAGCTGCTGGGAGGCGGCGGTGATCCTCGACTGGGCGTCGGCCAGTTCCCGGTCGTCGGTGAAGAACCGCCCGGCCAGCTGGAAGGCCGGGTCCTCGGCGGCCTGGTTGTAGCGGGTGGTCGCCTCGTTCTTGCGCGACTCGGCGGTCTCCAGTCGCTGCTTGGCGTCCTGGGCGGCCGCCTCGTACCGCTTGGCGGTGTCCTGGTAGCCGCTGAGCTGGCGGCTCCAGCCGTCCAGCTGGCCGGCCGCGGAGCGGACCGCCTCCACGCTGTCCTGCATGATCTTCGGCAGCTCGCCGACCTTGCCCGCGAAGGCCTTGGCCGCGTCACCCTGCCAGCTGGCACCGCCCTGTCCGACCGAGACCAGGGTGCGGTGCGCGCTCTCCAGCGAGGTCGCGGTCGAGGTCAGCCGGGAGACCAGCTGCGCCACGCTGTCGACCCGACCCGGCGCAGGGTCGAAGCCCAGCGCGGGGAAGTCCGCGTCGCCGCTCATGCCGCCGCCCCCGAGAACGCGCAGCGGATCGCCTCTTCGGTCTCGGCGTAGCCCTTGCGGGTCTCGGTCAGCCGGTCCTCCAGCTGCGCCGTGCCGTCCGCGATCTTCTTGATCGCGTCGTCCCAGCTGTCGTGGAACTCGTCGCAGGCGTGGTCGAGCGTCTTGCTGCCGGTGGTCTTCGGCCCGGTGTCACGCATCGCGTTCAGCGCCGACCGCAGGTCCTCCTGACTCTGCTTCAGCTGCTGCAGCAGCCGGTCCAGGTCCTGTACCTCGACCCGGAAATAGTCCCCCATGACCGCACCTTCCCCGTGTGTCCCGAGCGGATCAGGCCAAGCTACGGGCCCGCCCCGGCCGCTCCCCGCCCGCTCCCGGAGGAATGCACCGGATCCTCACAACCGGAACGCCCACCGGGGCGGGCGCCGCTCGGCACGCCGCTTCACCCGGCCGGACCTATGGTGGTCAAGGGGGCGGACCGGACGTCCTGGAGGTGGGCGCGATGGCAGTTGCGGAGAGCACCCGGAGGTCCCGGGGCCCGGCCCACAAGCGGCCGGGACCGGTACAGCGGTTCACCACCGCGCTGCGCCACACGCCGGTGCTGGCCGTGGTCTTCTGGCTGGCCCTGGCGATCGGCACCACGGCCGTCGTGGTCCAGCTGGACAACCCGGTGGCCCTGGCCGTGCTGAGCCTGATCTGGCTGATCACGGTGGTGCTGACGGCCGGCTGGCTGGTCGGCCACCCCCGGCTGGGGAAGCAGCAGCGGCCAGCCTGAACCCGTCGCTCAGCGTGCCAGCCACACGGTGGTGATGTTGCAGAACTCCCTGATGCCGTGCGCGGACAGCTCCCGGCCGTAGCCGGAGCGCCGGACACCGCCGAACGGCAGGGCCGGGTGCGAGGCGGTCATGCCGTTGAAGAACACCCCACCTGCCTGGATGTCCCTGACGCAGCGCTCGCGCTCGTCCGGGTCACCGGTCCACACGTTCGAGCTCAGCCCGAACGGGGTGTCGTTGGCGACCGCGATCGCCTCGTCCAGGCTGCCGGCCCGGTAGAGCGTGGCGACCGGGCCGAACGCCTCCTCGTGGTGGATCCGCATCTGCGGCGTCACCCCGCTCAGCACGGTCGGCCGGTAGTACCAGCCGTGGTCCAGGCCCTCCGGCCGCCCGCCGCCGCACTCCACCACGGCCCCGCGGTCCACCGCGTCCTGCACCAGCTCCTCCAGGTCGGCCCGCCCCTGGTCGGTGGCCAGCGGCCCGACCTCGGTCGCCTCCTCCTTCGGGTCACCCACCTTCAGCGCCCGCATCCGGTCGGTGAAGGCGGCCGCGAACTCGTCGTAGACCCGGGTGTGCACGATGAAGCGCTTGGCCGCGATGCACGACTGGCCGTTGTTCTGCACCCGGGCGGTGACCGCCCACCGGACGGCCTGGGCCAGGTCCGCCGACGGCATCACCAGGAACGGGTCGCTGCCGCCGAGTTCCAGGACGGTCTTCTTCACCTCGTCCCCGGCCGCCGCCGCCACCGCCCGGCCCGCGCCCTCGCTGCCGGTCAGCGTCACCGCCGCCACCCGGGGGTCGCGGACCACCGCCTCGACCGCGCCCGAGGCGATCAGCAGCGTCTGGAAGCAGCCCGCCGGGAAACCCGCGCGGGCGAACAGCTCCTCCAGGTACAGCGCGGTCCGCGGCACGTTCGAGGCGTGCTTCAGCAGCCCGACGTTGCCCGCCATCAGGGCCGGCGCGGCGAACCTGACCACCTGCCAGAGCGGGAAGTTCCACGGCATCACCGCCAGCACCACGCCCAGCGGCCGGTAGCGCACGTAGGCGGCCGACGCGCCGGCGTCCGCCACGTCGGCCGGGTCGGGGTGCTCGTCCGCCAGCAGGCCGGGCGCCCGGTCCGCGTACCAGCGCATCGCCTTGGCGCACTTGGCCGCCTCCGCGCGGGCGGCGGCGATCGGCTTGCCCATCTCGGTGGTCATCGTCCGGGCGATCGCGTCCTGGTCCTGGTCCAGCAGGTCGGCGGCCCGGTGCAGCAGCGCCGCCCGCTCGGCGAAGGAGGTGGTCCGGTACTGCGCGAAGGTGGCCTCGGCGCGGGCCAGCCGCGCCTCGACGGCCGCGCCGTCCAGCGGCTCGAAGGTCTCCAGGGTCTCGCCGGTGGCCGGGTCGACGGTGGCGATGGGCATGGGCGTCACTCCTCGGTGCTGGCGCGGTCCTCGGACCGGCGCCGGTGGCGGGGCCGGCGGCCGGCCGGCTGAGTCGGGGCGGGGCGCTCCGGCAGCGGCGGCACCGGCCGCCGGGCGGGCTGGTCGGGGGAGACGGTGAGCGGCTCGCCGTGGTGCCACAGCTGCATCTCGGCGCCCTCCAGCAGGCGGTAGCAGGCCTCGGTGGGGCCGGTCTCGACCCGCAGCACCCGCCGCTGGAACTGCACGGTGAACGCCAGCCGGGCCAGCCGCGCGGGCAGCCGCGGCGCGAACGCCAGGGTGTCGCCGTGGTGCCGCAGCCCACCGAAACCCGCCACCAGCGCCAGCCACACCCCGGCCAGCGCCGCCAGCTGCAGCCCGTCCCGCAGGTCGTGCACGGTGCCGTCGAGGTCCAGCAGCGCGGTCTCGGACAGGTAGTCGTACGCCAGCTCCAGGTGCCCGGTCTCCGCCGCCAGCACGGCCTGCACCCCGGCCGCGACCGGCGAGTCCCGGACGGTCAGCGCCTCGTAGTACGCGAAGTCCCGGGCCTTCTGCTCCGGCCCGAACGCCTCCCCGCGCCGGTACAGCGCGAGCACCAGGTCCGGCTGCTGCACCACCTGCCGGCGCCGGAGCTGGAACGCCGGGTGGTGGCGCAGCAGCGGGTACTCGCCCGGCCCGGTGGCGGCGAAGTCCCAGACCTGGTGGCGGGTGAAGCCGGCCGACTGCTCGTGCACGCCGAGCCGCTCGTCGAACGGCACCGCCAGGTGCAGGGCGGCGTCCCGCCAGGCCGCGGTCTCCTCGTCGCTGACCCCGAGCGCCACCGCGAGGTCGGCGTTGCGCTCGGCGGCGTCGGCGGCGGCCCGCAGGTTCTGCTGCGCCATCAGGTTGGTGTACAGGTTGTCGTCCGCGCCCCCGCTGTACTCGTCCGGCCCGCTGACGCCGTCCAGGTGGAAGGTGCCGGCCGGGTCGTGGTGGCCCAGCGAGCGCCACAACCGGGCGGTGTGCACGAGCAGTTCGAGACCGGCCTCGCGGTCCAGCACCAGGTCGTCGGTGGCCGCGGTGTAGTGCGCCAGCGCGTCCGCGATCCCCGCGTTGACGTGGAAGGCGGCGGCGCCCGCCGGCGGACCGGCCGAGCACTCCTCGCCGTCGATGGTCCGGGCGGGGAACGCGGCGCCCTCCAGCCCCAGCGCCCGGGCCCGCCGCCGGGCCGCCGGCAGGGTGCTGTGCCGCCAGCGCAGCGCCTGCGCGACCAGCTGGGGCGCGGTGTAGGTGAGCACCGGCAGCACGTGCGTCTCGGTGTCCCAGAAGCAGTGCCCGTCGTGCCCCGGGCCGGTCAGCCCCTTGGCCGCGACCGCCCGCTGCTCGGCCCGGGCGGCCGCCTGGTGGAGCTGGAACAGCGCGAACCGGACCGCCTGCTGGATCTCCGCGTCCCCCTCCAGCTCCACGTCGGCCCGGCTCCAGAACGCGGCCAGTACCTCCCGCTGCTCCGCCGCCAGGCCGGCCCAGCCGGTGGCCGTGGCGCGGGCCAGGGCGGCGTCCAGCTGGCTGCGCACCGCGGGCCGCGAGCGCACCGCCGACCAGCCGTGCGCGACCAGCTTCTCCAGCCCCAGGGTCTGGCCGGCGCGCAGCGAGGCGGTCACGGTCAGCCGGGCGAGCTCGGGGCCGGACTCCACGGCGGTGGCCGTGCCCTGGGGCCCGGCCACGGTGTGCTCGGCGGCGACGCCGATCCGCTGGCCGCTGCGGCGGGTGCGGTGCATCAGGTGCAGCCGGGTGCCGGCGGCCTGCGCGGTCTCCGGCTCCAGCGCGGGCGAGGCGGCGAGCAGCTCGGACTGCAGGACGATCCGGGCCGGGCCGTCCAGCGGCTCCACCCGGTAGGTGAGCGCGCCGATCGCGCGCTGGCTGAGCGAGACCAGCCGGGAGGAGGCGATCCGTACGGTGCGGCCGGAGGGGGAGCTCCATTCGACCGCGCGGGCCAGCACGCCGGTGCGCAGGTCGAGCGTGCGGTGGTGGCGGTGCAGCCGTCCGTAGCGCAGGTCGAAGGGCTCGTCGTCGACCATCAGCCGGACCAGCCGGCCGTCCGGGACGTCCGCCACCCGCCTGGCCGGCTCCGCGTCGCCGCCGGGGGCCAGCTCGAAGACGCCGTTCAGGTAGCTGCCCGGCAGGCCGGCCGGTTCGCCCTCGTCCAGGGTGCCGCGCCAGCCGAGGTGGCCGTTGGAGAGCGCGAACAGCGACTCGCTCTGGGCGAGCACGTCGAGGTCCAGCGCGGTCTCGCGCAGGCACCAGGGATCCACGGGGTACGCGCGGTGGTCGATCACGCCGCGGCACCTCCCGTGCTGGTCGCCGGACAGGCCATGGCACCACCCTCCCCCGGATCGGCCCCGGGCGCCCGCAGGACGCGCCGCCCGGGGCCGGTGCTGCCGGGTGGGCCGGGTCAGCCGGCGATCACCGGGTAGTGGTCGGAGAGGTCGTTGTACGTGTAGCTGGTGCCCCAGCTGCTGACCGTCCACGGCGCGCTGTGGAAGCGGTGCACCTGGTTGGTGTACTGCTGCGGGCGGGCGTGGTCGGCCCGGTACAGCACGTAGTCCAGGTCCTCCTTGGGCTCACCGGGGTAGCGGTAGGCGGCGATCGAGTTGTCGACCGTGTCGAAGGAGTTGGTCCAGCCGGTCCGCTGGGTGGCGGGCGCCAGGTTGCCGTTGGCCAGCAGCGCCGGGTACTCGGAGTCGTGCGAGTTGATGTTGAGGTCGCCGGCCAGCACGATCGGCTCGTTCGCCGGGATCTGCTTGGCGTCGACGAAGGCGCGCATCGCGTTCAGCTGGGCGGCCCGGACGGTGGCGGGCTGGCCGCTGGAGCAGCCCGAGTCGGTGGACTGCAGGTGGGTGCCGATCACGTGGGTGCGCAGGCCGTTGACGTTCAGCACGGCGTACACGAAGCCCTTGTTGGACCACCAGTCCGCGCCGCACGCGTCCTTGAACACGTACTGCTCCTTGCGCAGGATCGGCCACTTGCTGAGCAGCGTCACCCCGCCGTCCTCGGGGGTGGTGGAGCTGTAGCTGCCGCTGGTGGCGTCCCAGCCGCTCTTCGACCGGCCGACCACCGGGGTCTGGTACGGGTAGGCCGCCGCGGCCTTGGCGGCGAGCGCGTCGGAGGCCGCGTTGTCGAAGTCCTCCTGGAGCACCACCACGTCGTGGCCCTGGAAGAAGTCCGCCCCGGCGATCGCCTGGGCGCGCAGGTCCTGGCCCCAGTTCGGGTAGAGGTTCTTGCTCATCAGGAAGACGTTGTACGTCAGCACGTCGAGCGGCGGCGCGGTCAGCGGGGCGCTCTCGGCGGCGGTGGCCGCGGACGCCGGGGCGGCGGCGAGCGGGGTCAGCAGCGCGGCCGCGGTGCAGACCGCGGCGGCCAGACGGGGGGTGCGACGGCTCGTGGGCAGGGGCATCGATGCTCCGCTGGTGTCTTGTCGATGGTTCGTCACGCGACGAGGTGTTGTTCAGTCAACTCGTGGCGATCCACGTCCTTCAAGACACCGGTCGAGCATCAGGTGAACTCGGCCGGAACAGAGCTACCAGACAGTAGTTCTCACAGTGGCGGGGCTTTCGGGCGCGCCTAGCGCCAGACCAGCAGCAGGCCGTCCAGCACCAGGCCCGCGGCCAGCCAGAGGACCACCGGCCAGGCCGTCGCGGGTCGCTGCCCGGTGCTCGTCCCGCTCTTCCGCATGTGCATGCCTCCTCGGTTCCCGGTCGGAGTCTGCCGGGGCCACGGAGGCTCGCGCCAGGGCCGGTCCGGAGGTTCGTCACCTCGCGGGGCGGCCCGGGGCGGGCGTCGTTCTCGGTACGCGGGTCAGTAGCTCTGCGCCTGGGCGACGGTGGGGACCAGCGCCTGGTCGGGGGACTGGGTGCTGAAGGCGGTCACCGTGGCGGTGGCGCCGGCCGCGACGTTCTGCCGGTTCACCACGGTGCTGTCCACCACCGTGCCGGAGGCGTCCGAGAAGTTGACCCGGATCGCGTAGTTGGCGGTGCCGGAGGTGTTGTTGACGATGGTGACCAGGGCCGCGTTCAGGCCACCCGTGGTGGCCTTGGGCAGGCCGGTGATGGTGATCCCGGAGGTGACGTTCCCGCTCCCGGTGACGGTGGCGAGCGCCGACTGCGCCCCCGCCCGGTTCTCCCCGGCCTGGGCGGAGACCGAGGCGGCGAACGAGGAGGCGGCGGCGGAGAGCGAGGCGGCGGCCGAGCTGACCGAGGCCTTGGCGGAGGAGGCCAGCGAGCCGAGCGCCGAGGCCCCCGAGGAGAACGCGGAGGGGTTGGGCGAGAAGGAGGACGGGCCGGGCGAGGAGCTGCTCGATCCGCCGGAGGAGCTGCAGGCCACGACCACCCCGAGCCCGGCCAGCAGCAGTGCCAGCGCGCCCAGCGTCCGGCGCCGGCCGCCGAGCGGGCCGGCGGGTGCTCCCACGTACTTTCTGTCCACGAATCCACCCGGAGGTCCAGAGCAGAGCCGTCCCCTGCCTCGTCCCCCTACAGTCACACCCGGTCAGCGCGCGCCGCGATCGGGAGTGGCCCGACCGGGTCCAGGGGCCGGCTCCGGCGGGGCCGGCGTGATCAAGGTCCGGGCCGCGCTGGAACGGCTGAGCAGCACGATGCCGAGCAGGATCAGCGCCACCCCGGCCGCCTCCGGCAGCAGCCACCAGCCGCCGCGCAGCTTCTCCTCGAACAGCAGCGCCCCGAGCGCCACGCTGGTGCAGGCGTCCCCGAGGGTGAGCGCCGGCTGGGAGAAGGTCAGCGGCCCGGACTGGAGTGCGTTCTCCAGCAGGAACAGGGCCACCACGCCGACCAGGGCGAAGCCGTAGGTCTGCCAGACCGAGAAGAACGCGGCCAGGCCGTCCGTCTGCCAGGTCTGGGCGGCGGACTTCAGCAGCGCCGCGGTCAGCGCGTAGCAGAGCGCGGCGGCCAGGGCCAGGCAGGCCGCCCGGGCCGCTCCGGGGGCGCGGCGCACGGCGGTGGCGGTGAGCACCGCGGCGGCGCCGAGGCCGCAGGCGAGCCCGATCAGCCAGCGGCCCATCGGCGCCTGGGCGTCCCCGGGGGTGGGGGCGGCGGCCCACAGGGCCACGCCGAGGCCGACCGTGACGCCGGCGGCCGCCCGCCACACGTCCGCCGCCAGCCGCCGGTGCAGGATCGCGCCGGCCAGCAGGAGCGCGATCGGCAGCTCCAGCACGAACACCGGCTGCACCACCGACAGTGCCCCGTTCGCCAGTGCCAGCGCCTGGAAGCAGGCCGCGGCGCCGACCGCGGCCATGCCGCCCAGCCAGACCCGCTGGCGGACCAGGGCGGACATCAGGCCCCGGCCCAGGCCGCCGCTGACCGGCACCCGCTGGGCGGCCTTGCGCTGGAGCACCGTGGCCAGCGCGTTGCTGACGGTGGTCAGCAGTGCGAACAGCACGGCGAGGGGTGTGTGCACGGGCCCCTCCTCGGTCGGCCGGCGCGGACGGCCGACACCCTCCCCATCCTGCGGCCCGCAGCCCGGGCCGACATCTCGACGGCCGGGCCATTAAGTGATATCACTATGATTACTTCATGCCGTACCCGCCGAAGGAGTGCCCACCGTGGCCGTTCCCACCGCCGACCCCGTCCCCGTCGAGGGCTTCGCCGTCGAGATGCCCGCCCCCAAGGTCACCGAACGGGTGATCACCGGAGCCGCCGGGCTGCCCATGCTCGCGCTGTGCCTGCTCACCGTCCTCGCCGGCATCGTGCTGCTGGTCGCGGGCATCGTCACGCAGGCGAACGGCGGGTCCGGCGCCGGGATCACCATGATCGTGCTCGGCCCGCTGGTCCTGGTGACCGGGCTGGTGCTCTGCTGCGGCCTGACCGCCGTCGCCCCCGGGCAGGCCCGGGTGGTCCAGCTGCTCGGCCGCTACCGCGGCACCGTCCGCGCCGACGGGCTGACCTGGCTGAACCCGTTCACCAGCCGCCGGCTGATCTCCACCCGGATCCGCAACCACGAGACCGAGACCGCCAAGGTCAACGACGCCGACGGCAACCCGATCCAGATCGCCGCCGTGGTGGTCTGGCAGGTCGAGGACACCGCCAAGGCCGTCTACGAGGTGGACGACTACGTCGAGTTCGTCGCCATCCAGACCGAGACCGCGGTGCGGCACATCGCCAACAGCTACCCGTACGACGCCCACGCCGAGGGGCAGATGTCGCTGCGCGACAGCGCCGAGGAGATCACCCGCACCCTCTCCGCCGAGATCGACGCCCGGGTCGCCTCGGCCGGCGTCCGGGTGGTCGAGTCGCGGATCACCCGGCTCGCGTACGCGCCCGAGGTGGCGCAGGTGATGCTCCAGCGCCAGCAGGCCGGCGCGGTGGTGGCGGCCCGCCGGCTGATCGTGGAGGGCGCGGTCGGCATGGTGAACCTCGCCCTGGAGCGCCTCGCCGAGGAGAATGTGGTCGAGCTGGACGAGGAGCGCAAGGCCGCGATGGTGAGCAACCTGCTCGTGGTGCTCTGCGGCGACCGCGGCACCCAGCCCGTGGTCAACACCGGTTCGCTGTACCAGTAGGGGAGGAGCCAGGTGGCGACGGAACGCAAGAAGATCCTGCTGCGGCTGGATCCGGCCGTCCACGACGCCCTGGCCCGCTGGGCCGCCGACGAGCTGCGGAGCACCAACGCCCAGATCGAGTTCCTGCTCCGGCGGGCGCTGGCGGAGGGCGGCCGGATGCCGGGCGGCGTGCCCCGCATCCCGGCCCGGGGCCGGCCCCCGAAGGCCGAGGAGTAGCCGCCGCGGGCCCCGGGAGACCGTGGCCCACCGACCCCGCTCGCCCTCCCGGACCGACCGGCCCCGCCGCTCCCGCGCGGCGGTCCCGGTTGACCAGGGGCGAGCGGGGTAAGGGCGTACCGGAGCCTGCCGAGGAGAGGGGCGCCGATGAAGCCTGCCCGACCACGGCCGCGATCGCGGCCCGCCCCGCACCCGCAACCCAAGCTCCGGACCTCCGGCGCCCCCGCCCGACGCCCGCTCCCGGTCCTCGACGACCTCGGGGTGGCCGCCGTGGTGCTCGACGCCCGGGGCCGGATCGCCCTGTGGAGCCCGCAGGCCGAGCAGCTGTTCGGGTACGCCGCGCCGGAGGTGCTGGGCCGCAGCGTGCTGCGGCTGCTCGCGGCCGAGTCCGACGCCGCCGAGGTGCGGCGCCTGTTCGAGGTGGTCATGCAGGGCGCCGGCCACTGGGAGGGCGGCTTCCCGGTCCGGCGCAAGGACGGTGGCAGCACCCTCGTGGAGGTGCGCGCGATGCGCCTGCACGACGCGCTGGGCCGCCCCTACGCCCTCGGGCTGGTCTCCGACCGGGCCGCCGCCGTCCGGCTGGAGCGGGACCTGGCGCTGTCCGGCCGGCTGGTCTCGCAGACCCCGGTCGGCCTCGCGGTGATGGACACCGAGCTGCGCTGCGTGGCCGTCAATCCGGCGCTCGCCGCCGTCAGCGGGGCCCCGGCCGCCCGGTTCGTCGGCCGCAGCGGCGCCGACGCGCTGCCCTTCCTGGACCGCGCGGAGTTCCTCGCCGCCGCGGCCGAGGTGCTCGCCACCGGGCAGCCCGTGCTGGACCGCACCGGCACCGCGCCCGCGCGCTCCGACGGCCGCCAGGCCCGCGCCTGGTCGGTCTCCTTCTACCGGCTGGACGACGCCCAGGGCACCGTGCTCGGGCTGGCGGCCTCGGCCGTGGAGGTCACCGACCGCCACCGCGAGCACCAGGAGCTGGAGCGCGGCCGCCGCCGGCTCGCCCTGGTCGCGGACGCCTCGCTGCACATCGGGACCACCCTCGACCTGGCCCGGACGGCCGAGGAGCTGGCCCAGCTGTGCGTCCCGGAGGTCGCCGACATCGCGGCGGTGGACGTGATCGACGCGCTGCTGCCCGGCCACCGCCGCTCGGAGAGCACCACGGGAGGCACCTGCTTCCGCGCGCTCGCCGTCGCCGCCGACCACCCGGGGCCGGCCACCGAGGCCGCCGACCCGCCCGGCGAGGCCGCCGAGTACGGCGAGGACCGCCTGGTGACCAGGTGCGCCCGGACGGGCCGGCCGGTCCACCTGCGCACCGTCGGCCCGGGCGACCTGGACCGGATCGCCCGCAGCTCGGAGGCGTCGGCGCTGCTCGCCGAGGCCGGGGTGCACTCCTACCTCGCGGTGCCGCTGATCGCCCGGGGTGAGGTGCTCGGCGTGCTCGACCTCAAGCGGGCGGGCAACCCCGATCCGATCGAGGAGGACGACGTCCTGCTGGCGATCGAGCTGGCCGCCCGGGCGGCGGTGGCCATCGACAACGCCCGCTGGTACCAGCGTGCCCGCAACACGGCAGCCACCCTCCAGCGCGGCCTGCTGCCCAGCCCCGGCGCCACCCGGCCCGGCCTGGAGATCGCCTACCGCTACCAGCCGGCCGACCAGGCGGACGAGGTCGGCGGGGACTGGTTCGACGTGATCGCGCTGCCGGGCGGCCGGACCGGCCTGGCGGTCGGCGACGTGATGGGCAGCGGTATCGAGGCCGCCACCACCATGGGACGGCTCCGGACCGCCGGCTACACCCTGGCCGGGCTCGGCCTGCCGCCGGCCCGGCTGCTGCACCACCTCGACCGGATCGCCGAGGAGATCGGCCCGCAGATCGCCACCTCGCTGTTCGGGATCTTCGACCCGGCCACCGGTGAACTCCGGATGGCCGACGCCGGGCACCCGCCGCCCGTGCTGCTGGGCCCCGGCCGGAGCCCCGAGCTGCTCGCCGTGGAGCCGGGGGTGCCGCTCGGGGTCGGCGGCGGGGTGTACCGGACCTTGACCGCCCGGCTGCTCCCGGGGGAGACGCTGGTGCTGTACACCGACGGGCTGGTCGAGAACCGGGCCGAGCACATCGACGAGGGGCTGGCCTCGCTGCTGGAGCTGTCCGCGGGCCTGGCCGAGGTGCCGCTGCCCGAGCTTTGCGACCGCCTGATGGGCAGACTGCGGCACCGCAGGCACTCCGACGACGTCACCGTGCTCGCCGCCCGCGCGGTCGGGCCGGCCGGCTGAGCCGCCGCCGGTCGGCCCGCGGTCGCCGGGCCGGTGGGCGGGGCCCCGGTCGACGGGGATCACGATCAGCTCGTCGGTGGTCATGCGCACTCCCGTGGTCGGCCGGTCGTCGTCTGCGCGACCTCTTCCACCGCCCCGCCGTTCGCATGCGCGCAGCCCCTAGGAGCCACCGGTTCGAGGGACACCGGGGCCCCGATCCGTAACGGTTCGAGGGCCCCGGCGGGGCGTCAGCCCACCCCGTGCGACGCCCAGAAGTCACCGCGCGCCAGCACGGTGGTGTCGCTGTTGTCGGTGAAGAAGCCGTCCACGCCCAGCTCGTAGAGCCGCTTCGCCCAGCCGATCGCGTCCCCGTACGCCGCCGGGTCGGTGCCCCGGCGGAAGTCGGCGGGCAGGAAGCCGTTCTCGTTGCGGACGGTGTACGGGTGCAGCACCAGGCCGGCCCGGTGGGCGTCGGCGACCAGGGTGGTCGGCGTGGTGAGCCGGCCGGTGGCCGGGTCGGTCGGCGCGATCAGCTCGGTGGTCGGCCCGATGCCGTGCGAGAACCCGGCCAGCCAGCGCAGCCCGTCCGGCTTCACCAGGTCGGCGACCGTGCGCGGGTCGCCCGCCAGCACGAAGTCGTACGGCTGGGTGGTGGCCGCGCCGAGCAGCTGGACCCGGGGGTTGCCGACCAGCTTCGCGAGCCGCTGGAGGCTGCTGGGCTCGAAGGACTGCATGATCGCCCGGCCCTGACGGCCCGCCAGGCCGGCCCGGCGCAGCTCGTCCGCCAGCCGCTCCTCCAGCGGGAGGCCGATCGAGCGGAAGTAGCTGGGGTGCTTGGTCTCGACGTACAGCCACACCTCGCGGCCGAGGGTGCGGGCGCGGCGGGCGGCGAACTCGGTGACCTCGCGGAAGGTCGGGATCGGCCACCGGCCGTCGTACAGGGTGTTGCGCTGGCGCTGCTGCGGCAGTCGCTCCTTGGCGCGCAGGGTGCGCAGCTCGGCGAGGGTGAAGTCCTCGGTGAACCAGCCGGTCAGCGTCACGCCGTCCACGGTCTTCGTGGTCCGGCGGCCGGCGAACTCGGGGTGGTCGGCGACGTCGGTGGTCTCGGCGATGTTGTTCTCGTGCCGGACCACCAGCTGGCCGTCCTTGGTCGGCACCAGGTCCTGCTCGATCACGTCGGCGCCCAGCTCCAGCGCCAACTCGTACGAGCCGAGGGTGTGTTCGGGGCGGTAGCCGCTGGCGCCGCGGTGGCCGATCACCAGCGGGTGCGGCAGCCGGTCGAGGCCCGTCCCGGTGCGGACCGGCGGGCGGGTGCCGGTGGCCGGCTGCCCGGCCGCGAGGTCGTCGGCGGCGGCCTCCGGCACCCCGGCGGCGCCGAGCGCGGCCACGCCGAGGCCGACGGCCCCGGTGGTGCGCAGGAACGAGCGGCGGGAGGAGTTCTCCCCGGTCGGACGGTTCGTCATGTGCAGCACTCCCTGGTGGCGGGCCGGCGCATTCCGACCCGCACCCTAGGGCGTTCGGCCCCTCCGGGCGGTGAACCGCGGGCGACGCGGTCACCAACCGGTGCCGAATGCATGACAATCCGTCAGGCGGGCTGCAGAACGGCCGCGGTGCGGCGGCGGGGCCGGATCAGCACGGTGGCCAGCAGGGCCACCGTGCCGGCGGTGGCGACCAGGAGTCCGGCGCCGAGCGCGACGAACGGGGCCGGGGCCGACCCGAACACCCCAGGGCTCCAGGCCAGTCGGCTGGTCACCTCGTACGCGGCGACGGTGCCCTGCTGCCCGTTGTCGTAGAACCGGGAGTCCAGCGCATTCGGCCGGTTGTCGCCCATCACGAACAGCCGGCCCTCCGGGACCTTCACGTCCGCCACCCGCTTGCCCGGGTCCGCGGCGGTGGCGTACGGCTCCGCGACCGGAGCGCCGCCCCGTACCAGGTGGCCCGTCGGGTCGCTGGACAGCTCGTCGCCGCCGACCCCCACCACCCGCTGGACGAACGGGCCGGGGCCGAGGTCCTCGGGCGGGGTGAACAGCACGATGTCGCCGCGCCCGACCTTGCCGGGGTCCACCGTCCGAAGGAAGAGCAGGTCGCCCTGGTGCAGGGTGGGCGCCATCGACTCGCTGCCCACCCGCTGGATCTGGTAATGGGAGAACACGCTGAGCACCGAGCCGATCGCCAGCAGGGCGCCCACCGCGATCACCCCGATCGCCACCCACGTCCCGACCCGCCGGCCACCCGTCACTGCCTGTTCCATCGCACCCCGCCCTGGTAGCGCCGGCCGTGCGGCCGGACCGGGCACATCGTACGGACCCGCCGGAAGGCGTGGGTGCGGAGGTGCCCCGAGGAAAGACGGTGGCGCGGGCCCGACCGTTTCTTCTACGGTGTACAAGACTTGTACACCGTAGAAGAAAAGGGGGGCGGGCGTGACCCAGCCCGAACGCCGACCGGACCGGTGGCTGATCCTCGCCGTGATCTGCCTCGCCCAGCTGGTGGTGGTGCTCGACAACACCATCCTCAACGTCGCCGTGCCGTCGCTGACCGAGGGCCTCGGCGCTACCACCGCGCAGACCCAGTGGGCGATCGGCGCCTACTCGCTGGCCCAGGCGGGCCTGCTGATCGCGGCCGGCGGCCTCGCCGACCGCTACGGCCGCAAGAAGGTGCAACTGCTCGGACTCGCGCTGTTCGGGCTGGGCTCGCTCGCGGCGGCGCTCGCCACCGACCCCGGCCGGCTGATCGCCGCCCGGGCCGGCATGGGGGTCGGCGGCAGCCTGCTGCTGGCCACCAGCCTGGCCATCGTGGTGCGCACCTTCGAGCAGGACGAGCAGCCCAAGGCCATCGCCGCCTGGGCCGCCGTGGCCTCGCTCGGGGTGGCGCTCGGGCCGGTGATCGGCGGCCTGCTGCTCGCCCACTTCTGGTGGGGCGCCGTCTTCCTGGTGAACCTCCCGGTCGCCGCGCTCGGCCTGGTCGCCGTCGCCCGGCTGGTGCCGGAGTCCAAGGACCCCCGGGGCGAGCGCCCCGACCTGCTCGGCGCCGCGCTGTCCACGGCCGGTCTGGTCGGCCTGGTGTACGCGGTGATCCAGGGCCCCGGCAGCGGCTGGACCGCGCCGCACACGCTGCTCGCCGGCGGTCTCGGCCTGCTCTTCCTGCTGGCCTTCGGTCTCTGGGAGCGCCGGATCGAACACCCGCTGCTGGACCTGGCATTCTTCCGCGACGCGCGGTTCCGCGGCGCCGTCTCCGGCGGCGTGCTGGTCAGCTTCGGGATGGGCGGCTCGCTCTTCCTGCTCACCCAGCACCTGCAGTTCGTGCTCGGCTACGCCCCGCTCGCCGCCGGGCTGCGCACCGCCCCGATGGCGCTCACCGTGGTCGCGCTCAACCTCACCGGCGCGGGCATCCGGCTCACCTCCCGGCTCAGCCCGCCGGCCGCGGTCGGCGCCGGACTGGCCCTGCTGGCGGCGGGTCTGGCCGCGATCGCCGAGTTCGGCCACGGCGGCTCCTATGCCGGCATCCTGCTCGGCCTGGTGCTGATGGGCGCGGGCGTGGCCTGTGCCCAACCCGCGATGGCGGGCGCGGTGATGAGCTCGATCCCCCCGGAGAAGGCCGGGATCGGTTCCGGGTTGATGGGCACCCTCGGCGAGCTCGGCAACTCGCTCGGCGTCGCGGTGCTCGGCGCGGTGCTCACCGCCGGCTTCGCCGGATCGTTGCCGGACGGCCTGCCGGAGTCGGCCGCCCGCTCGCTCCCGGACGCGCTGGCCGCCGCCGGTCCCGCGGCCGCCGGGGAGGTCCGGTCCGCCTTCGCGGACAGCCTGACGGGAGGCCAGCTGATCGGCGCCGCCGCGGTGCTGCTCGGCGGCCTGGTCGCCGCCTGGCTGCTGGGCCGGGCGGCGCAGCGGCCGCCGGTGGCGCCCGCGCCGGTCGATCCGGTCGAGCCGGTCGCCCAGCAGGGCTGACCTCCGCTGCACGATCGCTCCCTCTACGATCGCTGCACGGCCGCCCGCCGGTGGCCGTGCAGCGATCACCGAAGGACCGGACCATGCCCGAGCAGCCCCGCGACCCCGGCGTCAGCATCTGGGTGGCCCCGCCCAAGGCCCGCCGCCGGGGCAGCGCACCCACCGGGCTCAGCCGGGACCGGATCGTGCGCGCGGCCGTCGCTCTGCTCGACGCCGACGGCGTACCGGCGTTCTCGATGCGCAGGCTCGCGGGCGAGCTGGACGTCACCCCGATGTCGGTCTACTGGTACGTCGACAACAAGGACGACCTGCTGGAGCTGGCGCTCGACGAGGCCTTCGGCGAGATGGTCGTCCCGCCGCTGGGGGAAGGCGACGACTGGCGGGCGCACCTGCGCACCATGGCGGCCGAGTACCGGCGCTGCTTCCAGCGGCACCCGTGGGCCGCGCAGCTGGCGGGGCGCTTCCTGGCGCTCGGCCCGAACGCCGTGTTCTTCTCCACCAGCGCGGTCGCCGCGGTCTCCCGCAGCGGACTGTCCGGCGACGCCCTGGGCGCGGGGCTCGGGCTGGTCATCCAGTACGCGTACGGCTTCGCCCTGGCCGAGGCGCAGTGGATGCAGCGGGTCCACGACTCCGGCCGGACCGAGGACGAGCTGCACCGCGACGTCCACGGCATCGTCGCGCGGTCCGAGGCCCGTTACCTGGAGGACGCCCCCTGGCTGCGGGCCGAGGTCGAGGGCGGCGTCGCGGCCGGCCGCGACCGGCAGTTCGAGCTGGGCCTCGACATGGCGCTGGCCGGCCTCGACGCCTTCGTCCGGGCCCCGCACGACCCGCACGACCCGCACGACCCGCGCTGAGCCGGCGGGGCGGTCGGGGTCGGTGCGGCCCGGCGCGGCCTCAGGGGATCTTCCACTCCTGGGCCTTGTTCCCGGGCGTGCAGGTGGTCATGGTGACCCGGTTGCCCGCGCCCCGGTCGGTCAGGCAGGTGTACCCCATGTAGTCCGCGAGGGTGTACGCGCCCGGGGTGGTGGCCCGCTCGATCTTCCAGTTGTTCAGGAAGCTGAAGCCGTTGGAGAGGTCGACGCTGCCGTCCTGCTCCTGGACCAGCTCGGGGGAGCCGAGGTTGCACGCGTTGAGGTGGTGCCAGCTGCTCGGCACCGTGTGCACCCAGCCGTAGGCGGTCGCCCCGCCCATCACCGCCGCGTTGCCGCCCGAGAGGTTGTCGTTCGCCAGGCCCAGCCTGAGGCCGTCGCCCACGTTGACGATCGCGCCCCAGCCGGTGCCGCCGCAGCCCTGCGCCTTGCTCGGCGTCTGCGCCGGCGTACCGGGCGCGGGCGTGCCGGCCGGCGGGGCGGGCGGGTTGGTGGCGGGCGTGGTGGCGCCGCCGTGCTGGGTGCCGCTGCCCTGGCCGCCCCCGGCCGCGCCGCCGCCCGCACCGCCCGCCACGGCGCCGCCTGCGCCCGCACCGCCGGCGGCAGCCGCACCGCCACCGGCGGCCCCGCCGCCGGCCGTTGCTCCGCCCGCGGCGCCGCCCGCCGCGCCGTCCGCGGGTGCGCTCGCGCCGGGCGCCGGGGTCGCGCCTCCCGGGGTGGCGGCGGCATCGAGGGCGGCGGTCGAGGCCGCCCCGGACGGCGGCGGGGCGGTGCCGCCGCCCGACGGGGTGGCCGGGGCGGACTGCCGGGTGTCCGCGGACTTCGCCTCGGCCCAGAACGGAGTGTGGTCGACCAGCAGCGCCGTACCGGTGCCCACCGTGATCACCACGGGGATGATCACGGGCACCAGCAGCGCCCGCCGCCCGCGGCGCGGGGCCGGTCGGGTCTCCGCCTCCGGTGCGGCCGGAGCCGGAGCCGGTGCCGCGGGCGGTGCCGCCGGGGCGGCGGGCAGCACCGGTGCGGGCCCGGCGCCGATCGCGGCCCGGGCGGCGGCCGCCATGGTGGCCGCGTCGGGGAGGCGGCCGGCCGGCTCCTTGGCCAGCGCGGTGGCCACGAACGCACGGACCGCCGGCGGGAACTCCTCCGGGAGCTCCGGCGCGGGGTCGCGGATGTGCTTGAGCGCCACCTCCAGCACGCTCTCGCCGGTGAACGGCGGCTGCCCGGTGAGCAGTTCGTAGCAGACCACGCCGATCGAGTACAGGTCGGAGGCGGGTGTGGTGGCCGCGCCCTCGGCCTGTTCCGGGGCCATGTAGAGGGCGGTGCCGAGCACCGAGTGGGAGGCGGTGATCTTCGTGCTGGCCAGGGCGCGCGCGATGCCGAAGTCGGTCACCGTCACCTGGTCGTCGGCGCGGACCATCAGGTTGGACGGCTTGAGGTCGCGGTGCACGATGTCGCGCCGGTGCGCGGCGTCCAGCGCGTCCAGGGCCTTGGCGAGCAGGTCGAGCGCCCGCTCCGGTGGCATCGGCCCGCTCTCCGCGAGCACCTCGTGCAGCGGCCGGCCGTCGATCAACTCCATCACCAGGTAGGCGATCGGGCCCTCGCCGTCCTCCTCGTCGCCGGCGCTCTCGCCGTAGTCGTGGACGTCGACGATGCCGGGGTGGCGGAGCGCTGCGAGCAGCTGGGCCTCGCGCCGGAACCGCTTGGCGAAGGTGGTGTCCTCCAGCAGCGCCGGGTGCAGGATCTTGACCGCGACCGGTCTCGCCAGCACCTCGTCGTCGGCGCGCCAGACGGCGCCCATGCCGCCGCCGCCGATCCGCTCGGTCAGCGTGTAACGCCCCCCGAGCACGGTCCCCCGACCCCTCATGCCCCTGCCCCCTTGTCATGCCCGACCCAACGGGCGATCATCGCCCAGTCTGCCAGAGGGGGTCCGGTGCCGGTCCGCCGAGGCGCCTCCCGCCTGAGCCCCCGTCAGCTCGGCGTTCCCGGCCCTTCGGACGGGTCCACGCGGACCGGTCGCCGTGCGGTCCCGGCGCCCGCCGGATTGTCAGTGCCGGACGGCATGCTCTGCGGCATGGACAGGGACGAGTTCTGGCAGTTGATCGAGCAGGCCCGCGACAGCGTGCCGGACCGCGCCGACGACGAGGCGGTGGCCGAGCGCGCCGCCGAGCTGCTCGCGGCCCGGCCGCGGGAGGAGATAGCCGCCGCCGACCGGGTGCTCTGGGAGCTGATGGCCGACTCCTACCTGGACCCGCTGTGGGCGGCCGCGTACCTGATCAACGGCGGCTGCTCGGACGACGGCTTCGACTACTTCCGCGGCTGGCTGATCCTCCAGGGCCGGGAGACCTTCGAACAGGCGCTGCGGGAGCCGGACACGCTGGCGCAGCTGCCCGCCGTCCGGGAGGCCGCCGCCGAGGAGGAGGTGCTGGAGTGCGAGGCCACCCTCGCGATCGCCTGGGACGCGCACCTCGCGGCGACCGGCGCCGAGCTGCCGGACGACGCCGGCACGGCCGAGCGCCCGGAGCCCGAGCCGTCCGGGGCGCTGGACTTCGACGACGACGCCCAGCTGGCCGCCCTGCTGCCCCGGCTCGCCGGCCTGTACGGCTGAGCCCCGGCGGCGTCCGCGTCACCCGGGAGCCGACAGCAGGACGCCGGTACCCGCGGTGGGGGTCGCGGGCACCGGCGTCGGTCGGTGGGTCGAGCGGGGTCGGTCAGGTGCGGGCCATCAAGTGCGGCCGGTCAGGAGGCGGTGGACGTGAGGTCGGCGGCCACCGGGGCGGGCTGCTGCGCCGCGCGGTCCCGGACCCGCCGGGCCCGGCGGGCCAGCAGCGGGTAGAGCAGGAACGATCCGCCGATCACCACCAGGCCGTACGTCACGGCCTGGGTGCCGCTCTCCACGTACTGCTGCCAGGCGGCCCAGGCGCAGACGCCCAGCAGGCTGAGCACGATCGCGCCGATGCTCCACCAGCCGCCGGGGATCCGGTACGGGCGCTCCAGGCTCGGCTCCTTGATCCGCAGGGCGATCAGCGCGGCGACCTCCAGCAGGATGCCGATGTTGGTGAGGAAGACGTCGAAGATCACCAGGTTGGTGAAGCTGCTCAGGCAGAACACCGCGTAGATCACCGAGGAGCCCACCACGGAGGCGATCGGCACCCGGTAGCGCGGGCTCTCCTTGGCGAGCCAGCCCGGGAAGTAGCCGTCCTTGGCGAGGACCACCGGCAGCCGGGAGTTGGAGGCCAGCAGCGCCGAGAACATGGCCACGGCGGCGAACATGCCGCCCACGGTGACGGTGACCTGGAGCCAGGGCCCGGCCAGTTGCTCGGCGACCGCGGAGAACGAGCCCGCCTCCCAGTTCTGCCAGCCCGCGTCGCCGTCCGCGCCGGTCGCCAGCGAGGCGATGGTCGGCAGCAGGTAGCCCACCATGATCAGCACGATCGACACCGCGAGCGCCCGGGGCAGGTGCCGGCGCGGGTTCTCCATCTCGCCGGCCACGTTGGACACGCTGTCCCAGCCGCAGTAGTTCCACATCACGATGAACAGGCCCGCGCCGAAGGCGTTCCAGGTCGACTGGTCGGCGCCGGTGGTCAGCGAGCCGACCGGGTTGATCCCGTCGCCCACCAGGTGGGCGATGCCGATCACCGAGAGGATCAGCATCGGGAGCAGGCAGACCACCGCGAAGACCACCGAGGACTCGCCGACCCAGCCGGCCCCGAGCAGGTTGAGCAGGGTGAACACCACGATGACCGCGAGACAGATGAACCAGTTCAGGTCGAACTGCAGGTTCCCGAGCCGGAAGAGCACGTGCTCGCCGGGGGCGACCGCGCCCACCAGGCTCTGCAGGTAGCTGGTGAACAGCACCGGGTAGACGGCCATGTCGACGAAGCTGCAGATCCACTGCAGCAGGCCCTGCTGGAAGCCCCAGAACTTGCCCAGCCCGCGCTTGACCCAGTGGTAGTAGCCGCCCTCCTCCGGGATCGCGGTCCCGAGCTCGGCCACCACCAAGGCGTGCGGCACGCTGTAGATCAGCGGTGTCACCATGATCAGCAGGATCGCCATGCCGGGCCCGGAGGTCGAGAACAGCTCCTCGATGCCGTACGCGCCACCGGAGACGCTGAAGAAGATCAGTGCGACCAGCGGCATCATCCGTACCCGCTTGGGCGCGGGCAGGCGGTTCGGGGCAGGGGCCACCGGAACGGCGGTCATGGTCACCTCGGAGGGGGTCGGCGGGGATCGTGGCACCCCGAGCACCCGGGCCGGCCGCGCGGCGCCTGGTCCGATCCGGCCGGGTGGTCGAACCGCTCCCGGGAGCGCCCCCGCCAACTGGCCCGGCGGAGTCCTAGGAGTCTCCGGCCTGCGGCGCGTCACCACAATCGATCATCATGACAAGCGTCGTGTGTCGCCTTTGACACTGTGCAGCCGCGCCGGCCCGGCAGGCACTCGGTCGCCGGAGTTCTGTCGACATCAAGTATCTTGACATCGAGATAGTCTGCGGGCAGGCTTCCCCTGATCTCTTGATGTCAAGATAGTTGCGGGGGTAGGCGATGGTGCGGGGCGGGCGGGGCAGGCGGCGGTCGGACGGCGGATCGGGGCTGGTGGCGCAGGTGCGGAGCCCGCCCGGCGGGCGGAACGCGCGGATCATGCTGCTCGCGCTGGCCCTGGACCGCACCGGCTCGGGGCTGTGGGCCTCGGCCTCGGTGCTCTACCTCACCTTCGTGGCCCACCTGACCGCCGAACAGATCGGCCTGCTGCTCGGCACGGCCGGAGTCGCGGGCATCCTCGGCTCGCCGCTGGCCGGGCGGCTGGCCGTCCGCTTCCCGGTCTGCCCGCTGCTGATCGCCTGTCACCTGCTGCGGCTGCTGACGCTTCTGGTGCTGCTGTTCTGCACCGGCTTCGAGGCGCTGCTGCCCGTGGTCGCGGTCACCTATCTGGGCGACCGGGCGGCCAAGACGCTGGAGATGCTGTTCGCCACCCGGACGGCGGGCGAGCGGCGTCCGGCGTACCAGGCGCTGTCGCGCAGCGCGGCCAACGCGGGCTACGCCGTCGGCGCGGGCATCGCGGCGATCGGCCTTGCGGTCGCCTCCGACGACGCCTACCGGGTCATGATCCTCGGCGACGCGCTGTCCTTCGCCGCCGCCGCCGCGCTGGTGTGGCGGACCACCGAGCCGGCCGCGACCTCGACCGCGGTGACGGCTGCCGAAGCCGGGGAGGCCGGCGAGCGGCCGGCGCCCCGGCGGGCGAGCCCGTGGCGCGATCGCGGCTACCTCACCTTCGTGCTGCTGGACATCCCGATGAACCTCGACGACTCGGTGCTCGGTGTCGCGCTCCCGCTCTGGCTGGTCCACCGCACCTCGGCGCCGCCCGCGCTGGTCCCGGCCTTCCTGATCCTCAACACCGTGCTGGTCGTCCTGCTCCAGGTGGGGGTCTCGGCCCGGGCGGAGGGGCCCGGCCGGGCCGCCGGGGCGGTGCGGGTGTACGGCGCGGTGATGCTGGTGTGCTGCCTGGTGGTGGCGGGCTCCGGGTGGCTGTCGGGGTGGGCCGGCGGCTGGGCGGCCGGCGCCGTCCTGCTGCTGGCCGCGCTGCTGGCCACCCTGGCGGAGCTGATGCGCTCGGTGAGTTCCTGGGAGCTGGCGGTGCTGCTCGCCCCCGAGGATGCCCGTGCCTCGTACCTGGGCGTGGCCGGGATGTCCCAGTCCATCCAGAAGTCGGCCGGCCCGCCGCTGCTGACCGGCGTGGTGATGGCGGCCGGCCCGGCCGGGTGGGTGCTGCTGGGGGTGGCGGTGGCGGGCCTCTCGGTGGTGCAGCAGCGCCGCTGCGCGCGGTTGCTCCGGACGGGACGAGCGGCCGTGGCGGCGGACCGGACGGCGGAGGCCGTCGCGGCGGGCCTGCCGGCCTGAGTGCGGCCGTCGGGTCAGTTCGCGGCGAGCCGTGCTTTCTTGACCTTGTTGCCGCAGGTGTTCATGGAGCACCAGCGGCGGTTGGCGCCGCGGCTGGTGTCGAGGAAGAGCCCCGCGCATCCGGGGCCTTCGCAGCTCTTGATCCGGCTGCGGTCGGGGCCGCCGAGGATCCGGACGGCATCGGTGGCGAGGACCCCGAGGGCGTCGCCGACCGGTGTCGCCCCGGTCAAGTGCCATCCTGCGCGACCGTGTTCGAGCACGGCCTTCGCGTGTCCGGCGGCGGCGACCGTGTTGAGGGTGCGGACGTCCTGCGCATCGGGCGGTCCGTCCGCGGCGATCGCCGACCCGATGCGGTAGATCGCCTCGCGCAGTTCGACGGCGGCCTTCAGCTCGGTCGGCGACACGTCCCTGGCGTCGAGCCGGGTGGCCCGCAGCCACATGGTCAGTCGTGCGGGGTCGGTCAGTCGCTCGCGCGGCGCCGCGCCGGCTCGGTCGCTGACGGTGGCGGTGAACCGGAACGCCAGGACCTCGTTGTCCATGCGGAACACGCGGTGCACGTCCTCGGACATTTCAACCTCCACGGTGAGCGGCCATCTCGCGAACCGTCTCAGAGGGTTCGACACGATGGTAACCCCCGTGGCATCGTGGAACCGTCTTGGACGGTTCGCAGAGAGGGGTCTCCGAATGAGCAGCATCGCGGTCATCGGCCTGGGGGCGATGGGGCGGCCCATCGCACGCAACCTCCTGGGGGCCGGCCACGACGTCGTGGTGTGGAACCGGTCCGACGGGCCTGCGGACGAGCTCGTCGCGGCGGGTGCCCGTCGAGCTGCTTCGGTCTCGGACGCCATGCGCTCGCCGGTGGTCTTCTCGGTCCTGGCCGACGACCGGGCCGTCACCGAGACGTTCCTCGACTCCGGCGTGCTCGCCCAGGCCCCGGCCGGGACCGTGCACGTCGGCCTCGCCACGGTGAGTGCCGGCCTGGCCCGCCGGCTCGGCGCGGCGCACGCCGAGCACGGTGTCGGGTACGTCGCGGCACCCGTATTCGGCCGTGTCCCGGTGGCCGAGGCCGGGGCGCTCAACATCCTTGCGGCGGGCGATCCGGGGCTGGTCGACCGCGTGCAGCCGTACTTCGACGTGATCGGCTCGCGGACGTGGCGGCTCGGCGATCGTCCGGAGCAGGCCAACATCGTGAAGATCCTCGGGAACTACCTGATCGCCTGCGCGATCCAGTCGCTGGGTGAGGCCGTCAGCCTGGCGGACGGCGCCGGTGTCGACTCCGGGCAGTTCGTCGAGATGCTGACCTCGACACTCTTCCCGGGAGCCGTCTACGCCGGCTACGGGTCGATGATTGCCGAACGGCGCTACCGGCCGGCCGGGTTCACCACGGTCCTGGGTCGCAAGGACCTCCACCTCGCGCTGGATGCGGCGCGCGACCATGACATCGCGCTCCCGGTCGGTGAGCTGCTGCGGGCCGTCTTCGATCAGGCTCTCGCCGACGGTCGCGGGGAGGACGACTGGGCGGTCATCGCGGAACAGCAGCCGCGGTGACCGCCGCCGGCCGTGACCGCGGCCCGCCCGGACCGGTGCGGACGACCGGGCGGTCAGGGAGTCGAGTCCGGTCCGCCCGTCAGCAGGCGGTCCAGCAGGGCGCCGAGGGTCTCCCGCTCGCCGGCGGTGAGCGGGGCGAAGGACTCGGCCAGGACCCGGTCCATCCGCTCCTCGCCGGCCTCCCGGACCTCCTGCCCGCGGGCGGTCAGCCGGTGCCGTACGGCCCGGCCCGGCCCGGGCACGCGCTCGATCAGGCCGCGGTCCACCATCCGGCCGGCCAGCGTGCCGAAGGCCTGGTCGGTCTGGAAGGTCAGCAGGGCCAGGTCGTGCAGGGAGGCCTCCGGGTTGCGGTCCAGGTGCCGCAGCGCGTCCCACTGGACCAGGCTGACGCCGAGCGACTTGAGTTCGGCGTTCATCGCCTGGTGGTGACGGTGCTGGAGCCGCTTGACGGCCCGGCCGAGGTGCGGGAGGGAAGTGCTCACGGGGCGATCCTAGCCCGGAAAGACAGGTTGTTTATATCAACATGCTGATCTAAGGTTGTTGATATGAACGTCGAAACGAACCCCGCCGCCGGCCCGGACCGCGCCGAACCGACCGCTGCCGAGCTCACCGTCGCCCAGCTGGGCGAGGGACACCCCACCTACCTGCTGCTGCACGGCGGCGCCGGGCCGCAGTCGGTCGCCGCGTTCGCCGGACTGCTGGCCACCGACGGCCCGGGCCGGGTCGTCCTCCCGACCCACCCCGGCTTCGGCGGCACCCCGAGGCCGGAGCGACTGGCCGACGTCCCCGCCCTGGCCGCGCTCTACCGCGACCTGCTCGACCGCCTCGACCTGACGGACGTCGTCCTGGTGGGCAACTCGATCGGCGGCTGGATCGCCGCCGAGCTCGCCCTGCTGCACAGCCCCCGGGTCGCCGGGCTGGTGCTGGTCAACGCGGTCGGCATCGAGGTCCCGCACTCCCCGGTCGCGGACGTCTCCGGCCTCTCGCCGGTCGAGCTCTCCCGGCTCAGCTACCACGACCCGGCGCTGTTCCGCTTCGACCCGGCCGCCCTCACCCCGGCGCAGCAGGCCGTCGCGGCCGGCAACCGGCAGGCCCTTGGCGTCTACGGCCGGGGTGCGGCGATGGCCGACCCGGGGCTGCGCGCGCGGCTGGCCGGGATCACCGTGCCCACCCTGGTCCTGTGGGGCGAGAGCGACCGGGTCGTCCACCCGGCGTACGGGCGGGCCTTCGCCGAGGCCGTGCCCGGCGCCGAGTTCCGGCTCCTCCCCGGCACCGGCCACCTGCCGCAGCTCGAGACGCCGCAGCAACTGCTCGGCCAGCTTCGCGAGTTCGGTGCCCGGGTGACCCCGGCTCCGTGACCGCCCCGGCCTCGCAGCCGGCTCGTCGGGGCGGCCTCACGCCGTTCGGGGTGCCCCCGGGTGGTCGGCGGCGGCAGCGACGTCCTCGGCGGCGAGTGTGGCGGCGCGCTCCACCGTGCCGCCGGCGCGGGCGAGCAGGTGGCCGGCCGACCAGTGCAGGGCGTCCTCGGCCGTGCCGACGGTCAGGGTCAGGCCCGGCTCGAAGCGCTCGGAGCCGATCGCCACGGCCCGGTCGGGCAGCAGTCGCTGAAGTGCTTCGACCAGGGCCCAGGCCTGCCGGTCCAGCGCGGCGCGCAGGACCGGGTCGCAGGCGGCCAGGGCCTCGGCCAGGCCCGGGGTGGCGGGGTCGAGGGCGCGCAGCCGGGGGAGCAGCTCCGGCGCCCCGAGCACGGCGGCCGCGCGCAGGGTCAGCGGGTCGCCGCCGGACCAGGCCAGCAACTCGCCGAGCGGCCGCAGGGCACGCGGATCGTGACGGACGGCCAGGCCGCGGATCCCCTCCGCGCGGGCCTGGTGGTACGGGTCGCCGGTGCGCGCCCACAGCGCGGCCCGGACGGCGGGGGTGTCCACCGCCAGCCGGAAGCCCAGCGCGAAGGTCGCCCAGTTGCGGACCTCGGGCTCGCGGTCGCCGGTCAGCCGGATCAGCGTGGACAGCTCCGGTTCGCCCGGCGCCTCCGGGGCGGTCGACGCCAGCGCCCCCGCCACCGCCTCGCGCAGCCCGGGATCGGCGTCGTCGGCCAGCGCCACCAGCAGCGGTGCCGCGCGCTCGTCGGCGGTCGCGCCGAGCGCCTCGACGGCGAGCCGGCGGACGGTCCGATCGGTCTCGTCCGGGAGGGCGGCGAGCAGCCGGGCGGCGGCCGGCGGGCGGACCTCCTCGTGCTGGTCGCCCGCGCGCCGCAGCAGCCGGCAGCCGACCGCCCGCTCGGTGGGGTCGGGGTCGAACAGCAGCCCGGTGCCCAGGCGCAGCGCCGCCGGCCCGTCCTGCGCCACCTGGTCGAGCAGGTCGCCGGCGGCCTGCTCGTCGTGCCGGCGGGTGGCCGCGAGGGCCTGGTCGATCAGCGCCGACGCGCCCACGGGATCCATGCCCCCCATTCTGCTGGACGGTGATCCACCGCTGCTGGTGGCGGGCCCGCGGTGCGGGTCACCCCTGGGCGTCGGCCAGTCGCTCGCGGGCCTCGGCGAGATCCTCGGCGGTGGGTGCGTCGTCCTGGGTGAGGCTGAGGCGCCAGTAGCCGGCGAACTCCACCGACCGCTTGGCCAGGCCGCGTTCCCCGACCAGGTGCCGGCGCAGCGCCCGGGCGGTGCCCGCCTCGGCGGCCAGCCAGGCGCTGCCGGTGCCGGCCGGGAGTGCGGCCGCGCGCACCGCGTCGAGCAGGGCGGTGCCGTGACCGGCGGGCCGGCCGTCCCGGTGCAGCCAGTGGACGGTGAGGTCGGCCCGGGTGTCGAGGGGTTGCTGCTCGGCCGGGTCGGCCACCTCCAGGAAGGCGATCGCCGGGGCGCCGGGGGGCAAGGCTTCGAGCAGGGTGGAGACGGCGGGGAGGGCCGTCTCGTCGCCCGCCAGCAGCAGCCAGTCGGCGGCGGGCAGGGGTCGGGCGTAGGCGGCGGAGGGTCCGACCATGCCGAGGGTGTCGCCGACGGCCGCGGTCAGCGCCCAGCGGCCGGCCGGTCCGGTGTCGCCGTGCAGGACGAAGTCGATGTCCAGCTCGCCGCGTTCGGGGCGCCGGGCGCGGATCGTGAAGCCGCGCATCGCCGGCCGGCTGTCCTCGGGGATCGCCAGGAAGGCCTGGTACCAGCGCATCGGGTCGCCGTCCGGATCGGCGGCCGGCAGCACCGGGGCGGGCCGGCCCGGCGGCGGGAAGCAGAGCTTGACCTGCTGGTCGGGCCAGTGGTCGGGCAGCGCGGCCAGGTCGTCGCCGGTGAAGGTGATCCGCAGCATCCGCGGGGTGACCAGCCGGAGTCCGGCGACCCGCACCGAGGAGACGGGCAGCTGCTGCATGGGGCCCTCCTGATATCTTTATGCCGTAAGGAACGGGATCGGAAGCAATACTTTACGCCATAAGGAGATAGTGGTGGTGGTCTTCGCCGGGCAGGGCGACCCCCGACGTTCGATGGCCCTGCTGTGGCGCGCCGGCGCACCCGCCGACGACCCGCGCCCGCGCCCCGGCCGCCGCCCCGGGCTGAGCGTGGACGCCATCGTCGGCGCGGCGGTCGGGATCGCGGACGCCCAGGGCATGGCCGCTCTCTCCATGCGGGCGGTCGGCGAGCGCCTCGGCACCACCGCGATGGCGCTCTACACCTACGTGCCCGGCAAGAGCGAGCTGCTGGACCTGATGTACGACCAGGTGCTGGCCGAGCTCGCGGAGCGCTACCCGGACGGGGCCGGCTGGCGCCCGGCCGTCACCGCCTGGGCCGAGGACGGCCTGGCCTGCTACCTGCGCCACCCCTGGGTGCTCCAGGTCTCGCAGGCCCGCCCGGTGCTCGGGCCGGGCGAGTACCGGATGCTGGAGGCGCTGCTCGGGGCGCTGCGCGGCACCGGCCTGAGCGGGGAGCGGCTGCGCCGGATCACCGGCACCCTGGTCAACTACGTGCGCGGCGCCGCCGGTGCGGTCGCCGAGACCCGGCAGGCGGCCGCGGCGACCGGGGTGTCCGACGAGGAGTGGTGGTTCAGCCGGGCGTCCCGACTCGCCGAGGTCGCACCGGACTTCACCGACCGCTACCCGCTGCTCGGCGCCCTCGAACAGGACCGGGCGGCCTCCTACCGGCCCGACCGGCCCGGTGCGCCGGGGGACGACGTGCCCTACCCTGAGCGGGAGGCCAGGGCCACCTTCGCCGCAGGGCTCGCCGTCCTGCTCGACGGGATCGAGGCGGCCGCCGCCGGCGGGTGAGTGTTTCGTTCTCCGACCGCCACCCCAGGGTCGTGGCAAGTCTGGGTAAATTCCCCGCCATCCGGCCGCCGGGCCCTGGGAGGGCGGAAGTTCGTCGGCTACCGTAACCGCGAGTTCCACCCTCCTGTTGTGCAGGGCCGGGACGGTCCGCCGGGCGACGCAGCCCGTGCGCCCCGACCGTCCGCCCGGTCGAACCTGCGCGCCCGAGGCCGTCCGGGCACAGTGCCGTGCCCGCAGGATCCTGACGCCCTACCCGAGGTCCGCCGATGAAGCTCACCCCGCACGAGCAGGAGCGTCTGCTCATCCACGTGGCCGCCGACGTGGCCCGGGCCCGGCAGGCCCGCGGCCTGCGCCTGAACCACCCCGAGGCGGTCGCACTGATCACCTCGCACGTGCTGGAGGGCGCCCGCGACGGCCGCAGCGTCGCCGAGCTGATGGAGTCGGGCCGGCACGTGCTGGGCCGCAAGGACGTCATGGAGGGCATCGCCGAGATGATCCCCGACGTGCAGGTCGAGGCCACCTTCCCGGACGGCACCAAGCTGGTCACCGTGCACGGGCCGATCCTGTGACGCCCGGTGAGATCCTGTACGGCGAGGGCGGGATCGGCCTCAACGCCGACCGCCCGGTGACCAGGCTCACCGCCGTGAACGCCGCCGACCGGCCCGTGCAGGTCGGCTCGCACTACCACTTCGCGGAGTCCAACCCCGGCCTGGAGTTCGACCGCCGGGCCGCGTACGGGCTGCGCCTGAACATCCCCGCCGGCACCGCCGTCCGCTTCGAGCCGGGCATCCCGGTGGAGGTCGAGCTGATCCCGATCGGCGGCCGGCGCGAGGTGCACGGGCTGCGCGGCGAGGTCGCCGGAGGCCTCGATGGCTGACCGGTACGCCCTGCGGCTGTCCCGCGAGCGCTACGCCGACCTCTACGGCCCCACCACCGGCGACCGGATCCGGCTGGCCGACACCGACCTGCTGATCGAGATCGAGGAGGACCGCAGCGCCGGCGGCGATGAGGCGGTCTTCGGCGGCGGCAAGGTGATCCGCGAGTCGATGGGCCAGGCCCGCACCGGCCGCGCCGAGGGCGCGCCGGACACCGTGATCACCGGCGCGGTGGTGCTCGACCACTGGGGCGTGGTCAAGGCCGACATCGGCATCCGGGACGGCCGGATCACCGCACTCGGCAAGGCCGGCAACCCGGAGACCATGGACGGCGTGCACCCCGCCCTGGTGATCGGCCCGGAGACCGAGGTCATCTCCGGCAACGGACGGATCCTGACCGCCGGCGCGATCGACGCCCATGTCCACTTCATCGCACCGCAGTTGGCCGACGAGGCGCTCGGCTCCGGCATCACCACCCTGATCGGCGGCGGCACCGGCCCGGCCGAGGGCAGCAAGGCCACCACCGTCACGCCCGGCGGCTGGCACCTGGCCCGGATGTTCGCCGCGCTGGACGACCTGCCGCTCAACATCGGCCTGCTGGGCAAGGGCAACACCGTCAACACCGCGGCCATGCACGACCAGCTGCGCGGCGGCGCGCTCGGCTTCAAGATCCACGAGGACTGGGGCGCCACCCCCGCCGCGATCGACGCCTGCCTGCGGGTCTGCGAGCTCACCGGCGCCCAACTGGCGATCCACACCGACACCTTGAACGAGGCCGGCTTCGTCGCCGACACGCTCGCGGCGATCGCCGGCCGGGGCATCCATGCCTACCACACCGAAGGCGCGGGCGGCGGCCACGCACCCGACATCATCACCGTGGTCTCCCAGCCGAACGTGCTGCCCAGCTCCACCAACCCGACCCGCCCGCACACCGTGAACACGGTGGCCGAGCACCTCGACATGCTGATGGTCTGCCACCACCTCAGCCCGCACGTGCCCGAGGACCTGGCCTTCGCCGAGTCCCGGATCCGCCCGTCCACCATCGCGGCCGAGGACGTGCTGCACGACCTCGGCGCGATCTCCATCATCAGCTCCGACTCCCAGGCGATGGGCCGGATCGGCGAGGTGGTGATGCGCACCTGGCAGACCGCCCACGTGATGAAGCTCCGCCGCGGCGCGCTGCCCGGCGACGGCCGCGCCGACAACCACCGGGCCCGGCGCTACGTCGCCAAGTACACCGTCAACCCGGCCGTGGCGCAGGGCCTGGACCACGAGATCGGCTCGGTGGAGCCCGGCAAGCTCGCCGACCTGGTGCTCTGGTCACCGGCCTTCTTCGGCGTCAAACCGGACCTGGTGCTCAAGGGCGGGCAGATCGCGCTGGCCCAGGCCGGCGACGCCAACGCCTCCATCCCGACCCCCCAACCCATGCTGCCCCGGCCGATGTTCGGCGCCACCGGCCGCGCACCGGCCCGCAACTCCTTCAACTTCACCGCCCAGGCGGCCCTGGACGACGGCCTCCCCGACCGGCTCGGCCTCGGCAAGCAGTTCCGGGCGATCCGCAACACCCGCGGCGTCACCAAGGACCACATGGTCAACAACGCCGCCCGGCCCGACGTCCGGGTCGACCCCGACACCTTCACCGTCACCATCGACGGCGAGGTCGTCACCCCCGCGCCCGCCACCGAACTGCCGCTCGCGCAGCGGTACTTCCTGTTCTGATGTCCGCGCTCCTGCTGCTCGCCGACGGGCGCTTCCCGGCCGGCGGCCACGCCCACTCCGGCGGCGCCGAGGCCGCCGTCAAGGCCGGCCGGATCCACGACGCCGAGAGCCTGGCGGCCTTCCTCACCGGCCGCCTGCACACCGCCGGGCTGGTCGCCGCCGCCCTCGCGGCCGCCGCCGCGGCCGGCGGCGAGCTCACCGACCTCGACCGGCAGGCCGACGCCCGCACCCCCTCACCCGCCCAGCGCGCCACCAGCCGGCGCCTGGGCCGCCAACTGCTGCGCGCCGCCCGGGCCGCCTGGCCGCACCCCGCCCTCGACCGGCTGCACGCCCTGCACCCCCGCGGCGCCCACCAGCCGATCGTCCTCGGCGTCACCGCGCACGCCGCCGGCCTCACCCCCGAACAGGCGGCCGAGCTCGCCGCGTACGAGAGCGTCAACGGGCCGGCCACCGCCTGCGTCCGGCTGCTCGGCCTGGACCCCTACCGGGTCGCGGCCGTACTGGCCCGGCTCGGCCCGCAGCTGGCCGCGGTCGCGGCCGAGGCCGTCGACGCCGCCCGGGCCGGACAGCTGCCCGCCGCCTCGGCCCCCCTGCTCGACATCCACGCCGAGCAGCACGCCTCCTGGAAGGTACGACTCTTTGCATCGTGACCACGTCGACCCCCACGACGCCCCCGCGCACCACAGTTGGAGCGCCGCCCACCGGACCGGCGGCGACCGGCCGCGCGCCCTGCGGATCGGACTGGGCGGGCCGGTCGGCTCCGGCAAGACCGCCACCGTCGCCGCGCTCTGCCGGGTGCTGCGCGACGAACTCTCGCTCGCCGTCGTCACCAACGACATCTACACCACCGAGGACGCCGAGTTCCTGCTCCGCAACGCCGTCCTGCCGCCCGAGCGGATCATCGCCGTGGAGACCGGCTGCTGCCCGCACACCGCGATCCGTGACGACATCTCCGCCAACCTGGAGGCCGTCGAGGAGCTTGAGGACGCGCTCGGGCCGCTGGACCTGATCCTGGTCGAGTCCGGCGGCGACAACCTCACCGCCACCTTCAGCCGGGGCCTGGTGGACCACCAGATCTTCGTGATCGACGTCTCCGGCGGCGACAAGATCCCGCGCAAGGGCGGGCCCGGCGTCTCCACCTCCGACCTGCTGGTGATCAACAAGACCGACCTCGCCCCGCTGGTCGGCGCCGACCTGGGGGTGATGGCCCGCGACGCCGCCGCCCAGCGCGGTGAGCTGCCCACCCTGTTCAGCTCGCTCGCCACCCCGGACGGCATCGAGCCGATCGCCGCGTGGGTCCGCGCCCGCCGGGCCGCCTGGATCGCCGTTGACCAGCACGCTTGAGGCCGGGCCCGCCGATCCCGCCGGCCCGGCCGATCCCGCCGCGCTCGGCAGCGCGGTGGAGGCCACGGCCCGGATCACCGCCGAGCCGGACGGGCGGGGCGGCACCGCCCTGCCCGTGCTGGCCGGCGCCGGACCGATCGCCATCCGCCGCACCCGCGGCGGGCGGGTCACCCTGGTCGGCACCATGGCCGCACCGCTCGGCGGAGACCGGCTCGCACTCAGGGTCGACGTCCGGCCCGGCGCCGAACTCCAGGTCACCAGCGCCGCCGCCACCATCAGCCTGCCCGGCCGCGGCGGCGGCCCGGCCCACTACACGATCGACCTCCTGGTCGGCGAGGGCGCCCGCCTCGACTGGCTCCCCGAACCGGTGGTCGCCGCGGCCGGCAGCCACCTGGTGCTCACCACCCGGATCACCCTCGCCGCCGGGGCCCGGTTGCGACTGCGCGAGGAACAGGTGCTCGGCCGGCACCACGACTGGGCCCGCGGCGCCCCACCCGGCCGCCTCACCTCCCGCCTGACCGTCCACCGGGACGGCCACCCGCTGCTCGACCAGCAGACCGACCTCGGCGCGGACGCCCCCGGCTGGTCCGGCCCGGCGGCGCTCGGCGGCCACCGCACCCTCGGCCAGCTGCTCACCGTCGGCCTGCCGGCGCCACCATCCCCGCCACCCGGGGCGGACGCCGCCCTGCTCGCCCTCCCCGGCACCGGCGCCACCCTGCTGACCGCCCTCGCCCCGGACGCGCTGGCGCTGCGCCGCCTGCTCACCCTCCCGCCGGGCTGACCGGGGGCGGCCGGCGGGCGGGTCAGCCGACGAACTCCATCTCCGGGTAGAGCGGTGACGGCCCGTCCAGCAGGGTGCCGCACCGGCCGCGCAGCCAGTGGTCGAAGTACGCCGCGACGTAGGCCTCGGTGGTGCGGATCGCGACGGCGGGTTCGATGCTGCCGATGTCGGCGGCCCGTACCTCCGGATCCAGGCCGAGCTGCGGGATCAGCGCCTCGGCGTCGGTGAAGGAGGCGTGCTCCGCCCCGGCCAGCGTCAACTGCCGCGTCCAGCCCGGGGTGTGGGCGCGGAACGCCTGCCAGCCCGGCCCGGTGTCGGTCTCGCCGTCCTTGCCCACCAGCAGGAACGGCCGGTCCAGCCCGTGCTCGGCCACCGGCATCAGGGAGCCGTCGACGTTGGTGAGGTTGCCGTCGAGGTCGAGGCCGGCCGCGATCCGCCGGTCGGCGTCCATCGTGAGAGCCGCCGCCGTGCCGCCCATCGAGTGCCCGACCATGCCCACCTCGGACAGGTCCAGCGCCCGGCCGAGCCCGGCGGGCAGCGCCCGCCCGTCCGCGTCCGGGTTCCGCCCGGCGGCCAGCTGGTGGAGCCGGTCCAGCACGAACCGGGTGTCGTCGACCCGGACCGCGAGCGCCTTGCGGATGAACGCGTCGGGGTCGCCCGGCGCCACCATGGTCGCCAGCGAACCGTCCGGGAACTGGACCTCGGGCGCCTCGTACGTGTGGTCGACGGTCACCACCACGTAGCCCCGGCTGGCCAGGTCGGCCACCAGCGTGGTGCCCCAGGTGCGCGGTTCGCCGAGGCCGGGGGAGTAGATCAGCACCGGCCGCCCGCCCCGCTCGGGCGCCACCGGCGCGTCCTGCCGCACGTGCGTCCGGGTGGCCGCCCAGTCGGCGCGGCCGGCCGGCACGCCCAGCTGGAGGTAGTCGTCGGCCGTCACCGCGTCGAAGTGCGCGGCCGCGGCGGGCAGCATGTACGGAGCCTGCGGCCGGCCGCCCGCCCCGGCGGCCGGGTAGAACACGCTGACCATCAGCTCGCGCCGGCCGTGGTCGGGCTGCCACGGGTCGGCCCGACCCGGGTCGACCAGGTGCAGGGCGCTCACGCCGACCTGGTACGGCCCGGTGGGCGCGGGCAGGGTGAGCCGGATGGGCGCGGGCCGGTCGGCCGCTGCGGCGGGCACGGCGGTGCCGAGCAGCGCGAGCACGGCCGCCGCGCAGGCGGTGGCCGCCGCCCGCCGGGCGGTCCGGCGGCCGGGGGCAGGCGAATGATGGGTCGTCATGGACCCGATGCTGCTACGCCGGTGGGCCCGGGCGGCATCGGGGACACTCCTGATCCGGACCCTGGATTCTCCCTGGTGCCGCGACGGTGCTCACCGTGACGGCTGCCGGGTTCGCCCGGCGCCGCCGATGCCGTTCCTACGGGCGGGCTTTCAGGGCCTCTCCGATGGTGACCAGGTCCGGCCGGAGGAGGCCGGGGCCGCTCGGGCCGTTGGGGGCGAAGGTCTTGATGGCGATGTCGACGGTGACGCCGGCGGGATCTTCCTCGATGCTCTCGACGCCGGCGTGGAAGTAGACGCAATGCTTGCCGGCCGGTTGCTGGACGAGCTCGATGTCCTCCCACGGCCACCGCGCCGGGTCGGCGCTCTCCAGGCCGACCAGGTGCGCCAGGCAGATGGCGGCCAGGTGCGGGGCCAGCTCGCCGGCGGTCGTGGTGAGGTCGGCGAAGGTGCGGACGCGCGGCCACAGGGTGGTGATGGGGCGGGGCCGACCGGGGAACGCGAAGAAGGTGAAGGTGTGGCGCTCGGCGACGTGGTGGAGGACCTCCTCGGTGATGGTGACCGTCAGGGTGACGGATTTCCCCTGGTAGGTGGTGGTGGCCTGTGCGGTGGCCAGCGCGGTCCCGGAGGCCTTGTGGGCCTCGATCGAGGGCGCGTTCAACCGGGCCTCCCGGAAGCGCTGTTCGCCCACCGCCGCGTCCAGGAACTCGGTGGTGCCCTTGCGCAGGTGGGATTTGGTGTCGTAGAGCCACTGCTCCGGCATCGGCGGGTAGAGCAGCCGATCTTCGCGGGTAGTCTGGTCGGCCGCCTCGTGCGCCGCGCGGAGCAGGGTGGTCAGATCCTCCCACAGGGCCGGCGTGCTGAAGTCGCCCTGTCCGTCGTTGACGGCGCTCGCCGCGTCCCACCGCTGCTCCAGCTCGTGGAGCTTGGCGCTGACGCCGTCCAGCATGCGCCCGCCCGGGGTCTGCGGGTCGGGCACGGTGTCGGGGTCGAAGGCCTGGCCGGGGTCGGTGGCCGGGCTCAGGGGGCCCAGCGAGAGGTTGATCGGCAGGTTCCACAGCAGCCGGTGGGCGCTGACCTTCGGCTCCGCGTCCCGCACCGCGTCCGTGACCGCCCGCCCGGCCAGCTGCCAGCAGAGCCTCCAGAAGGCTTGCACGGCATCCTTCAGCTTCCCCGGCTCGCTGTTGTGGAGGAGGGCGATCTGCTCGGCGACGGAGGCCAGCTTCTCCTTGGAGATTTTGTGGTGCAGTGCGCCCTTCTGCCACTCCGCCGGCAGGGCGTACCTCTCCTTGCCGTTGCTGATGGGTCCGACCGCCCAGCCCTTCCTGCGGGGCACGACCTTGCCGGTGTTGGGGGCGAGGGCCTTGGTGTTCGCGGGCTGGGCGGGGGTGGTCATCTGTTCCTCCTCCGGTGCTGCTGAGTGGGCGCAAGGATGGCGCGAGCCGATACACAACCGTTGAACGGGCAGGTCGGACGGCAGGAACGGCGCGGCGCTGCCTCCTCAGACCCGGTCCGCCGCTCGGGCGGGGACGGCCTGCGGAGCCGCCGGGGGCATCGCCCCGGACGGGCGGCGGGCCGGGATCGCCAGCGTCACCAGGGCGGCCAGCACCGCGGCGCCGAGGCCGATCATGAACCCGACCCGGAACCCTTGCTCGGACGGCAGGACCACCGGCCCCATCCGCACCGTCAGCTGGGCCAGAACCACGCCGACCACCGCGCTGGAGGTCGAGGTGCCGATCGCCCGCATCAGGCTGTTGAGCCCGTTGGCGGCCGCCGTCTCGGAGGCCGGCACCGCGGACATGATCAGCGCCGGCATCGCCGCGTACGCGAACGCGATGCCCGCGCCGATCAGCGAGGCGAACAGCACCACGCCCCAGACCCGGTCCATCAGCACGAGCGCCAGCGCGTACCCGAGTGCGATCACCAGCGCGCCGGTGAACAGCGAGACCTTCGGGCCCTTGCGCGCCGAGAGCCGGGCGGACAGCGGCGACACCGCCATCATCACCAGCCCGGACGGCGCCACGCACAGGCCGGCCTCCACCATCGACCGGCCGAGCCCGTACCCGGTGGCGGCGGGCAGCTGGAGCAGCTGGGGGACGATCAGCGACATCGCGTACATCGCGAAGCCGACCACCACCGACACCAGGTTGGTCATCAGCACCTGCGGACGGGCGCTGGTGCGCAGGTCGACCAGCGGGCCGGGGGCCCGCAGCTCCCACGCGCCCCACAGCAGCAGCACCAGGACGGCGGCGGCGGCCAGGCCGAGCACCGGCCCGCTGGTCCAGCCCCAGTCACCGCCCTTGGAGACGGCCAGCAGCAGGCAGACCAGCCCGACCGACAGGCCCAGCGCGCCGATCACGTCGAACCGGCCCCCGGTGCGCAGCGGCGACTCCGGCACCAGCGCCCGCACCAGGCCCGCCACCACCGCGCCCAAGGCGGCCGAGGTCCAGAACAGCACGTGCCAGTCGGTGTGCTGGGCCAGCACGGCGGCGGCGGGCAGGCCGAGCGCACCGCCGACCCCGAGCGAGGAACTCATCAGCGCCATTGCCGAACCCATCCGCTCCGGCGGCAGCTCGTCGCGCATGATGCTGATGCCGAGCGGGATGACCGCCATCGCGCAGCCCTGGAGGGCGCGGCCGACCACCATCGGCACCAGCGAGCCGCCGAGCGCGGACACCACCGAGCCCACCACCATCAGGCCGAGGCTGAGCAGCAGCACCCGGCGCTTGCCGTACATGTCGCCGAGCCGGCCGAGCACCGGGGTGGCGACCGCGCCGGCCAGCAGGGTCGCGGTGATGGTCCAGGAGGCGTTCGCGGAACTGGCGTGCAGCAGCTGCGGGAGCTCGGGGATCAGCGGTACCACCAGCGTCTGCATCAGCGAGACGACGATGCCGGCACCGGCCAGGACGGCGACCACGGTGCCGCTGCGCTGCGGGACGGGGGAGCTTGTGCGCACGGGTTCTCCACTCACGAGATCAGATTATGTATCGTACACATGATGTGCATGATGCATAGGTGATGGTCGGGGGATAGCCTTGACGGGGAGCGGACGGAAGCAGACGGAGGAGCACACGGTGCGCGAGGAGCTCGGCGAGATCGAACGCGAGCTGATGCTGATCGGCCGCCACCAGGCGATGGCCGCGCTGCGCACCACCGGCCCGGCCGACCGCCTGGAGCGCAGCGCGTACACCCTGCTCAGCCGGATCGAGGCCGAGGGGCCGATGACCATCGGCGGGCTCGCCGAGGCCTTCTCCCTCGACGCCTCCACCGTCAACCGGCAGACCGCAGCCATGCTCCGGCAGGGCCTGGTCGAACGGATCCCGGACCCGGACGGTGGCCTCGCCCGCAAGCTGCGGATCACCGACGAGGGCCTGCGCCGCCTGCACGCCGACCGGGACTGGGCGATCGCCGGCCTCGGCGGGGTGCTCGCCGACTGGCCCGCCGACGAGATCGCCGACCTGGCCCGCATGCTCGCCCGGCTGAACGCCAGCATCGAGCGGAAGGAGGGCCGCAGCTGGCCCCGCCCGCCCGTGGTCAGGGCCGGCTGAACTCCCCGCTCTTCACGGCCCGGGTGAACGCGGCCCACGCGGTGGTGGAGAAGGTCAGCGCGGGGCCGTCCGGATCCTTGGAGTCACGCACCGGAACGACGCCGCGGGATGCGCACCCGGGGGCCCATTCGACGCAGTTGCCGCTGTTGCCGCCCGAGTAGCTGCTCTTGACCCAGACGGTGCTGCGAAGCTCGGGGAGCGGGGGCATGGTCATCGAACCCTTCCAGGATGCGACGGATCAGCTGTTCGGACCGGGATTTCGGTAGGGCGTGGGAGCGGATCCGATCGTAGTCCTCGGTGAACCGGGCGATGTCCGCCTCATCCTCGATGAAGTGTCCGCGGGCCAGGCTCTCCGAGTAGATCCGGTGCTGCCCGTCCGGCAGCTCCAGCAGGATCATGCCCGTCATGTGCGTCCAGGTGGCCTCGCCCTCGCCGAAAGGCAGGACCTGGATCACGGCGCCGGACTCCTGGCCCAGTGTCAGCAGGTGTTCGAGCTGCTCGCGCATCACCGCCGGTGAACCGATGACCCGCCGTAGGGTGGCCTCGTCCAGCAGGCTGACCAGCAGCGGTGCTTTCGGCCCGGACAGCAGTGCTTGGCGTTCGAGTCGCGCTGCGACCCGTTCGCCGATCTGGATCGGCGAGTCGGTCGGATTGTGCGCTTCGAACAGCGCACGCATGTAGCTCTCGGTCTGCAACAGGCCCGAGACGTGCCCCGTCTGCAACTCACGGATGCACCGGGCCGTCCGTTCCGCCCGGACGAACTCCTCGAACCAGTCCCACCGCGGGTGCCGCCCCTGGAGGTAGGGCGCGACCAGCTCGTACGCCGTCAGAAGTTGCCCACCGCTGCCGAGGATCTCGTCCAGCCGTTCGGCCCAGCTGCGGGTCGGCGGGCTCTTGTCCAGCTCCAGGCGGCTGATCATGGACTGGTGGCAGTGCATCCGGTGGGCCACCTCCCCCTGGTTGAGCCCCTGTGCCTCCCGGTGGTCCCGCAGCACGGTGCCCCAGGTCCGTGTCGTCGTGGCTCCCATGCGATCCCCTCCCGCTGTGCCGGTACGGTCCGTGACACACCCCGCACGGACCGATACCAATTCTGCGCCGTTGACCGCCCCTGCCAACCCCGGATGCCGGAAGCCCATCCAGCGAGGGAGCGCGTGTAACGCGCCCGTGCGCCCCCCATCGCCAGGCCCTACCGTGAGGGCATGAGCGACCGTCGGCCCGCCCCGAGGCAGCCCGGGCGGCAGCGGCGGTACCGGCCGCTCTCCCCGCTGCGCGAGCACCTGCGGGACTCGTTCTGGGTGGCCCCGCTGGTCGCCTGCGTCGGGGCGGTGCTGCTGGCCGGGCTGACCGACTGGCTCGACCAGGAGGTCTACCGCTCGACGCTCCGGGAGAACGGGTCCGCCGAGGACCTGCTCCGCTTCACCGGCGCCGCCAAGAGCGTGGTCTCCACGGTCAGCTCGGCGATGCTCACGTTCATCGGGGTGGTGTTCTCGATCTCGCTGGTGTCGCTCCAGATGGCCGCCAGCCAGTTCAGCCCCCGGGTGCTCCGGCTGTACGTCCGCAGCCGGCTCACCAAGGCGACCTTCTCGACCTGCCTGGCCACCTTCGTCTTCACCCTGCTGGTGCAGCTCACCTACGACGACACCACCGACCCCGCCAAGGCGGTGTCCGTCCCGATCACCTCGACCCTCGCGGCCGTGCTGCTGGTCATGCTGAGCCTCGCCTTCTTCGTGCTGTACGTCCAGGCCACCCTGCGGTTGCTGCGGGTGCCGCACGTGATCGACCGGGTGACCCGGGAGTCGCTCGCCGTCCTGACGCAGTACCACCGGCTGGCCCCCGAGGAGGCCGAGCCGGGCCGGCCGCAGGGCGGTCGCACCCTGCTGCACGAGGGCAGCGCCGGGGTGCTCCGGGACGTCAACATCGGCCGGCTGGTCCGGGTGGCCCGGCGGCACGACGTGGTGCTCCGCCTGGTGCCGCGGATCGGGGACTTCATCGCCCCCGGCACCCCCACCGTGGTGGTGACCGGCGCCGGCGCCCCGCGTCCGCGCCGGATCGCGGCCGCGCTGAACGTCGGCGTCGACCGCACCATGCACCAGGACCTCAGCTTCGGGTTCCGGCAGCTGGTGGACATCGCCATCCGGGCGCTCTCCCCGGCGGTCAACGACCCCACCACGGCCGTCCAGGCCATCGACCGGATCTACCAGCTGACCGCGGTGCTGGCGGCCGAGTCCTTCGGCGAGCTCCGCTACCGCGACCGGGCGGGCCGGGTCCGGCTGGTGCAGCCGGTGGCGGGCTGGGCGGACACCGTCGACCTGGCCTTCACCGAGATCCGGCTCTGCGGCGCCGCCCACCCCCAGGTCACCCGGCGGCTCGCGGCGGCCCTGGACGACCTGCTCCGGATCGCGCCCGAGCCGCACCGCCCGCCGCTGCGGGCCCAGCGCGAGCTGCTGGTGAGGGCGGTCGCGGCGAACGTCGGCGACCCGGAGGACCGGGCCTTCGCCCTGCGGCCCGACCGCCAGGGCATCGGCTGACCGGTACCCGGTCGCGCCGCCGCGACGGCGAAGGCCCCGGCCGGCCCTCGGGCAGAGGGTCGGCCGGGGCCCGGCGGAGGTGGGGTACGGGCTGCGCTCAGCCGGCCTCGGTCGCCTGCCGGCCGCGCTTGTCCAGCGAGGCCAGGTAGGCGTTGTAGGCGACCAGCTCGGCGTCCCCGTCCCGGTCGGCCGCGCGGTCGCGGCGGCGGGCCTGCCGTTCCTCGGACTTCGCCCACTGCAGGGTGAGGGCGATCAGCACGATCGCGGTCGGGATCTCGCCGAACGCCCAGGTGATGCCGCCGGCGATCTTCTGGTCGTTCAGCAGGTCGGTGCCGGGCGGCGCGGACCCGGCGCTGAAGGTGGTGACCAGCGGGTGGGTGGCCATCATCACCGCGACGCCGAAGAACGCGTGGAACGGCATCCCCATGAACAGCTCGATGATCCGCATCACGAAGCCGGGCCGGTGCGGGCCCGGGTCCACGCCCATGATCGGCCAGAAGAACAGCAGGCCGACCGCCAGGAAGTGGACCATCATCACGATGTGCCCGAGGCGGTACTTCATCAGGAAGTCGAACAGCGGGCTGAAGTACAGCGCGTACAGGCTGGCGACGAACAGCGGAATGGTGAAGGCCGGGTGCGAGACCACCCGGATGTACCGGCTGTGCAGCAGCGCCACCACCAGCTCGCGCGCCCCGCGGCCGCTGCCCTTGCGGGCCGGGCGCAGCGCGCGCAGGGTGAGCGTGATCGGGGCGCCGAGCAGCAGCAGGATCGGCGAGAGCATGCTCAGCACCATGTGCTGGATCATGTGGGCGCTGAATAGCACCATGCCGTAGTCGTTCAGCCCGGTGCAGGTCACCAGGCCGATCGAGCCGATGCCCGCGACCCAGGCGACGGCCCGGCCGATCGGCCAGCGGTCGCCGCGGCGCCAGAGCCGGACGGCGCCGCCGAGGTAGAGGCCGAGGGCCAGCAGGGCGCCGATCAGGAACGGCCAGTCGGGTGACCAGCCGAGGCTGGCGGAGAGGGTGAACGGGCCGAGCGGGTCCCCTCCGTGGTGGTGCATGCCTGCCATGCCGTCGCCCATCGGCGCGTCCTGCTTTCCTCGTGCTGCGTCGGTCGGGCCCGGGCCGCGGTCCGGTTTCGTCCGTTTTGCTTCGGGCCCAGCCTAGGCGGGGCTTACGCGGCGCCCGCACCCGCCCCCGGTCCGGCGCGCCCCCGCCGCCCCCGTCCGGCGCGCGGGCCGGCCCGGTCCGGCGCGCCCGGTGGAGCGGGCCGGTGGGGGCGTGGTGGACTCGCAGCTTGGGGTGGGCTGCCCGATCCGATATGTTCTTGAACGAAACAAATCTCTTCTGGAGGCACTGATGACCACCGCCCCCTACCGGGCCGCCGAGGACCGCTACGACGGGTCCATGCAGTACCGCCGCAGCGGCCGCAGCGGCCTCCAGCTGCCGGAGATCTCGCTCGGCCTGTGGCACAACTTCGGGGACGACCGCACCCTGGAGTCCCAGCGCGCCATCCTGCGCCGCGCCTTCGACCTCGGGATCACCCACTTCGACCTGGCCAACAACTACGGCCCGCCGTACGGCTCCGCCGAGGCCAACTTCGGCCGGCACCTGGCCGCCGACCTCCACCCGTACCGGGACGAGCTGATCATCTCCACCAAGGCCGGCTACGACATGTGGCCCGGCCCGTACGGCGAGTGGGGCTCGCGCAAGTACCTGACGGCCAGCCTGGACCAGTCGCTGCGGCGGATGGGCCTGGACTACGTGGACATCTTCTACTCGCACCGCTTCGACCCGCAGACGCCGCTGGAGGAGACCATGGGGGCGCTCGCCTCCGCGGTCCGGCAGGGCAAGGCGCTCTACGCCGGCATCTCCTCGTACAACGCCGAGAAGACCCGCGAGGCCGCCGCCATCCTGCGCGACCTGGGCGTGCCGCTGCTGATCCACCAGCCCTCGTACTCGATGCTCAACCGCTGGATCGAGGACGACGGCCTGCTCGACGTGCTGGCCGAGGAGGGCGCCGGCTGCATCGGCTTCGCGCCGCTCGCGCAGGGCATCCTGACCGACCGCTACCTCCAGGGCATCCCGGCCGGCTCCCGCGCCGCGCAGGGCAAGTCGCTGGACCCGGCGGCGCTCACCGAGGAGACCCGGCACAAGCTGAACAAGCTCAACGAGGTCGCCGCCGGCCGCGGTCAGTCGCTGGCCCAGCTCGCCCTGAAGTGGCTGCTGCGCGACCCCCGGATGACCTCGGCGCTGATCGGCGCCTCCTCGGTGGCGCAGCTGGAGACCAACGTCGCCGCGATCCAGGGCCCCGAGCTGACCGAGGAGGAGCTCGCCGAGATCGACAAGTACGCGACCGACGCGGGTCTCAACCTCTGGGCGCGGTCCACCGAGGGCTGACCGGACGGGCTGTCGGGCCCCGGGCCGCACCCGAGGGTGCGGCCCGGTGGTACCCGGCGGTGCGGGCCGACATCTTCATCCCCTAGCATCTACAAGCCTGTAGACGCAGCCGTGGCCGTCCGGCCGACTCTGCCGTGCGCTGGGCACTGCATTTCCGACCGTTCAGACCACCGCGAGGACATTTCAGATGAGCGCAATCGGTGTCGGCCAGGCCGTCATCCTCGGCATCGTGGAAGGAGTGACGGAGTTCCTCCCGATCTCCTCGACCGGACACCTGAAGATCACCGAAGGGCTGATGGGGATCCCCGTCGACGACAAGGCGGTGGTCGGCTTCACCGCCGTCATCCAGGTCGGCGCGATCGCCGCGGTGCTGCTGTACTTCTTCAAGGACATCCTCCGCTTCGTCACCGCCTGGGGCCGGGGCATCGTCAACCGCTCCGAACGCGCCAACCACGACTACAAGTTCGCCTGGTGGGTCATCTACGCCACCATCCCGATCGTGGTCGTCGGCCTGGCCGCCAAGCCGCTCATCGACGGGCCGCTGGCCTCGCTGTGGGTGGTGGCCGGTTCGCTGATCGCCGGCAGCATCGTGATGTGGTGCGCCGACCAGATGGGCCGCCACCGGCGCGGCGAGGCGGACATCACGCTCGCCGACGCCATGATCGTCGGCTCCTCGCAGATCCTCGCGCTGCTCTTCCCCGGCTTCTCCCGCTCGGGCGCCACCATGTCGACCGCGCTGATCCGTGACCTGGACCGGGTGGCGGCGACCCGCCTCTCGTTCTTCCTCTCCATCCCCGCCCTGACCGGCGCCGGCCTGTACGAGCTCAAGGACGCGACCGGCGGCGGCGTCGGCATCGCCCCGCTGGCCGTCGGCACCCTGGTGTCCTTCGTGGTGGCCTACGCCTCGATCGCCTGGCTGCTGAAGTACATCGCCAAGCACTCCTTCAACGCCTTCGTGGTGTACCGCCTGATCATCGGCTTCCTGCTGTTCGGCCTGCTGGGCGCGGGCGTCATCGACGCCTGATCCCAACTGCTCGCCGAGAGGCCGCCCCCGCACCGCGCGCGGGGGCGGCCTCTCGCCGTACCGGGTGGGCCGGTGGGGTGAACCCGTGCGTACGCCGACATGTTCTCCGCCGGTGGGGGCAGTCGATGGTCACGTAACGGTCGATCTCCGGAGGTGCGCATGACCACCACCACGGTGCTGCTGCTGGCCCCGCTCGTGCTCGCGGCCGTCGTGACCGCCACGGCTCCCGGCCGTGACCCGCGCCATCGCGGCGCGCGGGCCGCGGTCGCACGGAGCCGGGGCGAGGACACCGGGCGTCCCCGTCACGCCCGCTCCACCGGCTGACCCCGGGCGGCGGGGGAGCAGGCCGGGCCTGCCGGCGCCGGCCGGCCACACCGTCACGGCGGCCACCGCGTTGTCCCGGTGGTCGTAGCCGATCAGGCAGCGGGCGTCGGCGTAGACCGGCCCGGCCGCCAGGACGTGCCAGACCTCCTCGGTGAACCTCGGGCTGCCGAACGCCGAGCGGTGCACCGCGGTCCGCACCTCCGCCGTCCCCGGGCCGGCCACCTCGATCCGCAGCCCGGACGCCTCGACCGGCTCGGAGAGGTCGCGGCGGAACGGCGTCCACGGCTCGTCCGGCTTCCAGCCGGCGCGCCAGCGCCTCGTCCCGGCTCAGGTCCGGCGCGGTCGTCAGGCGCAGCACATCAGGGGCGTCCAGGTATCCGACGGCGACGACCCGCCCGCCGGCACTCCAGGTACGGGCGGCCGTGGCCAGCCGCTCCGCGCCCGGCGCCCAGGCCCAGCCGAGGTCCCCCGGATGGAGCTGCAGCGGCCTCCGGTCGTCCTGCCAGGCGCGGAGCGCGTCCACGGCATCGGTCAGCCCGCCGGCCCCGGGCTCGTTCAGAACGATCGTCATGTCCCCGCATCCCACACCATCGCGGTGACCGGTCGCACCCGAACTTCGGTCGCGTCACCGAGCCCCACCGGAGCCGGCCCCGGCTCTCCGGGCCGCCGCGGTGCCTGGCCCCGCAGGTGCTCCGGTGTTCCGGCGGCGGGGGTGCGGTGCACGAACGCCCGCCGCAGCGCGTGGTAGGGCGCGTCGGGGTCGAAGAAGGTCTCCCGCATCCGGGCCAGTTCGTGCGCCCGGTAGGCCGCCAGCGGCCGCTCCCGCTCCTCGGCGGACCGGCGCTGCTTCTTGGCGAGCAACCGCTCGGTGAGCTCGGGTTCGGCGGCCAGCGCCGCCGCCTCCCGCTCCACCCAGGCCCGGAACCCCGCGGTGCCGTCGTCCCGCACCCGGTCGACCAGCCCCAGTCGGGCGGCCTCGTGCGCGCCGACCGGCAGTGCGGCCCCGGTCAGCCGCCGGGCCTGTTCCTCGCCGACCCGCCGGGGCAGCGTGCGGGTCCAGTACTCGGAGCCGTACAGGCCCATCAGCCGGTAGTGCGGGTTGAGCACCGCCGAGGCCCGGCACGACACCTCGTCGGCGGCGAGGGCGAGCATCAGGCCGCCGGCCGCGGCGTTGCCCGCCAGCGCCGAGACGGTCGGCTTCTCGGTGGTCAGCACCGCCTCCACCAGGTCGTCCATGGCGTTGATGTTCCGCCAGGACTCCTCGCCCGGGTCCGCGGCGGCCTCGATCACGTTCAGGTGGATGCCGTTGGAGAAGAAGTCCCGGGCCGGGCCGAGCACCAGGACCGCGGTCGGCCGTTCGCACGCCGCGCGGTAGGCGGCCAGCAGTCGTTCGCACTGCCCGGTGCTCATCGCCCCGCCAGGGAAGGCGAATTCGAGGTATCCGACGTCGGCCCGCTCCCGGTAGCGCAGCTCGGACCAGGTGTCCCGGCAGGCCGCCGCGGCCGGGGTCACCGGCACCTCGGGCACCCCGGTGAGGGCGTCGCCGAGCACGTGGGCGGCGGGCAGCTTGAACGTCGCCGGGCCGCCCGGCTCCCGGCGCGGGCGCAGCTGCGGGATCCACACCGCGCCGTCCGCGGTGGCCCGGCAGAGCGCGCCGTCCCTGGTCGCCAGCAGGGCGCCCGGCTCGCCCCGGAGCCGGTCCTCCCGGTGGCCGCCGTGCAGGTAGTACTCGCGGCCGAACAGCACGTCCAGCACGCCGGGTTGGGAGTCCGCGGCGCGCAGCCGGCGCAGCACGTCCCCGGTGCCGTCCACCGCCCAGTCGATCCGGCGGAACTCCTGCGCGTGGTACGGGCGCAGCGGGCCGGTGGCGCCCGCGGCGGGGACGAAGGAGCCGCCGGCCCAGCGTTCGACCGCGAGCGCGACGGCCTCGGCGGCCGCGTCGGCGACCTCGGTGCGGTACAGCTCGCTTTTGTCGCAGGGCCGGACGGCGAACGGTACGGACGCCCAGACCGGCCCGCCGTCCATCTCGGCGGTGGCCTGGAGCACCGTGACGCCCCAGGCGGCGGCGCCGTCGGTGATCGCCCAGTCCAGTGCGGAGGGCCCGCGGTCGCCGGGCGGGCCGGGGTGCACGATCAGTACGGGGTGGTGGCGCCAGACGTCCTCGGGGACCGCCCGGGTGAGCATCGGCGCCACCAGCAGGTCGGGGGCGAAGCGTTCGACAGCGGCGGCCGGAGGCTCCCGGCCGGGGATCAGCTCCACGCCGACGGTGTGGCCCTGCTCGCGCAGGTCGCAGTGGATGCGCTGGGTCAGGCTGTTGAACGCACTGGCGAGGAGCAGGATGCGCACGGCGCCCTCCGGCGGCACGGCGGCCCGCCCGGAACAGCCGGCGCCGGAGCGGATCGGACCCGACGCGGGCGCCAGGACCGTGACGGACCGTCATCAACTCCGGCCGGGGCCGGCCGGACTCGGACCGTAGCGCGCCACCGGGCGATCAGCCGGAAGGCGAGCCGCCCGAGCCCCGCCCGGTCCCCCGCCCGGACGAGTACCTCACCGGGTGCGAGCACGCGGCTGACCCACGTGAGCCGGAGTCCTTCGGGTGCGGGGGTGCGTGGCCCGGTCAGCGGTTGAGGACCTCCGCGATCTTGTCGGCGACCTTCCGGGCCTGGATGTCGCGGCCCTTCTCGTTGGGGTGGGCGTACCACGGGATCGCCTGGCCGAGGAGTTCGAGCTCGGACTTCTCCAGCAGGCCGCCGATGCCCCGGTTCGCGCCGTCGCACGCGGTGGTGCTCCCGGTGTGCTCGTAGAGGTCCACGAAATCGGCGCCGTCGTCGGCGGCGGCCTGCTTCATGACGTCGTCCAGCCGCTTCTGGGCCTGGTCGAGGACGGGCAGCGCGTCGGCGGGGATGTCGGCGAACGGCAGGTCCGTCTGACCGGGGGCCGCGGTCAGGCACTTGACCGTGTCCTGGGGTACGAGCCGGGGGTAGCCGACCAGGACGCGCTCGGCGCCCGGGGAGCGGTAGCTCGCACGCAGGAGCATCTCCTCCAGCTCGTACCCGACCTGCTCGAGCTTGTAATCGAGCCATGCCTTCCCGTCGCCCGAGGTGAAGAAGTCCTTGCACTCGCCGGCCGGTGAGTCCGGGTCGACCGGTGCGCCGGGCACCAGGGCCTGGTCCCGGAGCTTGGCGGAGCACTGCTTGAGGATGCTGCTGAAACCCAGCGTGTTGCCGCCCATGCTGCCCACGACCAGCCGGGTGTCCTCCTTGAGCGCGTCCTGCTGCGCCGGGACCGTCAGGCCGCTGCCGGGCAGCAGTTCCTGCTTCTGCCAGAAGTGGTGGACGAGGGCGCCGCCGCAGGAGACGTCCGCCTGGACGCGGAGTGTGATGCCCTGGTCCGCCAGCTGCCGGGTGGCGACGGCGGGGTAGTTCTCGGTTGCCTGGAAGCACCAGCCCTCGGGCTTGTCGATGTGGTTGAGGGGGGCGATGCCGAAGTTGGCGGTGTAGGAGTCGCCGAAGAACACGGTCTGCACCGCCTCGGCGGGCGCCGCCGCGCCGGCGCTGCCCGCCGGGACGGCCAGCGCGAGGCAGGAGCCCAGCGCTACGGCCGCGGCGGCCAGCCGCCGCGCCGGTGGAGGTGTCGTGGTCTTCTTCTGCATGGCCGATGGCATGGCTGCGCCCTTTCGTCGGGCCCCGCACGGTGAGGGACCGGATCACTACGTACCGTATCGGTCAGTGTACGGACAGTGATGGTCCGGTGATCACGGATCGGGCCGGGCGCCCTCCGCCTTCCCGTCGCGTCCGCCCACCTGGCTCGGGCGGAGCAGCGCGTCGGGATGTCAGCCGTGGCCGGCCGGGGCGGGCGGGCGCCGGACGTCCTCCGGGTGGGCCGTGTGCCGCACGGCCTCCTCGTAGGCGACGGTGCCTGTCGCGACGAGCACGTTGAGGCCGGTCTCCAGGGTCTGCATGCCGTCGCGGTGGCCGGTCGCGATCAGGTTGCGGATCTGGCGGGTCTTGCCCTCGCGGATCAGGTTGCGGATCGCCGGCGTGCCCACCAGCACCTCGAAGGCGGCCACCCGGCCCCCGCCGATCCGGGGGACCAGCGTCTGGTTCAGGACACCGACCAGGGTGTGCGCCAACTGCAGCCGGATCTGCGGCTGTTGTGCGGCCGGGAACACGTCGACGATTCGGTCCAGGGTCTGCGCCGTGTCGTTGGTGTGCAGGGTGGCGAGCACCAGGTGCCCGGTCTCGGCGATGGTCAGGGCCGCGGAGATGCTCTCCGGGTCGCGCATCTCGCCGAGGAGCAGGACATCGGGATCCTCGCGCAGGGCCGAGCGCAGCGCGGCAGGGAACGAGTCGGTGTCGGTGCCGATCTCGCGCTGGTTGACCGCCGAGCGCTTGTGGTGGTGCAGGTACTCGATCGGGTCCTCGATGGTGAGGATGTGCGCCGGCCGGTGCCGGTTGACGTGGTCGAGGAGCGCCGCCAGGCTGGTCGACTTCCCCGACCCGGTCGGCCCGGTGACCAGCACGAACCCGCGCGGCAGGCCCGCCCACCCGGCGACCACCGCCGGGAGCGCGAGCTGCTCGCAGGACGGCACGTCGTACGGGATGATCCGCAGCGCCAGCGCCGACGCGCCGCGCTGCACGAAGGCGTTCCCGCGCAGCCGGGCCCGCTCGCCCCAGCTGAACGCGAAGTCGACCTGCTTCTCGCGGCGGAACCGGTCCGTGAGTTCCCCACCCAGCACCCCGGTCACCAGGCGATCGACCTCGGTTTCGGTCAGCGGGGCGCCCTCGACCGGTCGCAGGGCGCCGTCGACGCGCAGGAACGGCGCCGAGCCGGCGGTGAGCAGCAGGTCGCTGCCGCCCCGCTGCCACAGCTCGCCGAGCAGGTGGTCGATGACTGCGGAACCCGGACCGGGCCGGGTGGCCTCCGGGGTGGTGCGCTCGCTCATGGCAGGACCCTCCACTGCTTGACGGTGGCGGCGTGGCCGTCGAAGGACACGGCGGCCCGCAGCAGCGGGCCGGACAGCAGGTCGATCCGGGTGCCGCCGAGGTGTTCGGTCGCGCCGCTGCTCCCGGCGGTGACGATGCAGGTCACGGTCAGCCCGGCCAGTTGGGAGGCTTCGGTCAGGCCGCACGCCGTCAGGTCGATCCGGTCGGTCACGGGGCCGTCCGAGCCGGGTCGGACCGGGAGGGCCGGTGCCCGGTCGACGCCGCTGCAGGTGCTGCCGGTGAAGTCCACCGACACCTTCACCGACGCCACGTCGCCGCTCTCGTGGTGCGTCACCTGGAGCGCGGCGTGGTCGAGCGGCCGGGTGATGGCCGGCGCCGGCGGGGCGTAGCCGCCGAGCGTGAGGGACGCCCGGCCACCGCCGGGGACGGCGGCGTCCGCGAGGTCGACCGGAGCGCCCGGGGCCGGGGCCGTGAACCCGGTGACCGCCGTGACCGAGGTCGGCCGGGCGCTCACGGCCGGGTAGGTCGTGAACTGCACCGGCTCCGGCGGGATTCCGATCACCGGCCGGAGGTAGCCGGGGGCCGGGGCGATGCCGAGCTCGATGGTCCGGGCGATGATGCCGCGGGTGACGACCTGCGAGCCGACCTGGGCCATCGACAGGTCGACGGCGCCGGTCGGCGCGTAGACGGTGCCGTTGATCACCAGGCGGCTGTGATCGGTGGCCGTGTCGGCGTCGTCGGTCGACCTCAGCACCGCGCAGCCGCGGCCCGCGGTGAGGCAGCCGGACAGGGCCCGGATGGACGGGGCCCGGACCACGACGTCGAGCTCGACGCCGTCGAGTCGGGCTTCGGCGCCGGTACTGCCCGCGCCCAAGGTCGCCGCGTAGTCGACCACGAGCGCGGACACCTGGTCGCCCGTGGTCACCCCGCAGGCGCCGAGGTCCACCAGGTCGACACCGAACCGCTCCTGATGGCTCGTCAGGACGTGCACCGCGTCGCAGGCGGTGCCGGTGCCGGAGACGGTCAGTGCGGCGGTCGGCGGGGCCGGCGGCTTCGGCGGGTCGGCCGTGGGTGGCTCCGCCGGCGGAGGCGGGGCCGGGCCGGTGTCGTCGTCCTGGTGCGACACGCGCAGCACGACCTTGTCGATCACCGACCCCGCCGGCAGGGGCGGCATCGCGAACGTACCGAGCCGGATGGACGCCGACGGGGTGGCCGTGGCGAGCGTCGCGTTCGCGGTCGTGGTGTCGATCGCCTGCGCGTTCCGGGATTCGGTGAACGCCGCGGCGGCGGGCTTCGCGGTGCTGACCGCCGTGGTGGGCCGGACCGGGACCGGGGGGCGCCAGACCAGTTCGAGCGCGACGCCGTCGAGCTGATCGGTGGCGGTGGTGCTGCCGGCGCCGAGGCCGGCGGTGTACGTCACGACGAGGCCGGTCAGCTGGGCGGGGTCGGTCAGCCCGCAGGCGGCGACCAGGTCCAGGGTGTCGGTGCCCAGGGCGCCCTGGTGGGTGGGGAGGCGCTGCGGGGTGGTGCAGGGGCCGGGCGCGCCGGGGCCGGACAGGGTGACCGCGACCGTCGGCGGCGGTCCGCCGGCCGCCCCGGGATCGTCGCGGTGGGCGACGTGCAGCAGGGCCCCGTCCAGGACCGAGCCGGTCGCCACGGCGGCGGTGTCGAATCCGCCGAGGTCGATGGTGGCGGTCGGCGTGGCCGGGCCGAGGGCGGCGCGGGCCGTGGCGGCGCCGTCGATCGCCTCGGCGTTGCCCGGAGTGACGAACGTCGTCGACTCCGCGCTCGTCGCCGGACGCGCCGGCGGCGGGTCGTGGACGACTTCGAGCCACATGCCGTCCAGCGAACCGGTGCCCGCGGCGCCGCCCGCGGTCAGCGCGGCGGTGTAGGTCGCGGTCAGGCCGGTCAGCTGGGCGGGGTCGGTGATACCGCAGGCCCGCAGGTCGATGCGGTCCTCGCCCAGGTCGGCCCGCGCGGTGAGCGGCAGGGCGGTGCACCTGCCGCCGCCACCCGCGGGGGTGACGGTGACGACGGGTGCCGCCGCGTCGCCGGTCTCCCGGTGGGCCACCCGTAGCACGGCGGAATCGACGGTCGACCCCGGCGGCAGGGGCGGCCGGCCGAACCCGGCCAAGGTGATCGACGCGGACCGGGCCGCCGAGCTCAGGTCGGCGCGGGCCACCGACGGTGTCGGCTGCTCGCCGATCTCCAGGGCGTCGCCGGGATCGGTGCCGGCGGCGGTGAACCCGCTCGACGCGGCCACGGCAGCCGGTTTGAACGTGGTCGGCGTCCGGTAGGCGACCTCCAGCCAGATGCCGTCCAGGCGTTCCGTCATGGTGGCGCCGGTGGTGTCCGGGGCAGCGGCGTAGGTCACCGTCAGGCCGGCGAGCCGGGTCGGATCGGTGAGTCCGCAGGGGCCCAGCAGGTCGATCGCGGGATCCGTGGCGAGCGCGGTGTGCCGGGGCAGGCCGTCGGTGCGGCAGGTGTCCTGGCCGACGGCGGCGGTGACGGTCGGCCCGCCGGGGACGGCCGGGTCGCCGTCCTCGGCATGCCTGACGTGCAGCGTCGCGCCGGTGACGAGCGAGCCGGGCGGCACCTGCGGGGTGAAACCGGCGAGCTGGATCGAGGCCGACCCGTGGTTCGCCGGGCCGAGAACGGCGTCCGCCGTGCAGCCCGCCGGGCCCGACGGCTGCGGACATCCGGGCAGGTTCGGCCGTTCGCCACCGATCAGGGCCTGGGCCGGGTTCGCGAAACCGGTGTTCGCGACCACGGCGGTCGCCCGCAGCGTGTGGGACGGCTTCGACGGCTGGACCCCGTACACCGCCACCTGCTGCGCGTCCGGGGTCACCGGGGCGCACAGTTCGACGTGCCCGCGGTCGACCTGGAACCGGCTGCCGCCGCCCATCATGACCTCGACGCCGGCAGGCCGGGTCCGGTCGCAGCCGCCCGGGACGGGGACGGCCGGGCGGGTGGGCGCCGCCGGGTCCCAGCCCGCCGGCGTGCCGCCGACCACGCTGACCGTCGGGTCGCCGATCGTCCAGAGCGCGGCGGTGCTGGTGAAGGTGAAGTCGAAGTAGTAGAGACCCGGTTGCAGCCACACGACGACGTTCGGGCAGTCGCCGCCGGTGAGACGGGTCAGGGCGCGGGCGTCGTCGTAGTAGCCGGGCTGCAACCGCACCAGCCAGGCACCGGCGCCGGGGCACCCGGGCACCGTCCGCCGGACCGGGACGGCCGTGGTCGGCGGGGTGTGGTCCGGGTCGGCGCCCACCACCGCGTCGGCGGGGGCCGGCGGGGTGTCGTCGGCGCAGTCGTGCGCGTACGGCGCCTGGGTCGGGGGCAGTTGGGTCCGCGACACGGCGCCGGAGCAGGTACCGACGGCGGACACGTCGCCCGTCACCACCATCGAGGCACCGCCGCCGGTGGTGATGTTCGCGTGCGAGAACACGCTGCCCTGCACGCGCAGGCCGGGCGTGGTCACGTTGATGCCCTCGTCGGCCCCCTGGCCCAGGCTGCGCAGCGCGTCCTGCGGTTGGGTCGCCCGGGTGGAGGTGGGTGAGGCGTTGAGGGGGTCGCAGTGGACGGTCATCTGCCGGCCGTTGATCGGCGGAGCGGTGTAGTCGGCGCACGGGTTGCCCTGCGCGAAGTTCGCGATGGCGAGCTGGGTGGCACCGTCCGCGCCGTAGGCCCGCTTGCCCTGGTCGACGTACACGCCCGAGGCCTTCAGCGAGGTGCCGGCGAAGGTCAGGACGGACACGGCGAGCAGGCTGCAGACGACGACGAAGGCCAGCGCGACGATCAGGATCGCGCCCTGGTCGTCGTCGCGCGGGCTGTGCGCCTCCGGGCGGCTGGGAGCCGGGCGGTTCGGATGCGGGCGGCCGGTCATGACGGGCTCGATCGGCGGACGGCGGTGAGGGTGGTCGGGGGCGTGGCGGGGTCGCTCCGCACGGTCAGTGTTACCTCCATGGGTGAGGTGCACGAGGTCTCGGCACCGCAGATCAGCGTCACCGGACGGGTCGATGCGGCGGTGTCGAACCGGCCCAGCAAGGTGGTGACGACGGCTCCGCCGCTGCACGTCACCCGGTCGAGGGCGCCGGTCGGCGGGTCGTAGGTGTAGACGACCTCGGTGCCGGGCCGGCTCAGGTGGACGATCGCGCCGACGGCGCCGCACGCGGGGGCGGTGGTGACGCTGTCCGCGCTGTGCACGTCGTCGTAGAAGTAGCGGGTCAGCGTGCCCGTCGCATTGGTGGCGGCCACCCGCTTGCCGGTGCCCGCCGTGAACCGGAGTCCGAGGACGACCGCCTTCGGCAGCAGTGTCGCGACGAGGCCCACGATGACGATGGTGACCAGCAACTCGGTCAGGGTGAACCCCGACTCCGGGCGCCCGGTCGGCTGTTGCGCCGTCATGACAGCATCGACTCCCGCTTGATCACCTCGAGGGTGGTGTCCCGGACGGGGTGCGGGCCGGTCGAGCGCACGGTGAGCGTCACCTTCTGCACGCCGGTGTCGGCCGCCGGGCAGCGGGGGGCGAACGCGCCCGTCCCGTCCCAGTACTCGACCTCGACGGTCACGGTGAACCCGGCCGGCGGGGTCGGCGTCCCGTAACTCCCGGCGCAGGGCACGTACGGGTCGCCGACGACCGTGTCGGCGGCGCTGCGGATGAGCGAGTCGGCGCCGGTCACCTTCTGCTGGGTGGCCGAGCTGATCATCGCGGTGCCGACGCCCCCGAGGACGGCGACGAAGGCGACGCCCATCAGCGCCACCGCGACCAGGGCCTCGACCAGGGTCTCGCCCTCCTCGCCGCGGGGTCGGCGGCGCGGGCGGAGGGCGGGGCGGGGGGTGGGGCGGCAGGTCGGGCAGCGGGTCAGGCGGCGGGTCGGGCCGGTCCGGCCGGTCACCGGACGTCGACCTGGCTGTAGACGCCGTAGATCGCCGAGAGCAGGGCGACGGCCACGAATCCCACCACGACCCCGACCATGATCACCACGGCGGGTTCGAACAGGCTGGTCAGCCGTTTGATCCGGTGCTGCAGCTCCTTCTCGTAGAAGTCCGACACGTTCTCGAGCTGCTCGTCGAGGGTCCCGGTCTCCTCGCCCACGCGCATCATCTGGGTGACCGCCCCGGGGAACAGTCCGGTGCGGGCGATCGGCCGGGAGATGCCGCCGCCTTCGAGCATCTCCGTCCGGGCCGCCGCGATGGACCGCTCGTACACCAGGTTGTCGGCGCCCGAGCCGGCCAGGCCGAGCGCCTCCGGCAGGGGCACGCCCGCCTTGATCATCGAGGTCAGGATGCGGCAGAACCGTTCGATGACCATGAACCGGACCACGTCGCCGACCACCGGCGTCGCCAGCAGGAAGCGGTCCCGCAGGGCCCGTCCCCGCTCGGTCCGCAGGCCGGCGAGCAGCGCCGCGACGAGCGCGAGGAGCCCACCGAGGATGGCCGGGTACCAGGCCGTGACGAAGTCCGTGAAGCCCAGCAGGATCCGGGTCGGCAGCGGCAGTTGCGCGTCGAAGGACGCGAAGAACTCCTCGAAACGGGGCAGTACGAAGACGACGAGGACGAGCACGACGGCGACGGCCAGACCCATCACCAGGACCGGATAGGTCAGGGCGGAGCGGATCCCGCGCCGGCCCTCGACGTCGCGCTCGATGTAGCGGCCCAACTGGGCCATCACCAGGTCCAGTTCACCGGTCGCCTCGGCCGAGCGGAGGACGGCGACGTAGAACGGCGGGAGCGCCCTGCTGTGGGCGGCCATCGCGGCGGCGAAGCCTTCGCCGAAGCGCAGCGAGTCCATGACGTCGACGAGCACCCGGCCCAGCTTCTTGTCCTTGGTCTCGGCGCGGATGATCTCCAGAGCGTCCAGGATGGGGATGCCGGCCCTGATGAAGGCGGCCATCTGGCGGGAGAAGTTGCTCAGCTCGACCAGGTCGACCTTGTCCGCGGTGAGTTCGAGCTGCAGCAGGTTGCGGCCGGCGGCCTTGACCGACCGTACGTGGTAGCCCTGCCGGGTCAGGCTGTCGGTCACGCCGTCGACGCTGGAGCCCTTGAGCACGCCGGTGGCCCGCTTCCCGTCCGGGCCGAGCGCGACGTACTTGAAGGTGGCCATGCCGGTGCCCTCCTGGGTTCCGGGGTGAGAGGTGTGCGTGGTCGGTGTGGGGGAGAGGGCCTCAGGCCACGTACACGCTGGACATGATCTCGGCGATGGTGGTGGTCCCCTCCTCCACCAGGCGGACGCCGCCGTCCAGCAGGCTGTCCATCTGCTGCTCACGGGCGGCCTCGCGCAGGCGGTCGATCGGCGCGTTCTCGACGAGCAGCCGCTTGATCGCATCGCTCGTCACGAGCAGTTCGAAGACGCCGATCCGCTCCTGGTAGCCGGTCCGGGAGCAGAAGTTGCAGCCCCGGCCCTGCCAGAACCCGTGGTCGGTCGACCCGCCGGCCGCGGCGAAGAAGGCCAGTTCGTCCACGCCGGGCCGGTAGGGCTCGCGGCACTGGTCGCAGATCTGCCGCACCAGCCGCTGGCTGACCACCCCGGCGACCGTGGAGGTGATCAGGAACGGCTCGATCCCCATGTCGGCGAACCGGTGCAGCGCGGAGCAGGCGTCGGCGGAGTGGATCGAGGACAGGACGAAGTGGCCGGTGAGCGCGGACTCGACCGCGATCCTGGCCGTCTCGGCGTCCCGGATCTCGCCGACCAGGATCACGTCCGGGTCCTGGCGCAGGATCGAGCGCAGCCCGGTCGCGAACGTGATGCCCGCCTGGTCGTTGATCTGGATCTGGTTGACCGACGGGACGACGTACTCCACCGGGTCCTCGATGGTGGTGATGTTGCGTTCGCTCTGGTTCAGCTCGCCGAGCGTGGCGTACAGGGTGGTCGTCTTGCCGCTGCCGGTCGGCCCGGCGCACGCGACCATGCCGTACGGGGAGCGCAGCAGGGACGCGAACCGCTGGTAGGTCGCGGCGGGCATGCCGAGCTCGCCGAGCCGCAGCAGCGTGCGGTTGCTGTCCAGCAGTCGCAGCACGGCCTTCTCGCCCCAGATGGTGGGGCTGGTCGCGACCCGGATGTCGACCGACCTGCCGTCGATCTCGGTGGCGATCTGCCCGTCCTGCGGGCGCCGCCGGTCGACGATGTTCATGTTGGCCATGATCTTGATCCGGCTGACCAGCGACGGGCCCATGGTCGCGGGCAGGCTCAGCACGTCGTGCAGCGCGCCGTCGATGCGGTACCGGACCCGGACCCGGTCGGCGTGCGGTTCCACGTGGATGTCCGAGGCCCGGTCGCGCAGGCCCTGGGTCAGCATGAGGTTGACCAGGTGCACCACCGGCGCGTCCTCGCTCACCACCCTGGCACCGGAGTTGGCGCCCCGGCCGGTCTCGGTCGCCTCGAACGCCTCGACCAGGCTGCTGACGCCGGCCAGCGCCCGGTAGGTGTTGTCGATCGAGCGCCGGATGTCCGAGGGGGCCGCGATCGCCAACCGCACCCGGTCCGGCGCGACGGCCCGGCCGACCTCGTCGAGCACCCGGGGGTCGGCCGGGTCGCCCGCCGCGATCAGCAGTGTGCCCTCGGCCCGCCGCACCGCGACGACGCCCAACGAGCGGGCCAGCGCCTCGGGCACCCGGGCGGCGGCCTCGGGATCGGGCTCGTTCTGGCGCAGGTCGGCGACGGGCACATCGAGTTGGACCGACAGCGCCTCGATCAAGGCCCGCTCGTCGACCATACCGAGTTCGACCAGCAGGGCGCCGAGCCGCTTGCCCGACGCGGACTGCTGCAGCAGCGCCTCGTCCGCCTGCGCCGGGGTGAGCAGCCCGCGCTGCACCAGCAGTTCGCCGATCCTCGGCCGTTGCGGCCCTGCGGGCGACGGCTGGGCGGGCGCCGATCGGCCGCCGGGCGACGGCTCGCCGCCGGGCGACGGCCGGTCCGCGCCGGGCGTCGCGTCGCGGACCGGCCCGTCGGTCCGAGCCGGAGACTCCGACGGGCCCGTGGTCGCCGCGCGGCGCCGGAGAAGTCGGCGATCCGCCAAGGAACCCACCCCTATGTCAGCTGCTGATTAGTCAGCGGGATACTACATGAAGCCATCGGATCTGCGACCCTCCGGCCGGGACCAGCTCTCGCAAAAGCAAACCCTTGCAAGCCCTTGCCTTGCTACGTAGTCTACGGCTGATTACTCAGGTAGTTACTATCACCCTCGGTGCGATCCGCATCGGGTGCCATGGATGGAGCAAAGATGTTCACCAAGCTGCAAGGCGCCTCGCGCAGACATCTGCGTGCGCGGAACGGGACGGCGGAAGCCGGCTTCACCCTGATCGAGCTTCTCGTGGTCATCGTGATCCTCGGCGTGCTGTCCGCCATCGTCGTGTTCTCCGTGCGCGGCATCAACGACAAGGGCCAGGGCGCGGCGTGCAAGACCGACAAGGCCACGATCCAGACCGCGGAGGAGGCGTACTTCGCCAGCGGCCACAGCGCGTACGCCACCATGGCGGAGCTGGTGAGCGGCGGGTTCCTGTCCACCGCCTCCGTCTGGTACGACGCCGCTCCGACCGGTGACACGTACGCCATCACGCCGACCACCCCGCCCGCCGGTGGCCAGCCGAACCCCTGCAGCTGAGCCGGCCGAGTCCTCACCGGACCTGACCGACCGGCGGCCCTCGGGCCGTCGGGCCCGCCAGGCGGCTCAACTGCCGCCTGGCCGACACCGGTTGGTGGCCCAGGCGTTCGCCGGACCGAACCGCGCCGAACCGCCTCGGCGGCGGCGCATCCGGCTGCCGAGCTCCGGGGCACCAGCCGGACCACTGACACCGCGCCGGTCCCGACCGGCCCGCACGGAACGGCACCACTGCGCCCATGCCACCCACACTCGTCGTGATCATCGGTCTGTCGGGGCTCGCGGTGGGGTCGTTCCTCAACGTCGCCGTCTCCCGGGTACCGGCCGGCCGCTCGGTCGTGCGGCCCCGCTCCGCCTGCCCGCAGTGCGCCACGCCGATCGCGGCCCGGGACAACGTCCCCGTCGTGTCCTGGCTCCTGCTGGGCGGGCGCTGCCGCTCCTGCCGGGTGCCGATCCCCGTGCGCTACCCGCTCCTCGAAGCGCTCACCGCGATCCTGTTCGTCGCCGAGACACTGCGCTTCGGCCGATCGGCCGTGCTGCCGGCCGAACTGGTCTTCACCGCCGGGCTGTTGGCCCTGGCCGCCTGCGACGCCGAACACTTCCTGCTCCCTCGGAAGCTGATCTACCCGACCCTCGGCCTCACCGCCGCCTGTCTGATCGGGGCCGCCTCGGCCACCGGCCAATGGCCGAGGCTCGGGGTGACCGCGGCCTGCGGCGTGGGGGCGTTCGCCGTCTTCCTCGTCCTGCACCAGGTGCGGCCGGTCTGGCTCGGATTCGGTGACGTGCGGCTGGCCGGCCTGCTCGGCACCGGGCTGGGCTGGCTCGGTCCGGCGCACCTCGTCCTCGCCCTGCTGGCCGGCAGCGCCGGCGGGTTGCTGGTGGGGATCGCGCTCATCGCGTCGGGACGGGCCACCCGCCACACCCGGCTCCCGTTCGGGGTGTTCCTCGTCACCGGCGCCATCGCCGCCATCCTCGCCGGAGCTCCGGTCGTCCACTGGTACGACGGCCTCGGCGACCCCGACGCGGTGGGTGCGCCGCTCACCGTGGACCACCGCGGACCGTGACACCCGGGCCGGGGACCCGGCCGCCGTGCACGGCTCCGCGGGGTGCCGTGATCGGCTCCTCGGGCCGGAGGGTTCTGTCCGCATCGCGAGATCCTTACCCTTGTCACCATGAAGGAACTTGATCTCCCACTGGCCGAGTGGATCGTGCTCGCACTCATCGCCGAAGGGCCCAGCCACGGCTTCGCCATCGCCACCCTCACCGCGGAGGGCGCGGAGATCGGCGAGTTCTGGTACATCTCGCGCCCCATGGTCTACCGGTCGATCACGCGGCTGGTCGAGCGCGGGCTGATCACACCGGTCGGCACCGAGGACGGCAATCGCGGACCGCAGCGCGTGGTCTACGCCGCCACCCGCGCGGCGAAGACCACGGTCACCCGCTGGCTCGCCGAACCCGTGACCCAGCTCTTCGACGTCCGCGCCGACCTCACCTGCAAGCTGCTGCTGCTCCAGCGCCGCGGCGCCGGCCCGGCCCGCCTGGTCGAGCGTCAACGGGTCGTCATCGACGAGATCGAGGAGTCGCTGCGGGCCAAGGAGGAGGGCGCCGGCGACCACCTGGCCCGCGCGATCTACGCCTGGCGCCTGGAACACGTCCGCGCCGCACGCCGCTTCCTCGACGCCGTCGAGGTCGACGCGGCGCAGCCGGCCGTCCGGACCGGCTGACCTCCCGCTACCGGCTGACCTCCCGCTCCTGGTCGTCCTTCCTCGGCAACCACGTCACCGCCGTGCGCGGGCGACGATGCATCCGACCGGCAGCCGCCGGAACGACCACGACGGGACGGGCTCGGCGCTCGCGTCACCGCGATCGCCGAGCCCTCGACGCCTGTCGGCGTCGCATCCCAACAGGCCGGGACGGCCCGTCGGCTACGGCACCTCGACCACGGTCTCGCAGGAGCCGCCGACCGCGATCGCATCCGTGCCCGGGAGCGTCGGACCGCCGTTGGCGTCGCCGGCACAGACGTCCGTACCGCTGCCGCCGGCGAGGGTGTCGCTGCCGGCGCCACCGACCACGAGGTCGTTGCCGGCGCCGCCGGAGAGCGCGTCGTCGCCGGCGCCACCGTTGACCACGTCGTTGCCGTCACCGCCGCTGACGGCGTCGTTCCCGTCACCGCCGTCGACGTAGTCGGCGCCGCTGCCGGCGGACACGGCGTCGTTGCCACCGAACGTGCAGATCGTGTCGTTGCCGCCGTTCCCGCTGACGCTGTCGTTCCCGTTGCCGGTCACGATCACGTCGGCGCCGCTCGTGCCGGTCACGACCCCGTTGCCGGTGATCGTGGCGGGGAGACCGTGGCAGCCGGCCGAGACGGTGATCGTCACGGTCGCGACGCCGGAGTCGTCCGTGCCGTCGGTCGCCTTGTAGGTGAAGCTGTCGCCGCCGACGTAGCCGCCGGCGGGCCGGTAGCTGAACGAGCCGTCCGGGTTCAGCGTGAGGGTGCCGTGCGCCGGCCCGGTGACGACCGACGCCGTCAGCGGGTTGCCGTCGGGATCCGCGTCGTTGCCGAGGACACCGGGAGCGCCGACGACGAGCGGGGTGTCCGCCCCGATGTGGCCGTACGTCTCGTTCGCGGCCGTCGGCGGCCGGTTCGTGGTGTTGAACAGCACCGACGCGTCGTTGACGAACGTCGCCGAGCTGTTGCTGTTGGCCGTGGCGACATCGGGGCGCCCGTCGCCGTCGAGGTCCGCGACCGCGGTGGCCTGCGGGTTGCGGCCGCCGTTCAGCCCGAAGCCGAGCGGGCTGCCGAACGCACCGGTGCCGTCGCCCTCCAGCACGACGACCTCGTTCGAATCGGCGCTGGCGACAACCAGGTCGGGGTGGCCGTCGCCGTTCAGGTCGGCCACCGACGCGGAGCTGAGGTTCGTCCCCGCGGACAGGACGTTCGCCGTGCCGAACCCGCCGGCGCCGTCGCCGAGCAGGACGGCGACGTGTCCCGGCGAGCCGGGCGCCACCACGACCGCGTCGAGCCGGCCGTCCTGGTCGACGTCGGCGAGCTCGACCCTGGACGGCAGGGTCACACCGGCCGGGACGCTCGACGCCGCGCCGAAGCCCCCGGTGCCGTCACCCCGGAGCACGGAGAGCGTGCCGGCCGACGAGTCGGCCGTGACGAGGTCCGGGTGTCCGTCGCCGTCGAGGTCGGCGGCCGCGATGCCCTGCGGGTTGGTGGCGCCGCCCAGCGCGAACTGCGTCGCCGCGCCGAAGGTCCCGTCGCCGTTGCCGAGCACCACCGAGACGTTGTCGGTGTTCGCGTCGGAGGTCGCGAGATCCGGCGTGCCGTCCGCGTCGAAGTCGCCCACGGCGATGCCGGTCGGGAAGCGCGCGACGCACGGGTTGTCGCCCGTGGTGTCGCACCCGGGTGTCGGGTTGAGTTCCACCTTCGCCCCGGCGCCGAGCGCACCGGAGCCGTCGCCGAGCCAGACCAGGGCGACGTTGCCGCGCGCGTCCTGGCTGACGACGTCCTGGTGGCCGTCGCCGTTGACGTCGCGGATCACCGCGGAGCCGAGGAAGACGCTCGACACGGTGCGCGGCGCCGGGTACTTCGTCACGGCGCCGAAGCTGCCGCCGCCCGAGCCGAGGAACACGGCCACGCCCTCGGAGCGGACCGCCGTCACGAGGTCCGGCTTCCCGTCGTTGTCGAGATCGCCGATCGCGACGGCGGAGCTCCCGCGGCCGTGGTCGTCGAGGTTCACCGCGGTGGCGAAGGCGGTGGTGTCGGCGCCGACGGCCGAGGCCGGGCCGGTGGCCAGCACGACGCTCGCCACCGCGAGGACGAGTGCCGGAACCCGGCGGGGCCGGGTGCGCGTGAGCGCGGCCGAGCGGCCGCCGGGTGTGAGGTGCCGACGTGGTGATCTGCCCATGGATGAGGCCCCTCCTCAGGGCCTGGTGAACGAGAGTGGGTGACGCACTCCGGCGGTACGACCGCCGGTCCGCGGGGGACCGCCGGCGGGCGGTGTCGCTGCCCGGCCGACGGCCCCGCGCGCAGTGCTCCGGACCGCCTAGTAGCCGTACGCGGCGAGGGTCGACTGGATGGTGCTGTTGACGTCCCACTTGTTGTTGAACAGGTCGTCCCAGGCGGCCGCTGCACCGGCGTTGCCACCGGTCAGGGCGACGCCGTACTGCTCGATCTCCCCGTAGCCGGAGTAGTCGCTCGAATCGACGTCGGTCCAGGTGTTGGGGTCGTTGCCGGTGGTGCCGTTCAGCGAACTCGACGTCCAGCTCACGTGCATGATGTTCGACTTCGCCACCAGGCCCAGCTGGGTGTTGCCGCCGGCGTTCGCCGTCACCGCGCCCCGCACCTGGCTGATGCCGGACTCCAGGCGCACCTTGCACGCCGTCCCCGCGCTGTCGCAGGCGCTACCGGTGAAGACGTTCTGGCCCACGCCGCTGGTGACCCAGGAGAAGCCGTTCTGGATCAGCGCCTGCTTGGACGCCGCACCGAACGGCGCGGACGCCGGGTCGGCGACCGCGATCCGGTGCCCGCTCGTCGCGAGCCAGCTCACGACCCCCGACATCGTGGTGGGGGCGCCGCCGGAGACCGCCGCCGCGTCGCAACGGGGCGACTGCGCCTTGCCGTTGCCGCTGCCGTTGGCGTCCGCACCGAACGCCAGCGGCGGCGTCGCGCCGTTGGACGGGTCGTCACCCTTGGTCGAGCCGGACCAGCTGCCGCTGCAGCTGTAGATCGCCAGGTGCCCGATGGCCACCGCGTGCCGGCTGGAGGCCGTGCCGTTGCACTCGACGCTCGCGCTCGCCGTGCAGGTGCCACCGTCGATGGTCGGGATCACCGCGTCCACGTTGGTCGCGTCGGCGGACAGGAACGCGTCGATGTGCAGCGGCCCGTCGACGCAGTTGTTGGACGAGGACGGGTTGCACGTGGTGTACGGGCCCGCGCTCTTCAGCTGCTGGCGCAGGTTGCCCGAGGTGATCCCGCGCATCGTCGACGTGTCGATCGCCGGCTTGTTCCAGAACCCGCCGACCTGCGACGCGGTGTTCGCGGTGAACGCGGTGAACGACTCGAGCGACGCGATCGTCCCCTTCATGTCCCGCGCCGCGGGGTACATGTTGTTCGCGATACCGACCTGCGCGTTCGTGGTGGCCGACGCCACCGGCGACGCGACGGCGATCAGCGCCGTCGCGAGAGCGCCCACCGCGAACGCGTTCCGTATCCGGCGCAGCGTGTTGCGGGCGGCATTCGGGGCGCTCCATGCGCGCCTCGACCTCTGTTGCATCTGTTGCTCCTCATCGATCCGGGTGGCGGCGGGCGTCGCGCGGGCGCCCGGCCGGTGGCATCGGGTGAACGTCCGAACTGCGACGGGCACCCTGCCGGCGGGATCGGGCAATCGTCCGAACTGCCCTGGCATTTGCGAGGCTTACGGGCACGACGGCACCGCACATGCCTAGATGGTGGTCACTCGTCAGGTCAGTAGTCAATGGTTGACAACCACAGGAGCGGTGGATGTAATGCCCGTATCCAGCCTGCAGCGGGGCCGGCGGCCGAGGGCCGTCGGTCCGTTGCCATGCGCAGGGAAGCGGCTGGCGGCACGATGGGCAGAGACGTGGTGTGGCACTGGTGAGCAGACTGTCGAGTTCGCGCGTGACCAGGTGGGGTGTGCTGGTCCTCGGGGTGGCCGTGCTGGCCGTCGCCGTCGTGGCGTTCGTCGCGCGCGGTGGATCGGACCCGGCCGCCAAGGCCCGCAAGTCCGACCCCGCGTGGTGCACGCCCGGCACCCAGCGCAGCGCGCTCTGCCCGCACGGCAAGGAGTTCGACCCGAAGGAGTACGCCACCCACGGCGACGCCTTCGAGTGCGTCAACTTCGCCAGTCAGGCGGATGCCCAGGCGGTGCTGCGGGCCGACCCCGAGGATCCGAACCGGCTGGACGACGGCGGCGGTGTCGCCTGCCGCGGGTTGCCGGAACCGCGCGACACCACACCGGTCGCCGTCACCGCCCAGCAGGGCGGATGCGGCCCCGGTGACACTCGCAGCGCGCGCTGCCCGCAGCCGGAACGACCGTTCGACGCCCGCTACTTCCTGCGCTTCGGCACCGACGCCTACGACTGCCGGGACTTCGCGAGCCAGGCCGACGCGCAGGCCGTTCTGCGCTTCGGTCCGGCCGACCCGAACCACCTCGACGACGACCGTAACGGCATCGCCTGTCCCGACCTGCCGGCACCCAAGGACGTCAAGCCCGTGCGGCGGTGAGCACCGTGGCACCGCACCGGCCCGCACGTGGGCCCGGGTCGAACGTGAACCATCGATCGAAGGAAGCACCCACTGCCATGACCACCGATCATCGCCCTTCCCCACCGCGTGCCGGACGCCAGGACGGCTTCACCCTCGTCGAGTTGCTCGTGGTCATCGTGATCCTCGGCGTCCTCGCCGCCATCGTGGTGTTCTCCGTCCGGGGCGTCGGCGACAAGGGCCGCAGGAGCGCGATCGCCGCCGACGCGGCCACGCTGCGAACGGCGGAGGAGTCCTACTGCGCGAAGCACGGACGGTACGGGACGGTCGACGACCTCAAGGCCGACGGACTGCTCACCGGCGAGCCGGTGTACACCATGGTGGAGGTCGGCGAGGAGAACAGGTGCGGCCGGGGCGAGAAGTCCTCGTTCGTGCTGCACGACACCTCCACGGCGACCGAGCGTGGAGCGGACGCCGTCCCGGCCGGCACCAACCCGGCCGATCTCGCCGTCGACGAGAAGGCGAACCGGGTGTACGTGGTGTCCACCGGCAGCAACGACGTGACGGTGATCGACGGCAGGACCGACACCCCGATCGGTGCGCCGATCAGCGTCTCCGGCGCCGTGTCGGACCCGACCCGGATCGCGGTCAACCCCGGCACGGGGCAGGTCTATGTCGGGGGCACGGGCGGCGTCGCGGTCATCGACACGGCCCACGGCAACCAGGTGACCCGCGTCAGCGGCTACACGACGACCGTCGCCGGCCTGGCCGTCTCGCCCGAGAACGGCGACGTCTACGTGGGCGGCGGCACCGTCGGCTCCTCGGCGGTCGCCTACATCCTGGCCGGCAGCTCCTCGGCGACGCCGATCCCCCTGCCCCTGGCCGGAGTCGTGCCCGTGGGCGCCGGCATGGACTTCGCCTTCGACCCCGTGCACCACGCCGTGTACCTCGCCAAGGCGAACCTCGGCCTCGGCGACGGCGAAGCCGCCGGCATCGGCCTCTTCGGCATCTCCGCGCAGACCCACACCGCCACCGTCGTGGCACGGTACCCGACCAGGACGAGCTGCAACCTCGCCAACGCCGGGGACGTCCTCGTCGGCGGCAGCGCCCGGGGCAGCATCGCCGTCGACCCCGGCCGCAACCTGGTCTACCTCCTGGCCAGGCGGTGCGTCCCGAACCCGGCGAATCCCTCGGGCAAGTGGGCGACCGTCGCGACGACGATCGCCGTCAACCCCGCCGACGGCAGTTCGACACCGATCAACGACCTGGTGGGATCGCCCCTGCTGCCCTTCGCGGTGCTCCACAACGCTGCGGCCGGGTCGGTGTACGTGTACTCGGGAGGCGGAACGAACTGCGGCGGCAGCGGCGGCCGCATCGACCGGATCGTCGGCACCACCGTCACGGGCCAGGCATCGGTCTGCGGCACGTCGAGCGCTCCCGGGAACCAGGCGCACAAGACCGTCGTACTGAAGAACTTCAACCGGGTCTTCTTCGCTCAGCAGAGCGGCGACGGCGGGCCCGGCGGTCTCGGGTCGGCCGACGGCGGCACACTGCTGACGCAGGCTCCGCTCGGCGCACCTCGCCAGTTCGGCGCGCTGGCCGCCGACAACACCACGGGCAAGGTGTACGCGGTCGATCCGGTGAACGGAACGGTCGCCGTGTTCCGGACCGGATCGGCGGCCTAGGACCATGCCGGACCAGCCACGCACCACCCACGAGGGTCGGGAACATCGGCCACGACCGTCTCGTCGTACCTCCCTCGCGGTCATCGGTGTGATCGCGGCGATCACCCTGACCGCGTGCGGAGGCGGCGACGGGCCCCCGGCGCGCCCGTTCGACGTCGCTCCGTACGTGCACCAGGGGCATGTCGTCGACTGCGACGCCTTCAAGGCGCAGGCCGACGCGCAGGCCGTGCTGCGGGCGGACGCCCTCGATCCGAACGCACTCGATCGGGACGGCGACGGCATCGCGTGCCCGGGCCTCCCGGGGCCCAAGGACGGCAAGCCGGTCCAGCGCGACTTCCTGACCGACCTGGACGGCGCGCCGATCACGGAGCCGATCAGGTCGCCGCCGACGTAGCAGGAGGCGAAGCACGGTGCCGCTCCGGCCGGGTGACGCGCGCGGTCACCCGGCGCGGTGGTCCCGCTCAGCGGTGGGTGCCCCGGCCGTGGCGCAGCCGGTGGCGGAACAGCAGGGTCACCCCGGAGAGCAGGAAGGCGGCGCAGATCGCGGCGATCAGGCCGGTGGAGCGGTCCGGGCCGCTCCGGGCGGCTTGCTGCGGCCGGTCGAGCGCGGTGGGCGTCGCCGTGGGCATCGCTGGGGCGGAGGGTGGAGCCGTGCTCGGGGTGGGCGTGAGGCTGGACGTGGGGGAGGACGGAGGTGCGGCGTCGTGGCTGTGCCCGGCCATGGTGCCGCTCGGGGTGGCGGTGGGTGCGGTGGGTGCGGTGGCGGCCGTGCCGGTGCCGTCGAAGACCACGTCGGAGCAGGAGTAGAAGGCCTCGGGGCTGTCCGAGCGCTGCCAGATGACGTAGATCAGCTGCCGTCCGGTCCGCCCGGCGGGGATCTTGCCGGGGAGCAGGTAGGAACCGTTCGACAGTTGCGGGTCGGTGACCGTGAGGAACGGCTGCGGGTCGAGGTCGGCCCAGGTCAGCGGCTTGGTGGGGGAGTAGGCGGAGTTCGTCAGGAAGAGCTGGAAGGTGCCCTTGTGCGGCGCGGTCGCGCGGAACTCGAAGGTGAAGGGCGCTCCGGACCTCAGGTTGGTGGCGGGCCAGTCGGCGCGTGGCAGGTCCAGCCCCTTGTACAGGTCGTTCCCGGCGCTGCACAGCTTGCCGTCCGGGATCAGCCGGCGGTGCTGTCCGGCCGCGTCGCCGATCCGCAGGCTCATCCAGTCGTACAGTGCGGCGGTGCCGCCGGTGGCGACGGCTGCTCGGCAGGCGGCCGACTTCGGGTGCTCGGCGCCCTCGAGGTAGCAGCCCTCCAGCCGGCTGAGCGGGTTCTGGAGCGAGCCGTGCGCCTGGGCGGTTCCGGCGGTGGCGGCCACGGTGCAGGCGGCGACGAGCAGTCCGGGGGCGAGCAGCCGGCGGTACGGGGGCATGGGGGTGATTTCCCTTCGGGGCACGGACCGGTGGGGGTGAGTGACGAACCTGACGGCGTGTCAGGCGAGGTGGAGTGCGGCCGCTCCCGGCGGCGTGGGGGCGGCGCGGTGCCGCCCGGCCGCCGCGACGCGTGCCGCGGTGGGCGCCGGGCCGAGGGCCGGCTGCGCGATCCTGGCCGGCAGGGCCGCGATCGCTGCCCCGTGGGGCAGTTCGGGGACGGCTGCGGGGCGGGCGCGCCGACGCCCGGTGCCCGGCGCGGGCCGCTCGGGGCCGCCGAACGCCGGCCGATCGACGGGGACGAGCGGCAGGTCGACGACGTAGGTGATGCCCGGTCGGTCGGTCGGGCGACGCGGTTGCAGCACCCCGCCGTGCACCGCGACCATCTCGCGGGCCAGTGGCAGGTGCCCGGAGCTGCCGTGGCCGCCCGGGCCGGTGATCTCGATCCGGACCCCGCTGCCGTCCCGCTCGCCGGCCAGCCGTACCGTCGGTGGGTCCTGGCCGTCCCTCGGGTCCCCGGGCACCGGGTCGGTGGTCGGCCCGGCGCCGCCCGCGTCGGCGGCGAGGTGGGCCAGTGCCTCGGCCAGCAGGTAGGGATCGGCGCTGACCTCGACGGCGGCGGCGTGCACCGTGAACCGCACCCGGCCGGAACCGGCGAGGGAGCTGGCCCGGTCGACGGCCCGGCAGAGCACCTGGCGCAGTTCCACCGGCTCGGCGCGCACCGGCTCGGCGCGCACCGGATCGACGGCCCCGGCGGGCGGCGGGCAGTCGGCGAGGGCCACCTCGACCAGCTCCCGTGAGCTGGCGAACTCCCCCGCCAGCTCGCGCAGTTCGCCGACCGCCTCGGGCCACAGCCGGGACGCCGGGTCGTGCGCCAGCCGGGCCAGCCGGTCGGCGAGCACGGCCGTGGACGGTCCGAGGCGATCGCGCAGCAGGGCGGTCAGCTGGGCGCGTTCCGCCTCGGCGGCCAGTTCGCGGCTCCGGTCGGTGAACGCCATCATCGCGCCGACGACCTGCCCGTCGACGTGCACGGGCACGGCCTGCAGGTCGACGGCGACCGGCAGCCCGTCGCTGCGGCGGAGCAGGGCGGTCCCGCCGCAGCGCCGGCCGGTGGCGAGCGCGGTGAGGACCGCGGGCGGGGCGGCGGGCGCTCCCGGCTGGAGCAGGGACTGGACGGGCAGGTCGGAGATCTCGTCGGGCCGGTAGCGCAGCAGGCGCAGCGCGGCCGGGTTCGCCAGGACGCAGCGGCCCTCGGCGTCGATCCCGAGGAGCCCCTCGGAGCAGGTGCGCAGCACCGTCTCGGTCTCGGCGCGCAGCCGCAGCAGTTCGCGGTGGATGCGCCGGCTGTCGGTCAGGTCGCGGGCGACCAGCAGGAGGAGGCCGGTGGGGGCGTGAGCGGTGGACGGCATCAGCAGGGCGGCCGGGCCGCTGTCGAGTTCGCTGGTGCGGATCTCGGCGGGGAAGGCGGTGCCGTCGGTCCGGCGGGCGGTGGTCCGGACGGTCTCGGCGGGCCCCGGGCCGTCCGCCGGCCGCATCGATCCCGGGATCCGGCGCGGGTCCAACCCGGGCAGCAGGTCGAGGACGCCCAGGCCGACCAGCACCGTGCCCGGGGCCTGGAACGCCTGGTGGGCGGGGGAGTTGGCGGCGAGCACCGTGCCGTTGCTGTTGATCAGCAGGACCGGGTCGGGCAGGGCGTCGAGGACCGCGGCGAGCACGTCGCCGGGCAGGGGAGCGTTCACGATGTCCGTTCCGTCGGAGGTCGGTCGTCGGTCGTCGGTCGTCGGGGGTCGGTGGGGTGCGGTTCAGCAGTGCGGCACGGTGGCTTCGAGCGCCGCCCGGGTGGCCGGGCCGTACGTGTCGTCCTCGCCGTGGACGCCCGCGCCGCGCTGGAACGAGGTCAGGACGGACCTGGTCCAGTCGTCGAAGATCCCGGTGGTGTGCCGGTAGCGCGCCGGCGCGCAGGCCAGGTCCAGCAGCAGGGTCTGCAGGCGGCGCACCGCCGGGCCGCTGTCGCCGTACCGCAGCACCGGCCCTGGGTCGGCGGTGGGCGTCGGTGGCCGACTGCTGGGCGGGGCGGGGGCCGGGGTGCTCCGCCCGGGGGACGGCGTGACGGGCGCCGACGGACGTCCGGTGGGGGTGGCCGGAGTGCGGGGGGTGGTCGGCCGGGGCTGGATGGTGCTGCTCGGTGGGGCGGTGGGGCCTCCGGTGGGGCTCGGCGAGGCGGACGGCACGGACGGCACTGCGGTGGTCGCGGGGGAGGGATCGGGCGGTGGGAGCGGCAGCGCCAGGGTCGGGGGCGGAGGGTCGGCGCGCAGTGTGCGCGGCATGCCCGGCAGGGTGGCGCACAGGCCGGCGCCGCACACCGCGAGGACGCACGAGGAGACCAGGAGGACACCGGCACGGCGTGCGGTCCAGGCCCGGAGCCGGTGCGCGCCGCCCCGCGGCCCGGAGCCGGCCGGGAGGACCCGGGCCGGGGTGATCGCGTACCCGCCCAGGCTCGTCGCGCCCTGCGGCTCGGGCGTCCCGGGAAGGGTGAACTGTGCTGGTGGCGCCGGGCGTTCGGAGCGGTGGGCGGGCGGGGCGTACGGCCGCACCAGCGGGACGGGTTCGACGGACGTGCGGGCGCAGGGGCACACGTCCCCGGTCCTTGGCCGACCGCAGTCGGTGCAGCGCGGGTACGACATGGTGCGGTCCCTCCGGGTGGGGGCGGTCGGGCGTCGGGGCGCAGCGGGAGGGGCGGGTGGGACGGGCGTCAGGTCGAGGCGGGGTGCGGGCGCGGCGTCCGGGGTGCCGCGCCCGCGGCCGGGGGGTGTCAGTTGCCGCGTCGGCGGCGTCGTCGGGAGCCCATCAGGAGGGCGCTGCCGACGGCCACCGTGGCCACCCCGGCCCCGGCGATGGCGAAGGTGCCCGTGGAGCCCGTGAAGGCGAGCGAGGTGCCGGGGGTGCGCTCCGCCGGAGTGCTGGGCGAAGCGGACGGGACGGGTGCGCCGGGCGTGGTCGACCTCGGGGCGGTGGGCGTCGGGGAGGGCTTGTGCCCGGTGGGGGTGCTCGGCGTGGGGGAGGGCACGGTGCCGGGGGTACTGGGCGTCGGAGCGGGGCTCGGCGTGGTCGGGGGCTGCGGGGTGGGCGTGCAGGAGAACACCGGGGTGCCGGTCCACGGGTAGTTGTGGCTCTCGTTGCCGGAACCGTGGGTGCGGACGTCACCGCCGACGTACACCCGGCCGTTGGTGCTCGCGGTCAGGTCGGCGGACGCCTTGGGGGCCAGCAGCGAGCCGATGAAGTTGCCGCCGCCGCCGAGGGTCAGCGCGGGTGTCTCCCGCAGGTTGTAGAGCACCTTGGCGGAGGCCTCGCCGAAGTGCGCGGAGCTGTACAGGTCGACCCGGTCGCCGTTGTAGCCGACCGCCATCGGCGAGATCGACACGGCGTGCGTGCCGGTGACGTTGACCAGCACCGAGGCGTCCGCCGGGATCGACTCGAAGACGAAGGTGGACGCCCCGTCCAGGTCGGCGGAGGCGATCTCGAACACCTGGAGGCCGCCGTCGGACGGGCCGGTGCTGCGGAAGGTCACCGTGCCGCCGGCCGCCTTGGTGGTGCCGGTGGGCTTCAGCGCGCCGAGCGCGGCGGACTGTGCCTGCACGGTCGCGCCGAAGCCCGCGTACGGGTCGAGCGCGGCCGCCGCGCCCTCGCCCGAGCGCCGGTCGCCGCCGTTGGTCTGCAGGACGCCCTGCTCGTCGATGCGGCCGCCGGCCCGGACGCCGCCGCCGTAGCCGGGCCCGGTGATCAGCCCGGAGCCGATGTCGACCGTGGTGCCCTTGGCGATCCGCAGGTTCCCTCCGACGGCCAGCATCACCTGGCCGGAGGCGGGCAGGATGCCCGAACCGGCGCCGACCCGGCCGACGTTGAACACCCCGCCGGGGTTCTTGGCGAAGGTGGCGTCCCCGGCCACCACCAGCAGGCCCTCCGCCTCGGCGGCGCCGTCGGTGACGGAGTAGCTGCCGCCGGCGAACAGTGCCACATTGCCGTCGGTGAACTTCGGGTCGTGGCCGATCGGCGGGAATTGGCCGACGCCCGGGCAGGCGGCCGACCGACCGTTTCCGGGAACGGGGTCGGCCGCCTGTGCCGAACCGGCGAGGAGAATTCCCGAGCAGGCCGTCGTGGCGAGCGCCACGGAAAGCGGTACGGAAATGCGGGCGAGGTTTATGGTTCCGGTCTTCACGGCACCGGACTCTAACAGCGCCGCGGCCGTCGAAAAGTGCCCCGATAACGTTCCGGCAACGGAAGCCTTAAAGCATTTCCTGCCGTCCTTTAAGAAACTACAACTCCCCGCGCCGGGCCCCTCGAAAGGTCGCGCCGGACCCGGCCGGACGGACCGGACGGAGCCCGCGCCGCCGCCCGCCCGCGCGCCGCCGCGGTCCGGCCGGGGCGACGAACAGCGCCGGGGCCGGGCCGGCCGGCAGCGTCAGTTCGACCTCCGCGCCGCCCAGTGCGGCCCGGCCCAGGCGCAGCCCGCCGCCCGCGTCCTCGGCCAGCCGGCGGACGATGTCCAGGCCGAGCCCGGTGGAGCCGTTCCGGGCAGCGCCGTGGCCGCGGCGCAGCGCGGCCGCCGGGTCGGCGATGCCGGGCCCCGCGTCGCCGAGCGAGATCACCACCTGCTCGCCGGTCCGCAGCGCCACCGCGAAGCCGGTGCCGGGCGGGGTGTGCCGGAAGACGTTGCCGAGCGCGGCGTCCAGCGCGGCGGCCAGGTCCACCCGCCCCACCGGCACCGGGGCCGGTCCCGGGTCGGCCGTCCACTCCCAGCGGCGGCCCTGGTCCTCGGCCAGCGCCGACCAGAACGCCATCCGCTCGCCGAGCACCTCGGCGGCGTCGCACTGCGCCGGCTCGCGCCGCCCGCCGCTGCCGGCCCGCGCGCCGGCGATCACCGAGTCGACCTCGCGCTCCAGCCAGTCCGCCACCTCGCGGGTCTGGTCGGCCAGCGGGCCGTCGTCGAGCGCGGTCGCGGTGAACCGCAGCGCCGTCAGTGGGGTGCGCAGCCGGTGCGAGAGGTCGGCGACGAACTCCCGCTCCGCGGTGATCATCTGCCGCATCCGCCGGGCCATCGCGTTGAACGCCAGCCCCACTTCGCGCAGCTCGTACGGTCCGCGCGTGTCGGCGACCGCGTTCAGGTCGCCCGAGCCCAGGGTGCGGGCGACCGCCGCCAGGTCCCGGGTGGCGCCCACCAGCCGGGCCGCGAGCCGGTCCGCGACCAGGCTGGAGATCACCACCAGGCAGGCGGCCACCCCGCCGAGCACCAGCCAGGTGCTCCACAGGCCCCGGGTCAGGTCGGCGTCCAGCAGGTACACCTCCACCACGGCGACCTCCCCGGACTCCACCACCACCGGCCGCAGCACCGCGTAGCCGCCCGGCACCCGCGCCGTGTACGACCGGCCCTGCCCGGCGGCGACCCCCACCTGCGCGGGTTCCGCGTGCGGTGCCCCGACCACCGCCCGGGACGGCAGATGGACCGCGATCCGCTCCGCCCGGCCCGCCGGGATGCTCGCCAGCGCCCGCCGCAGCTGCTCCTGCTCGACCGTCACCACCAGGACCGGCTCGATCGCGGCGGCCTGCTGCTCGGCCTGGGTGAACGCCCGCTCCCGGGCGAACTCGCGGACGGTCAGCGCCAGCGGTATCAGGAACGCCAGCGCGACCATTGCCGCCACGGCGACGGCGAACCGGGCCATTCCACCCCTCACCGCTGCCGCGCCCGGGGTATTGCCCGCCACGTCCACGACATATTCCCACCCGCGATTCGAGAGCTCCGGTTGTCGCTGATGAATACACCACCCGACGGCCCCGGTACCAATCCGCCGTACAACCCCCACCTCGGTGTCCGCAATCCCGGTGGCGTGGTGCAGGATGGCGGCCATGCGAATCCGGACCCTGGCAACGGCGTGGCTCGCCGCCACCGCGGCGGCGGCCGCCATTTCCTGGGCGGGTGTCAATCTGGTGCTGCGGGAGGCGGTCTTCGGGCCGCCGGACACGGTGTTCGTGCCCGACCGGACCGGCGCCCACCCGGGCGCCCTGCCACCGGTCCCCGCCGCGGCGGCCGCCCCGTCCGCCGGCCCGCCCGCGACCACCGCCCCCAGGAGCACCGGCCCGTCCGCCCCGACCCCGAGCCCCTCGGCCGCCGCCCCGCGGACGGCCACCCCGTCCGCCACGGCGACCGCCTCCGCGACGGCTGCCGCTTCGGCCACGGCCGGCGGGTCGGGCGACAGCCGTGGCTACACCGTCCGGGGCGGCCAGGTGGCGCTGGCCCTCGGCCGTGACTCGGCGACCCTGATCTCGGCCTCGCCCGCCCCCGGTTGGGCCGTCCGGACGTGGCGCACCGACACCTGGCTGCGGGTCGACTTCACCAAGGACGGTCACACCTCCTCGGTCTTCGCCACCTGGAACGGGCACCCGCCGCTGGTGGAGACCTACGAGCAGTGACCGTGCCGGGCCGGACTTCGAAGAAGTCCCCAACTGCGCCTCAGGAAACCCCAACAGGGCTGCCCGCCGGTCGTCAGGTCCCCTAGCGTCGCTTCCGCCGCCGCATCCCCCGTGCCGCCCCCGCCGGTCCGGAGCGGCCCCGCGGCCCGGGGCGGAGCCACCCCAGGAAGGACCCCCATGTCGCCAGGACCGCGTACCCGTACCCTGATCCGCCTGGGCAACGCCGCCCGCGCGCAGCGGATCGAGTCCGACCACGAGGCCGTGGCCCGGGCCGCGGCCGCCCTCGGACTCCCCGCCGAACAGGCCGAGTTCACCGGGGAGGAGGAGGCCTTCGCGGTCTGGTCGCTGCCCCGGGCCGACGCGCTGGCCTACGTGCACCCGCCCGAGCGGGCCTGGCAGGCCCATCCGCTGATGGCCGCCGCCCACCGGGTCCGGGACTGCGGCCTCGACGTGCTGCTGCCGCGGTTCGACCGGGCCGTCGCCGGCGGCTCCCGCTTCGTGACCTTCTGGGAGCGTCCCCGGGGCAGGCGGGACGGCGGCGACCCGTCCGCCGCCGCCTACGCGGCCGCCGCCGTGCACCTGCTGCCCCCGCCACCGCCCTCCGCGACCAGCGACCACGACCCGTTCGACGGACTGCTGGACGGGCTGGAGCGGGCGGTGCTGCGGGCCGGCGACGCCGAGTGGATCCGCGACCGGTCGGCGCTGCCGGCCGACCACTGGCGACAGCTCGACCGGCCGACCCCGCCGACCACGATCCTGGCGGGACGTCACCCGGCGCTCTGCGACGAGCACCGGGGCACCCGGCAGCTGGTGCTCACCCGGCCGCTGCTGCGCGGGCAGCGCGCATGGGATCTGGCGGCCGCCCGCTGGCGTGCCGACCTGCTGCACGGACAGGACGACGGGTACCCGGAGTTCGCCGCCGCCTACGCCCGGTTCGGCCCCGGGCTGCCCTACGGGGGCGACCTGGCGCCGTGGAGCGGCTACGCCGTGCTGCGGGAGATCCTGGCGCTCGCCGACACCCTCCGCGAGGTGCGCCGGGCCGCGCTGGGCGCCCGGCACCACCGCGGGGCGCTGCACCGCCTCTCCTGCCTGCGCGGGGAGCGCGGACCGGCGCCCTGGCAGTGGACGGTGGACTGACCGGGCACTCCGCTCCGGGGCGCACGGCCACGGACCGTGGCCGCCGGCGACGGGTGCCGACCGTCCGGGTGCCGACCGGCCGGGCGCCGGCCCGTCCACTGCCGATCCGGACGGACTACCGCAGGTAGCACGCCCAACCGGAGCAGTTGATCAAATGATCAACTGTATGCTCCTTCTCCTGAGCCACCCTCAGGTTTCACCGCGGGTCACGCCCGTGCGACCGGTGCTCCACCGTGCCGGCCGCCGCCGGTTCCCGGGCGGCGGGGGAGTGGCCGAGGGCTTTCAGGTCGAGCAGGTGTGAGCGGCACTCCGGAGCGGATGCCGGGGGGAGGGGTACTCAACAGCCGCCGTTCGGTCTCCGCCAGGCGGTGGACGCCGCACGACCACCCGGCAGTTCGCCGCCCCCGCCCCCTGCCTCGCCCGCGGCCCGCCTGTGCACGGCTCCGCCGAGGCCGGATCCACCTGCCCACGAGAAAGCCCGAGCATGCCCGAACCATCCGCGCGGCACCTGGCGCCCCCCGCCCCCGGAGCGCCGCACCCGAACGCGCCGACCGTCCTGGTCGTCGAGGACGACCCGTTCCTGCGCACCGTCCTGATCCGCCACCTGACCTCCGTCGGCCACCCCGTGCGCAGCGTCGGCACCGCGCTCGGCGCGCTGCGCGAGGTGGCGGGGGCGGGCTGCGACCTGGTGGTGCTCGACCTCGGCCTGCCCGACCTGGACGGCGCCGACGTGCTCAAGATGATCCGCAGCGTGACCGATGTGCCGGTGATCATCTCGACCGCGCGCGACGACGAGAACGACATCGTCCGGCTGCTCAACGACGGTGCCGACGACTACCTCGTGAAGCCGTTCTCCGGCAGTCACCTGAGCGCCCGGATCGCCGCCGTGCTGCGCCGCTCCGCCGCCGCGGCGCCCCCGACCACCCACCTCCTCGAGGTCGGCGGGCTCACCGTCGACATCCGCCGCCGCGAGGCGAGCCTCGACGGACAACGGCTCGACCTGACCCGACGCGAGTTCGACCTGCTCGCCCATCTCGCCGCCCGCCCCGGCGCGGTCATCACCCGCAAGCAGATCCTCGCCGAGGTGTGGCAGGACAGCTACGGCAGCGCCCAGACCATCGACGTCCACCTCTCCTGGCTCCGCCGCAAACTCGGCGAGACCCCCACCGCTCCCCGCTACCTCCACACCGTGCGCGGCGTCGGCTTCCGCTTCGAAGCCCCGGACGACCGTCACTGAAACCCCGAGCGCCTGCGTGTCCCCTGCGGAAGCCGCCGGAACGGAGGTGGTCCGACCCGTGCGGCAGCGACGGTTCCCGAGCCTTTCCGGGGCGGGCGGGAGGGGGGCATGGGGCTGCGAATTCCGCTGTCGGCCCCGATGTGCGCCGGAAAGCGGCGGGGTCGACCTTCCCGGCGCATTCGATTTCCGGGGGACGGGGAACGGCGTGGCCGGCTCGCCCCCTCGGCGGCGCCGGCAGGGGGATCCGACCCCGGTGGCCGCCGACGTGAGGGCCGACACGTCGCACCTGCGGTCGGCCGTGCGGAGTGATCGATTCGGTCAACCGGCCTGCTCGCCAGGCACGTTGAAAGCCCTGTCGGCTCGGCCCCGGCAGCTCCAGGGGCGGACCCCGGAGATCCGGGCCGGAAATGTCCCACCGCAACGGGCCGCGGCCTGCTACTGTCGTCCTAGTTGCAGTAGTGGTTCCCATGAACTTTGTGTGCGCCTGCTGATGTTCTGCAGGCGCATTTTTGTTTCCCGTGCTCTTCGGGCGGGTGGGTGCTCATCACGGCGACTCGAAGTCCGTACTGTGCGGATTTCGGACAGCCCTTGAAGGAGATTTTTTATGGCTAATGGCACTGTGAAGTGGTTCAACGCGGAAAAGGGCTTCGGCTTCATCGAGCAGGAGGGTGGCGGCCCCGACGTCTTCGCCCACTACTCGAACATCAACGCCAACGGCTTCCGTGAGCTGCTCGAGGGCCAGAAGGTCGAGTTCGACGTCACGCAGGGCCAGAAGGGCCCGCAGGCCGAGAACATTCGCCCGCTGTAGTTTTTCTGCCACGGCACCCGCCCAGCAGCGAGGGGCCCGCACCGCGTACATGCCCGGTGCGGGCCCTTCGGCATTGCGCCAAGCGCATCCTCCCGGCCCCCAGGGTCCCCTGGCTCCGCCACCGGCGGCCGTCCCACGCGAGACGCACGGCGTCGCGTCCGGATCGGCCCCTGCCGTGGACCCCCCACGGCTTCGAGGTTCCTCGCTCCCGCCACTGCGCGGTGAGCGCCGACCGAGGTGACGTGCCGCACGGTTCTGCCGTCCACGCCCCACCCCGTCACCCATCCGGCCCGTTCCCTTGCGGTCTCCGCGCTGCCCTGCGCCGCGGAGCCTTCCTCGTGACGTGCCGCCCCGAGGAAGGTCTCCCGCATGAACCGCTCCAGTCGCTCCTCCTACCAGAACGCCACCTCCCGCTCCGGCACGGGATCCCGTTCCGGAGCCGGCTCCCGCTCCGGCACCGGCTCCCGCTCCGGTGGCAGTTCCTTCTACGGTGACCGGCCCAGCTCCGGTCGCCGGCCGACCTCCGGCCGCGGCGCCCGTCAAGGCTCTTCCCCGCAGGGCGAGTTCGCGATGCCGGTGAGCACCACCCCCGCGCTCCCCGCCGTCGAGACGTTCGACGAGCTGGACATGCCGAAGGCCCTGCTGTCGGTGCTGACCCGCCAGGGCGTCACCTCGCCGTTCCCGATCCAGGCCGCGACGCTGCCGAACTCGCTGGCCGGGCGCGACGTCCTCGGGCGGGGCCGCACCGGCTCCGGCAAGACCATCGCGTTCGGCCTCGCCGTGCTGGCCCGCACCGCCGGGCAGCGGGCCGAGCCGCGCCGCCCGCTCGCCCTGGTCCTGGTCCCGACCCGTGAGCTCGCGCAGCAGGTCACCGACGCACTCACCCCGTACGCCCACGCGGTGCGTCTGCGGTTGGCGACCGTGGTGGGCGGGATGTCGATCGGCCGCCAGGCGCAGGCGCTGAACCGCGGGGCGGAGGTCGTGGTGGCCACCCCCGGCCGCCTCAAGGACCTGATCCAGCGCGGCGACTGCCAGCTGGACGGGGTCGGCGTCACGGTCCTCGACGAGGCGGACCAGATGGCCGACATGGGCTTCCTGCCGCAGGTCACGGAACTCCTCGAGCAGGTGGCCGAGGGCTGCCAGACGATGCTGTTCTCCGCCACCCTGGACCGCAACGTCGACCGCCTGGTGCGCCGCTTCCTGAAGGACCCGGTCACCCACTCGGTGGACCCGTCCGCCGGCGCGGTCAGCACCATGGAACACCACGTGCTGCACGTGCAGAGCTCCGACAAGAACGCCACCATCGCCCACATCGCCTCGCGCGACGGCGGAGTGATCATGTTCATCGACACCAAGCACGGCGCGGACCGCCTGGTGGAGGACCTGCTGGCGAACGGGGTGAAGGCGGCCGCCCTGCACGGCGGCAAGTCCCAACCGCAGCGCAACCGCACCCTGGAGCAGTTCCGCACCGGCCAGGTCACCGCACTGATCGCGACCAACGTCGCCGCCCGGGGCATCCACATCGACGGGCTGGACCTCGTCGTCAACCTGGACCCGCCGGCCGACCACAAGGACTACCTCCACCGCGGCGGGCGCACCGCCCGGGCCGGCGAGTCCGGCACCGTCGTCACCCTCGTGCTGCCCAACCAGCGCCGCGAGATGGCCCGCATGATGACCACGGCCGCCATCACCCCCGTCACCACCCGGGTCAGCGCCGGCGACGAGGACCTGGCCCGCATCACCGGAGCCCGGGTGCCCACCGGCATCCCCACCGTGATCGCCGCTCCCGTCGTCGAACGCCCCCGCCGCACCACCTCCACGAGCCGTAACCGCCGCGCTCGCGGCGCCTACACCGCCGGCGGCGCCCGCCCCGCCGCCGACCGCCGCCGGGCACCCGCGCGCGCCGCGCTCGCCGGGTAGCCGCCACCGGACCGGGCTCGCGCCGCGAGCCGGCCCGCGCAGCTCGCCCGGCCCCGGATTCCCGCCGCGTCAGTGCCGGGAATCCGCCCGGCAGCGCCATGCCGACCCCGCCGGCCCTCCCCCTGCAGTGCCCCGCCCACCGCCGGCCTCGGCGGGAGAGACACCAAGGAGCCCGTCCATGCCCGCCACCGTCGAACAGCCCGCCACCGCCGCCACCGTCGGCGACCTCATGAAGCACCCGGAGCTGCAGATCGGCGACGACGTCATGGTCGACACGGCGATGGACATCATGCAGAGCTCCGGCGCCGACCACCTCCTGGTCCGCGACGAGGACGGCCGCTGCGCCGGGCTGCTGACCCGTCTGCACCTGGCACCGTTCCAGGCCCGGTCCTGGTACACCGAGCGCACCCCGGTGCGCGACGTGGTCCTCGACCGCGGTCCGTTCGCCACCGTCGGCATGCCCATCGCCGCCGCGGCGGCCGCGATGCGCTCCCGCGGGCTCGACGTGTGGCCGGTCGTGGACCGCGACGGTCACGTCATCGGCCTGCTCGACCTGTAGGACCGTGGGGGATCCGGGCGGGACGAGTCCCTCCCGCGCCGGATCCCCTCCTGCGGCAGCAGCGGTGGATCGGTCCCCCGAACGTGCAGCGGGCCTTCGAGGTGCCGGAGGTCCCGGGACCGGCGCCGAGCCGGTAGGCGGTCAGGCGCCCTCGACGGTCAGGGCGGCCATGCCGTGCAGCAGTCGACCCCGCTCCCGGGCCGCCTCCAGTGCGGTGCTGAACGCCGCCTTCAGGGTCTCCGCACTCGCCCGCGGGTCGGTGGGCGGCAGTGTCGCCGGGGGCGCCAGCACCATCACCACTCCGCCCCGGGCGTCCGCCGCGGCCAGCCACCCGGGCGACAGGACGGCCGGCTCGGCGGGCTCCCAGGTCCGACGCCCTCCCACCAGGACGAGGCCCACCAGGGCACCGGCCCGCAGCCGGACCTCGGCGGTCGTGGCCGGCGGCTCACCCGCGGCCAGGACGAACCCGCTGTCCACCGCGTCCCCCGCCAACTGCTCGTACAGCGGCGGGCCGACCTCCAGCAAGGCCTCGGCGAACGGCGGTCCGAACGCCGCCTCGCGCACCACGAACACCCACCGTACCGGCGCCGGCACCCCGCCGTGATGCTCCATCGGATCGCTCACACCGGCTCAACGACCGGCACACCGGCCACGTACCGGCCGTCGGGCGGCCACTCGAGGCCCGGGCGTGCTCCCGCGACCTGTCGTCACGGGCTACGTTCGCGGGTCCCGGTACGTCAGGAGCCGTCCGCGGTCAGTGCGGTGCGTGCCTGGCCGCGGAGCCAGGTGTGGGCGGGGTCGGTGTCGTAGCGCTGATGCCACGAGAGGTGGATCGGCGCCGACGGCAGTTCGAGCGGGAGGGGGAGTACGGCCAGGCCGAGGTCGGTGACCGCGCGGTGGGTGGTGGCTTCGGGGACGGTGACCAGGAGGTCGGAGTCGCGGGCGAACTCCAGTGCGGCGGCCTCGGTGGGTGCGGTCGCCACCACCTGGCGGGCGAGGCCGAGCCGGGCGAGGGCGTCGTCGAGGGCGTTGACGAGGTTGCCGCGCCGGGAGACGGTGATGTGCTCGGCGGCGGCGAACTGCTCTGCGGTGACGGCCTGGTGGCGGGTGAGGGGGTGCCCGCGCCGCAGGGCGACGACCAGGTGGATCTCGGCCACCTTCTCGGCGCGGATGTCCGGTGCGCCGGGACGGTTGGCGTTCGCCTCCAGGTCGACCTCGCCGCGCCGCAACTCGGGCGAGTCGGTGCTCGATTCCGCGACGAACCGCAGTCGTACCCCCGGCGCCTGGTCGCGTACGGCCGCGAGCAGCGCGGGGCCGCTGGTGGCGACCAGGGAATCGTGCCAGCGGAGGGTGAAAGTGCGCTCCAGGGTCGCCAGATCGAGTCTCCGGCTCGGTGCCAGCACTCCCTGGACCTGCTGCAGGAGTTCGTGCACCTGGGCCCGGACGGCGATCGCGTACGGCGTCGGTGTCATCGTGCGGCCGGTGCGCACCAGGATCTGATCCCCGGTGGTGCGCCGGATCCGGCCGAGGCTGCGGCTCATCGCGGGGGCGGTGACGTGGAGGCGCGCGGCCGCGCCGGTCACGCTGCCCTCCTCCAGCAGTGCGTCGAGTGCGGCGAGCAGGTTCAGATCCAGTTGCATGCGAGTAACTCTAGGCGTTCCTGACATGCATTTGATGTTAATCATCGGGCTGCCTATCGTCGTTACCAGAGCACGGAACGGAACGCCCGGTCGGGCCGGACCGCCCCTCGACCCCCTCTCCTCAGACAGGAGCACCGCCATGTCCGAAACCCTTCAGACCGTCGACGTCGCCACCTCCGACGCCGACCTGCTCGCCGGGACCACCGCCGCCGTGCGCGAGGCCGGAGCCGCGCTGCGCGAGCTCTTCGGCGACATCGTCCGCTACGAGACCCGCGAGGAGCTGATGAGCGCGCTCGCCGTCAACGACGACACCGCGCTGGAGGTCCTGCGGCCCGCCCTCACGCGGCTGCGGCCGCAGGCCCGGTGGGTGGAGGACGAGTTGGACGGCGGTGCGCTGCCGCCCGGTGAGTGGTGGGTGGTGGATCCGGCCGAGGGCAACGTCAACCACCTGCACGGCCTGCCGGAGTGGGCGGTCACCGCCACCCTGGTGCGGGAGAACAGCCCGGTGCTGACCGTGGTCCACCTGCCGCTGACCGGTGAGACGTACACCGCGCGCACCGGCGCCGGCGCCCACCTGGACGGCCGGCCGCTGCGCGTCGCCCCGACCACCGACCTGGGCCTGGGCATCGTGGCCACCAGCCAGGCCCGCCCCGACGAGGACGAGAGCGTGGTGCGGGCCGTCGGCTCCTCGATCACCGCGATGCTCCTGGACGCGCTCGTCGTGCGCATCGCCGTCCCCGCCACCCTGCACCTGACCAACCTCGCCGCCGGCCGTATCGACGCCTTCTGGCAGTTCGCCGGCGCCCGCGCCGACCTGCTCCCCGGCGCGCTGCTCGTCACCGAAGCCGGTGGACGCGTCTCCGACGCCCACGGCCGCCCCTGGACCCCGCAGAGCGAAAGCTTCCTGGCCACCGCCCCCGGCATCCACGCCGAAACGGTCGCCACGCTCTCCCGCTGACCCGCACGCCACGACCCAGCGCACGCCACGAACCACCGCACCGTACGACCTAGCGCACGGTGCGACCCACCCCCTGGAAGGACTTCCTCACCATGACCACGATTGCTGTACTCGGTAACGGCCGCGTCGGCGGCAACCTGGCCGCCGCCCTCACCCTGGCAGGGCACGAGGTGACGGTCGCGGACCGCGAGCCCGGCGACGCCGCCGCCGCGGCGCAGGCCGCCGAGGTCGTCATCAACGCCACCCCCGGCGCGGGCTCGCTGAAGCTGCTCACCGACCTGCGCGACGAACTGCGCGGCAAGATCCTGATCGACGTCTCCAACGCCACCACCGACGGCCCGGACGGTCTGCCGGCCGACCTGATCTACCCCGGCTCCAGCCTCGCCGAGCAGCTCCAGGAGGCCCTCCCCGACACACGCGTCGTCAAGTCCCTCAACACCATGCTCTTCCCGGTGATGACCGCACCCGCCAGCCTCACCCAGCCGCCGACCGTCTTCCTCTCCGGCGAGGACCAGCAGGCCAAGCAGACCGTCCACGGCCTGCTCACCGACCTCGGCTGGCACCCCGAGTGGATCACCGACCTCGGCGGGATCACGACCGCCCGCGCCACCGAGGCCGCGATCCTGTTCGTCCCGCACGTCATCCGCTCCACGGGCTTCACCCCCTTCGCGGTCTCCATCGCCCGCTGACCCACCCAGCTCCACCACCGGAACGGACGGCCGGCCGGCCATCGGCGCCCGGCCGGGCGGCAGGCAGCACAGCGACGGAAAGGGGCGGCCCGTGCACGGGTCGCCCCTTCGCCGTCTCCGCCCGGCACCGAGATGTCGAGCGCGAGGCTGCCGCCCGCGTCCGGCTCCCGTCGGCCGGCGAACCGCGTACCGCACCGCCTTCCCGGTCGAGGGGATCGTCCACCGAGCAGCCGCGCCTGGGCCCGGGTGGTGGGTGTGGCTGATGTGGCAGGAGGCGCCGCGGGATGCCGCTCGGCGGTCGAGGTGCCGCCGGCGAGCCCGTACCAGTTGAAGCCGCCGCACCAGATCGAGGCGGAGCAGCTGATCGAGTACCTCCGCGGCCTGCCGTGGGGCGACCCGGCCAACCGGTACAAGCTCGCGGGCCAGTTCCCCGACGAGAACTCCGCCGCGGTCCGGGGCGATCCGGGCCACCCCGAGCAGTACCGGGTGCTCGCCCAGTGCTCCTCGTTCGTGACGCTGGTGCTGGAGCGCACCTACGGCCCGCGCACGCCCGCCGAGGCGACGGACCCCACCCGCTGGGCGACCACGCAGTACTTCCGGGACGCCTTCGGCACCGAGCCCGGCAAGCTCTACCCGACGGCCGAGAAGTTCCGGGCCGGCTTCGCGAACGCCGCCGCCATCCAGCATTTCACCGCCGTCACCAAGCCGGTGAACCTGCGCCCCGGAGACTTCGTGGCCTTCGACCACGACGGCGAGGAGACCACCGAGCCGTACACCGGTCACATCGTCATGATCCGCGAGCGCGAGGGCAGTTGGGCCTCGTCCGCCGACAGCCAGGTCGGGGCCGGGGTGGTGCCGTACGTCTTCGAGGTGATCGACTGCACCAGCAACCCGCACGGCAACCCGGCCGCCTCGGCGGGGGCCGAGGCGATCTACCGCGCCTTCCCGGACACCCGGATCGAGGAGCGGCCGGGGCAGAACCCGACCTGGGTGGAGCACGACGGCGCGGGGTACGGGCACGTGGTGTTCTACGCCGACCCGGTCACCAAACTGTTCGCCGGGTACCGCTGGGGCGTCAACTCCACCGTCGCCCACCCGGTGGCCGAACGCCCGATCGCCGCCGCGCGGGTCTACGCCGGCTGACCCGACCTCCCACGCGTGCCCACGTGCCGCCCGGCCCTGCCGCCGGGCGGCACCGCCGTGTCCGGCACCGGCGTGTCCGGCAATGGCGTGAATTCCGGCCGGTCCGGCGCCTTGGGTGTGTCCATGCCATCCCGTTGCCGGTAGTTTCCCGTCCGGCGGCGCCCATCCGGCGCCCCGTCCAGGACCCGCCGGAAGGACCCGCCTTGACCGTACGGAACCGCCGGACCGCCGCTCTCCCCGCCGCCCTCGCCGCGGCCGCACTCACCGCGCCCCTGCTGCTGGCGGGCGCCGCCCAGGCCACCGCCGCCGACGGCCCGTCCGCCGGGAGCGCCCGCGCCGCCCGCGCCGAGTGGCTGGCCGGCGAGCTCACCCGCCGGGCCGGGGCCGACGGCGCCCTGCGCTCGCTGAGCGCGCTCCAGCGGATCGCGGACCGCAACGGCGGGACCCGGGTGGCCGGTTCGCCCGGCCACCGGGAGTCCGCGGAGTACGTCGCCGAGCAGGCCCGCCGCGCCGGACTGGCGGTCTCCCGGCAGGAGTTCGACTACGAGTACGCGCAGACCGTGGCCGAGCGGCTGACGGTGCTCGGCCCCGCGCCCGAGGACCTGCCGGTGCTCGCGATGACCTACTCGGCGAGCACCCCGGACGGCGGCCTCACGGCGCCCCTCGCGGTGGTCGCCCCGGACGCCACCACCGGCTGCGAGGACGCGGACTACCCGGCCGGCGCCTTCACCGGCAAGGTCGCGCTGATCCGGCGCGGCGGCTGCAGCTTCGCGGTCAAGCAGGCCACGGCCGCCGCCGCGGGCGCGGTCGGCGCGATCGTCTGGAACACCACCGACGGGGACCTCAACGGCACCCTGGGTGACCCGGCGGTCGCCGCGATCCCGACCGGTGGCATCACCCGGGCCCGCGGCGAGGCGCTCGCGGCGCGGGCGGCGGACGGCGGGGTGACGGTCACCCTGGAGATCCGCACCTTCCACGAGACCCGCAGGACCTGGAACGTGCTGGCCGAGACCCGCGGCGGCGACGAGCGCGACACCGTCCTGGTCGGCGCGCACCTGGACTCCGTCCAGGCCGGGCCGGGGATCAACGACAACGGCTCCGGCTCGGCCGGCATCCTGGAGGTGGCCAAGGCGCTGGCGGGCCACCGGGTGCAGCACAAGGTGCGGTTCGCCTGGTGGTCGGCCGAGGAGTTCGGCCTGGTCGGGTCGGAGAAGTACGTGGCCGCGCTCTCCGAGGCGCAGCGCGCGCAGATCCGGCTCTACCTCAACTTCGACATGATCGCCTCGCCGAACGGCGCCCGCTTCGTCTACGACGGCGACGACTCCGACCGCACCGGCTCCGGGCCCGGTCCGGCCGGCTCGGCGGAGCTGGAACGGCGGATCACCGGTTACCTGGACCGCCGGGGCCTGCCGCACGAGGGCACCGACTTCACCGGCCGCTCCGACTACGGCCCCTTCATCGAGGCCGGGATCCCGGCGGGCGGCGTCGACACCGGCGCGGAGGGCATCAAGTCCGAGGCCCAGGCGGCCCGTTACGGCGGCACCGCCGGGGTGGCGTACGACCCGTGCTACCACCAGGCCTGCGACACCCTCGCCAACCTCGACCGCAGGTCCCTCGACATCTCCGTCGACGTGATCGCGGACTCGGTCGGCACCTACGCCTGGGACCTCTCCACCCTCCCCGCGAGGCCCGCCGCCGCGCCCACCGGCCGGGCCACCGCCGGCTCGGCGCCGCGCGAAGGGCACGGCGCCGAGCGGTAGCCGTACGGCCGGGCCGCCCCGGTCGGGCCACTACGCGGGCCACGGCGTGCGGCGGGCCGTCAGGGCGAACCGGTCGGGGGCGCCAGCGTGAAGAGGAAGTCGGCCTTGTTGTAGTAGTTGGGTTGGTGGACGAGCGCGGAGCCGTCAGCGGCCGGACCCGGCCAGATGTCGGCGGGCCCGAGCAGGTGGTCGGCGTAGTCACTGGCGGCGACCTGAGGAGCGAAGGCGAGGCGGAAGTCGGCCGGGTTCTTGTCCGGGACGACGTTCCACAGCTGTTCCCGGCGGTCCGCCCGGCACTCCCGCAGCACGACGGCGACCCTGTTGCCCCCGCCGGTGGTCCCGTCCAGGCAGCGGCCGCCGGCCGCGGCGCGGATCTGCTGGAGGCCCGCGCCCCCGCTGCTCACGAACTGCCAGCGCTGCGCGTCGTCGCCGGTGCAGGCTGTCAGGCGGACGCCGGCGCCGTCACCGCTGCCCGCGGTGACGCACAGGCCGGTCCGCCTGTTGACCAGGTGCGCCCCGGAGGGCGAACCGGTGGCGGACGGTACGGAGCTGCCGGTGCTCGGCGACGGATCGGGCGCGGCGGAGCCGGGGCTCGGTGCGGAGGGCGGGGCGGCCCGGGACGGGGACGACGCGGGCCGCGAGGGCAGGCTCGGCGGCGGGGATGGCGACGGGGACGGCGACGGGGACGGCGGGGTCGTACGTGGGGCCGGGAGTACCGGGGCCGGGACCAGCGGGTCCGGTGCGTCGGGTGCCAGGGTCGCGGCCGAGATGGTCAGGACACCGAGGCCGAGCGCGACGAGGCCGAGCAGGATCGCCCGGTCGGACGGGCGCTCGCGCCGGCTCCCGGTCGTGGGTGGCTGCTCCGGCGGAGTTCCCGGAGCGGGGAGCAGCGGCCCGGCGCCCTCGGCGGGCCGCGGTGCCGGGACCATGGCGGGCCGCGGTGCCGGGATCGCGGGGGCGGACGCGGCCGGCGCTTGGGCCCCCGTCCACAGCAGCAGCGCTTCGAGGATCGCGGGCCGGTCCCAGCTGTGGATGGCGGTGAGCTCTGCCCACGTGCGGGCACAGTCCGGGCAGCGCTCCAGGTGGCCGGTGAGGACGCGGTCGCTCGGATCGCCGCGGCGCACGGCGTCGCCGAGCCTCGCGGTCAGCTGCCGGCAGTCGCGGCGCGGCGTGTGCAGCGCGCGGAACTGCACGTAGGCGTCGAAGAGACGCTGTCGCTCGGAGGGCACTCCGGTGGTCGACCAGGAGGCGCCGGGTTCGGCCGGCCTCTCCAGATCCCGCCACAGATCGACCTGGAGGCTCTCGGGGAGCCGCTGGAAGACCTGGAGCGCCGGCGAATTCTCCTCGGCCGTGAGGAGGGCGGTCTCGGCGCACGGGACGAGGCCGGGCGGGCAGGGAATGGCGTGCAGCCAGGCGGTGAAGCCCGGCGCGAGCAGGTCGGCCCGGCCGGTGTCGGCCCAGCGTGCGGCGGTGCGCCGGGCGGTCGCCAGCAGGTGGGGCCGCCACGCATGGCGGGGGCCCACCCCGCGGCGCACCGCGTCGAGGACCTCCGCGAACACCTCGTCGGCGAGAGCGCGCGCACTCCGCTCGTCGCGGCACAGCAGCTTCGTGTGGGCGAGCAGGGCGCCGTCGTGGCGGGCGGTGAGCGTCCGCGCGGCCGAACGGCGTCCGTGCCCGGCGCTGGTGGGGTCTGACACGGGGTGTCCCGATCCTTGGGTAGGTACTCCGGGCCAGCCGTCTCGGGGCGCCCGGATCGGTCGATGGGAAGTGCTCGCCGTGCTTGGGCCCGCCGCGCCTTCCCCCACAGGTGGCGCCGCCGATCACGAGGGCCGACCGCGCCGGCCGTGCCGGCCGAAGGTCATCGCGGATCGCCCCCTGTCCCGTGGCTCCGGAGGGGAGACCGGCCCGGCGATCGGCCGACCCGCGCCTTTGCCGAACCTTTACCCAGTGGGGCGCGGAGGAGCGAGCAGGCGCCGCCGCGGGGCGGAAAAGCGCCTGCGGGAGCCCCCGGGCAACCCCTAGGCTGCGCTCGCGGTGCGGCCTGCCGTCGGGCCGGCCGTCGGGGATCGGAAAGGCACGGGTCATGACCAGTCAGCTGTACGCGATCTGCTTCCGGGCGGGCCGGCCGTCCGACCTCGCGGAGTTCTGGGCGGGGGTCCTGGGCCGGGAGCCTGGCGAGGGACCGGACGGAGTCGTGCTCCTGCCGCCCGGCGGTGCCGGGTTCCTGATCCGCTTCCTGCCGGGACGGGAGCCGAAGACCGGTCGGAACCGGGCGCACTTCGACCTGACGAGTACCTCCCCGGAGGATCAGCGCGCGACCGTGGCCCGGGCGCTCGCACTCGGCGGGCACCACATCGACGTGGGCCAACTCCCGGAGGAGGGGCACGTGGTGCTCGCCGATCCGGACGGCAACGAGTTCTGCGTCATCGCACCGGGCAACACCTTCCTCGCCGGTACCGGCTTCGTCGGGGCGCTGGCCTGCGACGGGACGCGGGAGGTCGGCCTCTTCTGGAGCGCGGCGCTCGGGTGGCCGCTGGTCTGGGACCAGGGCCAGGAGACCGCGATCCAGTCGCCGGAGGGCGGGACGAAGATCACCTGGGGTGGCCCGCCGGTCGCGCCGCAGACCGGTGCCGACCGGATCCACCTCGAACTGCTGGTCCCCGCGGGCGCCGACCGGGACGCCGAGGTCGAACGCCTGATCGCACTCGGCGCCCGCCGCAGCGGCGCCACCACCGGCACCGACCACCTCGCCCTGCTCGACCCCGACGGCAACGAGTTCACCCTCCGCCGGCCCGGGTAGACCACGCAGCGGCCCCCGACCGCGCGGCGGTCGGGGGCCGGGTGGGGCGCGGGCCGTCAGATGACGGTCTCGGCCTCGACGTAGCGCTCCGCGGGGACGGTCTTCAGCTCGGCGACCGCCTCGGCCAGCGGGACCAGCTTGATCTCGGTGCCCTGCAGCGCGGTGATGTGCCCGAACGCACCCTTGTGCGCGGCCTCGACCGCGTGCCAGCCGAAGCGGGTGGCCAGCACCCGGTCGTACGCGGTCGGGGTGCCGCCGCGCTGGGTGTGGCCGAGGATCACCGGGCGGGCCTCCTTGCCGAGCCGGTGCTCGAGCTCGCCGGAGAGCTGGGTGGCGATGCCGGTGAACCGCTCGTGGCCGTAGATGTCCCGGGTGCCCTCCTCCCAGTGCATGGTGCCGGGCTCGGGCTTGGCGCCCTCGGCGCAGACCACGATGGCGAACTTCTTGCCCCGCTCGAAGCGCTCCCGGACGACCTCGGTGAGCTTGTCGATGTGGAACGGGCGCTCCGGGACCACGATCGCGTGGGCGCCGGCGGCCATGCCCGCGTTCAGGGCGATCCAGCCGGTGTGACGGCCCATCACCTCGACCACCATGACGCGCTGGTGCGACTCGGCGGTGGTCTTCAGCCGGTCCAGCGCGTCGGTGGCGACCGAGACGGCGGTGTCGAAGCCGAAGGTGACGTCGGTGCAGGCGATGTCGTTGTCGATGGTCTTCGGCACGCCGACCACCGGCAGTCCGCCGTCGCTCATCAGCTTGGCGGCCTTGAGGGTGCCCTCGCCGCCGATCGGGATGACCGCGTCGATGCCGAGGTCGGCGCAGAACTTCTTGGCCCGCTCCACGCCGTCGCGCAGGTGGCTCGGCTGGACCCGGGAGGAGCCCAGTATGGTCCCGCCCTGGGCGAGGATGCCGCTCACCGAGTCGAGGGTCAGGGGGCGGTGGGCGCCTTCGAGGAGACCGCGCCAGCCGTCCTGGAAGCCGATGATCTCGTCGCCGTGGTCGACCACCCCCCGGTGGACCACGGAACGGATCACGGCGTTCAGGCCGGGGCAGTCACCGCCGCTGGTCAGGACACCAATACGCATTGCTTTGCAACTCCCCAGGGGGCACCCCCAGCCGCCAGGCTGGGGGAGTAACCGGACGGCCGGACGACCACCTCGGTGTCGCCACCGCGGTCGGCCGATTTCGGACATCAAGCCCCAAATCGACCGTGCAGTACAGCATACGGTTCCTGCGTCCGGCCGAGCAGGGACCGGCGCGGGAGCGGCATCGTCGACGCCTCCGCGCGAGACTGCGGCTGGACGCCGAGGAGGGTGTGCGTCCAGCTCTTCCTATTCTGTTATGCCGACGGCCACTAGGGCACGGGTGGACCGGATGCTGGTCGTTCCCGCCCCGCCGCGCCGGGGCCCCGACCGGGCCGGGACCCCCGCGCGGGACCTAGGAGGGGCGCCCGGCGGCCGCGATCCGCTCGGCGCGCAGCGCGTCGTACCAGGTGGTGTCGGCCGGCGGGAGCGCGTTCACGTCCAGCGCCAGCTTGATCAGCATGTCGGCGACGGCGGGGTTGCGGGCCAGCACCGGGCCGTGCAGGTAGGTGCCGAAGACGGTGTCCCGCCAGGCGCCCTCGGTGCCGTCGCCGGTGCCGTTGCCGCGGCCGACCTGGACCGAGGCGAACGGCTTGACGCCCTGGCCGAGGTGGGTGATGCCCTGGTGGTTCTCGAAGCCGGTCAGCTGCGGCAGGCCGAGGATCGGGTCGACGCCGGCCAGCACGTCGCCGACGCAGCGGGCGCCCTCGCCGCGGGTGGTCCAGACGTCCAGCAGGCCGAGGCCCGGCTCGCGCTCGCCGAGGTCGTTGATGAACTCCCGGCCGAGGATCTGGTAGCCGGCGCAGACCGAGAAGATGATCGCGCCGTTCTCGGCCGCGCGCTGCAGGCCGCCGTCGTTGCGCAGCCGCTCGGCGGCCAGCCGCTGCGGCCGGTCCTCGCCGCCGCCGATCAGGTAGATGTCGCCGCTGGTGGGCACCGACTGGTCCGAGCGCACGTCGATCCGGGTGACCCCGAGCCCGCGCTGGCGCGCCCGGCGCTCGACCACCAGCGCGTTGCCGCGGTCGCCGTAGGTGCTGAGGAGGTCCGGGTAGACCCAGACCACCCGCAGGCTGCTCTCGCTCATCCTGGAAGGCCTTCCGTGCTGCTGCGACCCGAAGCGCGGGTCCGAACCGAAACCGGGGTTCTGGTGGGAGGGGACGGACATCAGCTCACCACCGCCTTGCGCAGCTGCTGGAACGCGGTGTAGTTGGCGATCGCCTCGATCCGGCCGGCCGGGGCGATCCGGACGGCCTCCTCCAGGCTCTCCACGACCTGGAACTGCAGGCCGGCGACCTCCAGCCGGACGGCCAGGTCCAGCTTGCGCTGGCCCATCACGAAGATCGGGTGGCCGGACAGCCGCTCGTAGTCGACGTCCCACAGCCAGGAGGTGTCGGTGCCGTCGGCGTCCATCGCGTTGACCGAGAGGATCACCGGCGCCGGCGGGCCGTCGATCAGCGAGAAGGTCTCCAGCCAGCCGGCCGGGTTCTTGGCCAGCAGCAGGCGCACGTCGCGGCCGAGGTAGGAGACCACGTCGTAGCGGCCGGCGACCGCGGCCACCGACTGCATCCGCTGCAGGGCGACCTGCGGGGCCACGCCGAACACCGCGGCCACGGCGGCCGAGCTGGTGGCGTTGGCCAGGTTGGCGCGGCCGGGCAGCTGGAGCTGGATCGGCCAGGCACCGCGGTGCGGGTCGATCACGTGGGTGCCCTGGAGCGCCCAGTGCGGGTTGGGACGGCGGAAGCCGCACTCCTGGCAGAACCAGTCGTCGCCGGGGCGCTGCATCACGCCGCCGCAGGACGGGCAGGACCAGGCGTCCTCCTTCCAGGCCTGTCCGGCGGCCACCCAGACCACCTTCTTGCAGGAGGAGGCGGCCCAGGTCACCAGCGGGTCGTCCGCGTTCGCGATGATCACCGCGTCGGTGTCCTTGAGGCCCTCGCGCCACTTCTCGGCCATCATCCGGGTCTCGGCGGCGCGGTCGAGCTGGTCGCGGGAGAGGTTGAGTAGCGCTATGGCCTTGGGCCGGGTGTCCCGGGCGACCATCGGCAGGTACTTCTCGTCGACCTCGATCACACCGAACTTGGCGTCCGAGCCGCCGGCCAGCGCGGCGGTGATGCCGGCCGGCATGTTGGCGCCCAGCGCGTTGGAGACGACCGGGCCGGCGGCGCGCAGCGCCTCGGCGATCAGCCGGGTGGTGGTGGTCTTGCCGTTGGTCGCGCTGACCAGGACCACGTCGAGGTGGTCGGAGAGGGTCGCGAGCAGGTCGGGGTCGAGCTTGAGAGCTACCTTGCCGCCGATCACCGAGCCACTGCCGCGGCCCGCCTTCTGGGAGAGGGCTGCGGCCATCCGGCCGGCCGTCACGGCGATCTTGGCGCGGGCGGGCAGCGAGGCGTCGCGCGCGCCCGTGGCTTCCGAATCGGTGCCTGGCATGCTCAGTGGTTCCTCCTTGCTGCGGCACCACCCGGGTCGAGCAGTGACCATCGGGCGGCGGGGACGGGGCCAGCCTACCCACTCCGCGCCGCGGCGTTGATCCCCGGACCCGCCGCAGCACCCTGACGGGCCCTTGGGGGCGGGACCGGACGGGTGTGCGACCGGGCCCCCGGGGCGGGTGCCTCGGGGGCCCGGTCGCACGGACGGGTCCTAGCGGCGGGGCCGGGAGGGCCAGGGGGTGGGGAGCTGCTCGGTGGCCTCGGTGAGGTGGGCGGTGATCACCAGGGTGCCGTCCTCGACCTGGTAGTCGAGCGGGGCGGAGAGCCGGCGCATGGTGGCGATCAGGCCGCTGTTGGAGGCGTGGGTGACGGCGTAGACGGTCGGCAGGCCGGCCTCCATGGCCAGTGCGGCCATCCGCCGCAGCAGGTCGACGCCCAGGCCCCGGCGCTGCCAGTCGTCCTCGACCAGCAGGGCGACCTCCGCGCCCTCGTCGTCCCAGAGCAGGTGGGCCAGCGCGACGATCCGGCCGTCCGCGGACTCCACCGCCAGGGTCTGGCCGTGCCGCGGGTCCAGCAGGTGCTCGAGGTAGCGGTCGGCGTCCCGGACCGGGCCGTGGTAGCGCTTGCGCAGGGTCTCCGGCGAGCAGCGCCGGTGCATCTCCAGCGCGGCGGCCCGGTCGGCGGGCTCGGCCCGGCGGACGGTCAGGTCGGCCCCTGCGGGCAGCGTGAGCCGGGCCTCCACCTTGGGCACCCGGGGGCCCAGCAGGCTGTCCAGCTCGACCAGGGCCTGGGCGCGGGCGAACTCGGTCGGGGTGAACGGCAGGTGCGGGCGGGAGAGCTCGATCAGGTCGCCGGAGGGCACCGGCAGCCGCATCACGTGGCCGTCGACCCCGGCGGCGGCGCCCGCGCCGGCGGCCGGGTACTGCCGGATCGCGCACCGGCCGAACAGCTGGCGCAGCGCGACCGGCAGCTCGGCGGCGTCCAGCGCGGTCCTGGTGGCCAGCGCCAGGACGTGGGTCGGGGCGTCGACCAGGTCGTGCGCGTCGGCCCGGTCGGTCCAGATGTCGTGCCCGCCGGCGGCGGCGACCGCCGCGGCCAGTTCGGCCCGGCCGAGCTCCTGCGGGGCCCGGACGAAGAACTCGTCCACGGCGCCGGTGGGCAGCGGGTGGGCCTGCATCGAGACGATGTTCACGCCCTGCCCGGCGAGCGCGGTGCAGATCCGGCCGAGGCTGCCGGGGGCGTCCTCGACGGTGGTCCGGATCCGCCACAGGGCGGCGGACCCGAAGCCGTCCAGCGGGCCGCTCACCGCGGCCGCGCCGGGCGGTGCGGGGGTGTCGGGCGCGGGCGGCCCGTGCGGGTGCCGGTGCGCCCACCAGCCGTGGAACAGTGCGCCGGCGACAAGTGCGGCGGCCGAGGCGGCCAGCAGCACCGGACCGTCGTGGCCGTGCACCACGACGTTGGCGACCAGGTCGGCGCAGGCCACGGCGAGGAACACCGCGGCGAGCTCGACGGCCTCGCGGCGCCAGCGGTGCTGCCGGGCGGCGCGGCGCTGGGCCCGGGACGGGCGCTGGTCGCTGGCGGGACGGGCGGAGCGGGAGTTCGGCGAGAGGTCCATGCCGCCATCGTGTCGCGCCGGTGTTTCACGATCACGAATCCCCCGTGACCTGTCGGTTAATGTCCGCGCGGTGGCGGTCCGATGATCAGGACGCGAGCGGACGCCCGGTCAGTTCGGCTCCGGCGGCCCGGACTTCGGCGAGCAGCAGGTGCAGGTCGTCCTGGGTGGTGGCGGCGTTCAGCAGGCAGGCCCGGAGCATTTCGCGGCCGTCCAGCAGGGCTCCGGTGACGAAGACCCGGCCGCGCTGCTGGACGGCGACCGGCAGCCGGCCGTTGAGCGCGTCCAGCTCGGCCTCGGACAGCCCGGCCGGGCGGTACCGGAAGGCGACGATCGAGGTCTCCACCGGGGCCAGCAGCTCCAGCTCCGGATCGGTGGCGACCAGCTCGCCGAGCCGCCTGGCCAGTGCGGTGCAGCGGGCGATGTCGGCGGCGATGCCGGACCGGCCGCGGTGCGCGATGGTGGCCCAGACCTTGAGCGAGCGGAACGGGCGGGTCTGCTCCATGCCGTACTCGGAGAACCAGCCGAGCTCGCCGGCCGCCTCGTCGCGCAGGTAGGAGGGGACCAGGCTGAAGGTGGAGCGCAGCGCCTCGGTGTCGCGCACCAGGGCGCAGCCGCAGTCGACCGGCACGCCGAGCCACTTGTGCGGGTCCAGGGCGAGCGAGTCGGCCCGGTCCATGCCGGCGTAGCGGTGCGCGATGGTGGTGTCCAGCACGCCGAAGGCGCCGTACGCGCCGTCGACGTGCAGCCACAGGCCCTCCTCGGCGCACAGGTCGGCGATCGGGTGGAACGGGTCGACGGCGCCGGTGCCGACGGTGCCCGCGGAGGCGACGGCGAGGAACGGCAGCCGTCCGGCGGCGCGGTCCTCGGCGACGGCGGCGCGCAGCGCGGCGACGTCGAGCCGGCCGTCGGGGCCGGTGGCGACGGTACGCAGGTTGCGGCTGCCCAGGCCCAGCAGCTCGGCGGCCTTGCGGACGCAGGAGTGGGTCTCGCCGGTGACGTAGCCGACCAGCGGGGGGAGCCCGGCCAGGCCGTCCTGGCGCAGGTCGTGGCCGGCCCGGGCGGCCGCCCGGTTACGGGCGGCGGCCAGGCACAGGATGGTCGCCATCGAGGTGCCGGAGGTGAGGATGCCGCCGCCGGCGGGGTGCGGGAAGCCGACCAGCTCGGCTATCCAGCGGACCACGGCGCGCTCCAGGTGGACGTCGGCGTGGTCGCCGCCGGCCGAGCTGGGGTTCATCGCGGCGGCCGCCAGGGTGGCGAGCACCCCGGCGGGCTGCGGCGCCGAGTTGACCCAGCCGAAGAACCGCGGGCTGCCGTTGCCCATCGGGGCCGGCATGACCTGCTCGCCGATCACCGCGAGCAGGTCCTCCAGCGGGGCGCCGCGCTCGGGCAGCTCCAGCTCCAGCAGGGCCTTCCGGTCGGCCGGGTCCATCGGCTGCCAGACCGGGCGGCCCGGCAGCTCGTCGAGGTAGTCCGAGACCAGCTCGGCGGCGGCCAGGGCCGCGTCGCGGAAGTCGTCGCTCACGGGGCTGCTCCAACAGGTCCGATGACGGCGCGACTTCCTCGGCGCACCTGGGATGGGGCCCGATCCTACGCCCCTGGCCAGGTGGTTCAGTCCAGGGTGCTGGACAGGCCGCCGGCGGTGCGGCAGTAGCCGGCGATCTCCTTGTTGGTGATCTTGGCGCAGAGCCGGCCGGCCGCTCCGGCGTCGGTGTAGTTGACGGTGTAGTAGCTCACCAGCCCCTGCGCGCAGGCCTGCCGCTGCCAGGCGTCGGCGGCGGTGGCGCACTGGTTGGCGGCCCAGTCCTCGCGGTCCAGGTTGTACTTCATGGTGCGCGAGCCGACGCCCCGGCTGCAGTCGTTGGCCCCGCCGCTGGCCTTGCCGTTGAGGCACCACTTGAGCGCGTCGGCGAAGGCCTCCGGGTGGTTGGCGTAGTCGTGCGAGCTCAGGTAGAAGGTCGGGGCGTAGAAGAAGCAGGCCGACTGGAACAGGGCCGGCTGCTCCGGGCAGGGGTAGAGCGGGTCCTTGGCGAGCTGGTCGGCGGGGAGGTTGGCCTTGGCCTTCTCGTCCTCCTCGTCGGGGGCGAACAGCTGCATGAAGACGCCCTCGGAGCAGGTGATCCGGCGGCTGTCGGTGGGGAACTTGTTGCACAGCGCGCGGGCGGCCGGGATGTCCTGCTTGGTGACGAACATGATGCCGTGGCCGATGCCGTGGATGCACGGGCCGGTGTTCTTGGGCGCGCACAGGGTGAGGATGTCCTGCTCGGGGGTCTTGGAGTTGGCGAGCATCTCCTCGACGGCGCCGTGCAGGTAGCCGGCCGCGCAGGTCTCGTGCGGGAACGAGATGACCTTCTGGAAGTCCTGCTTGTAGCGCAGCACCGCCGCGTGGCCGAGCTCGTGCGCGATCGGGTGGCAGAACCGGACGGTGTACGGCTTGTCCTTGCTGATCTTGTCGAGGTCGGCCAGTGCCACGCCGGGGTCGGTGGCCTCCATCTCGGCCATCAGCTTGTTGCGCAGCGTGCTGCGGGTCCACACCGCCGGGTCGCCGGTGGGCGAGGGTGCGGGGGCGGCCGCGCCGCCGGCCGGGGCCCCGCCGGGGAGCGCGGCGCCGACCTGGGCGACCGGCGCGGTGCCCGGGGTCCAGTCGGTCAGCGCCACCGCGCCGAGGCCGAGCGCGCCGAGCAGGACGGCGGTGATGATCGCGAATACTCGCGGGTGCATGGCAGTGGTCCCCCGGTGGTCGGACGCGGACGGCGGGTGGTCCCATCCTGGCCGCCCGGAGCCCGAAAGCGCGGATCGGGGTCGGCCATTGGGGATGTGTTCGACCCAACGGCCCAATGCCGCCCGGGTCGACGCGGTCCCGTCCCCCGGCACCCCGCCCACACCGTTTTACAACATCAGCGCCACATGGTACTTCGTCAGCCAGGAGGCCAGCTCCAGGACCAGTTCGGTGCTCTGCCGGAAGGCCTGCGGGTCGCCGTCCGGCCGCAGCGCGGCGGCCACCGCCGTGCGGTCCAGCAGGTCGAGCACCGGGGCGCCGAGGTCGGCGGTCAGGCCGGCCAGGTCGGCGCGCAGGGCCAGCGGGTAGGCCGGGTCCTGGGTGGTGGGGTACGGGCTCTTCACCCGCTCGGCGACCTCCACCGGGAGCAGGTCGCGGACGGCGGCGCGCAGCAGGCTCTTCTCCCGGCCGTCGAAGGTCTTCATCGACCAGGGCGTGTTGTGGACGTACTCCACCAGCCGGTGGTCGCAGAACGGCACCCGCACCTCCAGGCCGGTGGCCATCGACATCCGGTCCTTGCGGTCCAGCAGCAGCCGGACGAAGCGGGTCAGGTGCAGGTGGCCCAGCTCGCGCATCCGGCGCTCCAGCCGGTCGGCGCCGGGCAGGTGCTCCACCTCCGCCACCGCCCGGGCGTAGCTGTCGGCCCGGTAGGTGTCCAGGTCGAGCGCCTTCAGCAGGTCGGGCGAGAGCAGCGCGGTCGGCCCGAGGCTGCCGGGGCCGGCCAGCTGGTCCATCGCGGCCACCCACGGGAAGGCGGGGGCGGCGACCACCTCGGGCCGGTGGAACCACGGGTAGCCGCCGAACAGCTCGTCCGCGGACTCCCCGGACAGCGCGACCGTGGAGTGCTCGCGGACGGCCCGGAAGAGCAGCAGCAGCGAGGCGTTCATGTCGCCGAAGCCCATCGGCAGGTCCCAGGCGCGCAGCACCGCGGCCCGGGTGCCGGCGGAGGTGAGCGCGGAGCCGCCCACCTCGATCATCCGGTGGTCGGCGCCCAGGTGGTCGGCGACCAGCCGCGCGTACGGGCCGTCCGGGGTGGCGCGCAGCGGCTCGGGGTGGAAACCGTGGCTGTGCCCGGTGTGCTCGACGGCGAAGGTGCGCACCGGGCCCAGCCCGGCGGCCCGCAGCTCCCGGGCGGCCAGCGCGGTGACGGCGCTGGAGTCCAGCCCGCCGGAGAGCAGCGAGCACAGCGGCACGTCGGCGATCAGCTGCCGGCGGACGGTGTCGGTCAGCAGCTCCCGGACGGTGGCGATGGTGGTCGGCAGGTCGTCGGTGTGCTCGCGGGTCTCCAGCGCCCAGTACCGGCGCACCGTCAGGCCCTCGCGCCGGACGTGCACCACGTGGCCGGGCCGGACCTCCTCGGTGCCGCGGTAGACGGCGTGCCCGGGGGTGCGGGTGAGGGCGAGCAGCTCGCGCAGCCCGTCCGGGTCGACGGTGGGCTGCACCAGCGGGTGGGCCAGCAGCGCCTTGAGCTCGGAGCCGAACAGCACGCCGTCGGCGGTGCGGTGGAAGTACAGCGGCTTGACGCCCATCCGGTCGCGGACCAGCAGCAGCTCCTCGGCCCGCGGGTCCCACAGGGCGAAGGCGTACATGCCGTTGAGCCGCTCGGCGAGGTGCTCGCCCCACTGGAGGTAGGCGCGCAGCACCACCTCGGTGTCGCTGCGGGTGCGGAAGCGGTGGCCGGCGAGCTCCAGCTCGGCGCGCAGTTCGCGGTGGTTGTAGACCTCGCCGCTGTAGCTGAGCACGGCGAGCGTGCGGCCGTCCTGCTCGACCGTCATCGGCTGCGCGCCGCCGTCGAGGTCGATCACCGCGAGCCGGCGGTGCCCGAGGGCCGCGTGCGGGGAGAGGTGGACGCCGCCCGCGTCCGGGCCGCGGCAGGCCATGGTGGCGGTCATCGCCTCCAGGACGGCACGTTCGGCGGTGAGGTCGCGGTCGAAGGCCACCCAGCCGGTTATCCCGCACATGTCAGCGTATCTCCCCACAGTAGTTTTATGGGTACGCACTGTGACGTTACGCCGGTCGGGCGACTAGATCAATGGCCGTGCGGAGGCTGAATGTCTGAAGATCTGCCCGATTTCGGGCAGGATTCTTGGTCGACGGGCGTCCCCCGCCTAGGCTCCTGGCTCGTGTCCGCCTCGCCCCACCCCCACGAAGACCTCCTCGCCCACCTCACCCGGATCAGCCCGCTGGGCCCCGGCGAGGCTGCGCGGGTGGTCGCGGAGGTGCTGGCGTACTTCTCCGAGTCCGTCGAGGAGTACGTCCGCCGCCGCCACGGGGAGCTGCAGGCGCGCGGGCTGACCAACGACAAGATCTTCGCCCGGCTCGGCGCCGAACTCGCCGCCCGCCGGGTCGCGGCGCCCGAGCTGTCCGCCCGTCAGCTGCGCCGCATCGTCTACGGCTGAACCCTCCGGCCGCGCCCGTCCGAACCCAGCTCAACCCCTTGGAGTCCGAAATGTGCGGAATTGTGGCCTACATCGGCCCGAAGGACGCCACCGCCTTCCTGCTGGAGGGCCTGCAGCGCCTGGAGTACCGCGGCTACGACTCGGCCGGTGTGGCCGTCGCCGCCAAGGGCGGCCTGAAGGTCTGCAAGGTGAAGGGCCGGGTCGCCGACCTCGCCGCCGCCGTGCCGGCCCGCTTCAAGGGCACCACCGGCATCGGCCACACCCGCTGGGCCACCCACGGCGTGCCCAGCGACGCCAACGCCCACCCGCACACCGACGTGGCCGAGCGGATCGCCGTGGTGCACAACGGCATCATCGAGAACGCCGACCAGCTGCGCGCCCTGCTCGCCGCCGACGGCGTGGTCTTCACCTCCGAGACCGACACCGAGGTCCTCGCCCACCTGGTCGCCGCACACAGCGGCGAGGGCGTGGAGCTGGAGGACGCGGTGCGCGGCGCGCTCGGCCAGGTGGTCGGCACCTACGGCATCGCCGTGCTCGACTCCCAGCAGCCCGACCGGATCGTGGTCGCCCGCAACGGCAGCCCGATCGTGCTCGGCCTCGGCGAGAAGGAGATGTTCGTCGCCTCCGACGTCGCCGCCCTGGTCCGCTACACCCGCCAGGTCGTCCACCTGGAGGACGGCGAGCTCGCCACCGTCCGCGCCGACGGCTTCCGCACCTTCACCGAGGACGCCCGTACCGTCACCCGCCAGCCGTCCACGGTGGACTGGGAGGTCGCCTCCTACGACACCGCCGGCTACCAGCACTACCTGCTCAAGGAGATCCACGAGCAGCCCGCCGCGGTCGAGCGCACCCTCAGCGGCCGGCTCGACGAGCGCTTCGCGACCGCCCACCTCGGCGGCCTCAACCTGGACGCCCGCGAGCTGCGCGAGATCCGCCGGGTGAAGATCCTCGGCTGCGGCTCCGCCTACTACGCCGGCGAGATGGGCGCCCAGCTGATCGAGGAGCTGGCCCGGATCCCCGCGCACAGCGAGCCCGCCTCCGAGTTCCGCTACCGCAACCCGGTGATCGAGGCCGACACCCTCTACGTCGCGGTCAGCCAGTCCGGCGAGACCTACGACACGCTGGCCGCCGTCCAGGAGATCAAGCGCAAGGGCGGCCGGGTCCTCGGCGTCGTCAACACCGTCGGCAGCGCCATCGCCCGCGAGTGCGACGGCGGCATCTACCTGCACGCCGGTCCGGAGATCTCGGTGGCCTCCACCAAGGCCTTCACCTCCACGGTGATCGCCTTCGCCCTGCTGGCCCTGCACTTCGGCCGGATCCACGACCTCTCGCCCGCCGACGGGCGCCGGATCGTCGCCGGGCTCAAGGCCCTGCCGGACCAGATCCGCGAGATCCTGGAGCAGGAGAAGGAGATCGCCGAGCTGGCCGCCGCCTACGCGGACAACGCCGGGATGATGTTCATCGGCCGCACCCGCGGGTACCCGGTCGCCCGCGAGGGCGCGCAGAAGCTCAAGGAGATCTCCTACGTCCACGCCGAGGCGTACCCGGCCAGCGAGCTGAAGCACGGCCCGCTCGCCCTGATCAGCCCCGAACTGCCCACCGTGGCCCTGGTCCCGGACGACGAGCTGCTCGACAAGAACCTCACCACCCTCGGCGAGATCAAGGCCCGCTCCGGCCGGATCCTCGCGGTGGCCCACCGCACCCCCGAGGCCAAGCTGATCGACCACTGCCTGCTGGTGCCCAAGAGCGAGCCGGAGCTCGACCCGCTGCTGCTCAACATCCCGCTCCAGCTGCTGGCCTACTACGCGGCGGTGGCGCTCGGCCGCGACGTGGACAAGCCGCGCAACCTGGCGAAGAGCGTCACCGTCGAGTAGCCCCGGGAGGCGGCCGTGGGCCGGTGGCGGCGGCCCCGGCCCCGGCCCGCGGCGGAAATTGGGGAGCGCGCACGGTGACCGGGCGGTAACTTCCCCCGCATGCCTGTCCGCCAGTACGTCTCGTTCGTCCTGTCCGGTCCGTCCACCTCCGCCGCGCAGATGGCGGCCTTCCTCGACCTCGCCCCCGACGAGAGCGCCGGACCGCCCGGCGGCGCCACCCACCGCTGGACGGCGGTCTGCCGCGAGCCGGGCCTGACGGTGGACGAGCAGATCGCCCGCATCCTGGAGCGGCTGTGGCCGCACGCGGCCCGGATCGCCGAGCTCGCCGGCCGGCTCCGGACGGAGGGCGGGGGAGCGGCCCTGCAGGTGGTGCGCTACTTCGGCGGGCCGGGGGCCGGGGCCGGTCCGAGCCTGTTCGGCTGGGCGCTGGACCCGGAGGTGCTCCGCTTCCTGCTGGACACCGGCGCCGACCTGGACGTGGACGAGTACGACCTGGCGGCCGGGCGCGGGTCGGCCGCCAGGTGACCGCCGCCCCTCAGGGGCTGACCGCGAGGACCAGGTAGGCCGCCAGGATCGCCAGGTGCACGGCGCCCTGCAACGGGGTGGCCCGCTTCGGGATGACGGTCAGGGTGCCGACGGCCACGGTCAGCGCGAGCAGCACCAGGTGGGTCGGACCGAGGCCGAGCAGCAGCGGCCCGGTCAACCAGGTGGAGGCGACCGCGACCGCCGGGATGGTCAGGCCGATGCTGGCGAGCGCCGAGCCCAGCGCGAGGTTGAGACTGGTCTGCACCTGGTTGCGGGACGCGGCCCGGACGGCCGCGATGGTCTCCGGCAGCAGCACCAGCAGTGCGATCACCACGCCCACCACCGCCGCCGGCAGGTCGGCCGCCGCCACCCCGCGCTCGATGGTCGGCGAGATCCCCTTGGCCAGCCCCACCACCGAGACCAGCGCGACGGCCAGCAGCGCCAGGCTGACCGTGGTGGCCCGCCGGCCGGGCGGCTCCCCGTGGTCCTGCGGGTCCAGCAGGTCGCCCGCCGGGGTGACGGGCAGGAAGTACTCGCGGTGGCGCACCGTCAGGGTGGCCACGAACAGCCCGTACAGCAGCAGCGAGGCGGTGGCCGCGTAGACCAGCTGGGTCGCGTTGAACTGCGGGCCCGGGGTCGAGGTGGTGAAGGTCGGCAGCACCAGGCTCATGGTGGCGAGGGTCGCGATGGTGGCGAACGCGGCGCCGGTGCCCTCGGAGTTGAAGACCGCGACCCGGTGCTTCAGGGCGCCGACCAGGATGCACAGCCCGAGGATCCCGTTGCAGGTGATCATCACGGCGGCGAACACGGTGTCGCGGGCCAGGCCCGCGCTCTTGTCCCCGCCGTCGGCCATCAGCGTGACGATCAGCGCCACCTCGATCACCGTCACCGCCACCGCCAGCACCAGCGAGCCGAGCGGCTCGCCGACCCGGTGCGCGATCACCTCGGCGTGGTGCACGGCGGCCAGCACCGCGCCCGCCAGGAAGCAGGCGACCACCGCGACCACCGGCCCCGGCAGCGACTTCTTCCAGCTGAGCAGGAGCAGCACCAGGGCCAGGACGGGCACCACGGTGGTCCACTGCGCGGCGAGCGGGCGGATCCGACTGATCATGCGGTCGAGCTTGGCAGATCGGCCCCGCCCCGCCCGGAAGTGACACCCGCCCGCGGCCGGCCCGGCTCAGCGTGCCGCGGGCGCCCGCAGCGGCCGGCCGAACCGCACCGGCACGCCCGGGGAGTACAGCACGCTGCACGGCGCGCCGCCGATGCCCGGCAGCCCGGCCGCGGCCAGCAGGTCCTCGTCCAGGTCGAGCAGCCGGGCCCGGTGCAGCGGCCAGCGCGGATGGACGTTCGGCAGGTACAGCGGCCGGCCGGCGACGGCGTTGTGCAGGCCCCAGCGCGCGGTGAGGAAGTGCTCCAGCGCGGTCGGCTCCGCCACCGCCCCGCCGACCTCGACGGTGATCCGGCTGCGCGCGCCGCGCGGCCCCGGCCACCGGCGCGAACTGGTGTACGTGACGGTGTCGCCCGCCCGGTCGATCGCCATCCGGGCCCAGACGTACGGCAGCCGGAAGCCGATCCGGGCCGCCAGCACCGGCAGCAGCCGGGAGGCCTCCAGCGAGCGGAAGACCACCCCCCGCCGGCCGTGCCGGTCCACCGAGTACAGCCGCACGTTGGTCTCCGGGAAGGTGCCCAGGTACGGCAGGCCGGGCAGCCCGAGCCAGCCGATCCGGTGCATCCGGAACGCGACCAGGCCGACGTAGCTCACCCCGTCCACGGTGTCCGGCAGCGCGCCCGCCGGCAGCAGCGGGGCCACCCGCTCCGGCTCCACCGCCCAGTGCAGGAAGGTCAGATCGAGCCAGGACTGGGTGAGCAGCGTGGTGCGCACCGGGCGCGGCGGCTCGGCGGTGACGGGCTCCGGCGGTGCGAACGGCTGGATCACCCTCGCGATCCTACGCCCGCCCCGCCGGCGCCCGAAGACCGGTCAGCCGGTCACGAGTTGCAGCACCGGCGGGTGCCCGGCGCTCTCCCGGCTGTCCAGCACCACGGCCAGGCCGGCCGCGCCCGGCGGCTGCCAGACGGCCAGCGAGAGCGACCCCGAGCCGCCCGCCGCCGGCAGTGCGGCGGCCACGGCGGCGGTCACCTCCAGGCCGACCCAGTCCGCCACCGAGGAGATCGCGCCGGTGCCCAGCGCCGCGCCGAGCGCCGGGCCGCGGTTCCAGGTGGCGGCGGTCTCCGTCCAGCCGTCCGCCGAACCGAAGGCCTGCACGGTGGTCTGCGTCCCGCCGGAGTCGGCGACCGCGCCGTGCACCCAGAGCACGGCGCGGCGCAGCGTCCCCGGCACGGCGGAGGCGTCGAAGCCGAGCACGGCGCGCCGGGTGAAGCCGCTGCCCGCCGTGCCGGTGTTCTTCACGGTCAGCGTGGTGGCGGTGCCGTAGTTGCTGTCCGCCGAGGAGCCGTCGCGCAGGTAGGTGTCGCGGGTCGGCGCCAGCATGGTCACCGTGGCACCCGGGGCGGCCGCCCCGGTGGTCCGGCGCAGCAGCACGCTGCGCCCGGCGCCCGCGGTCCCGCCGGTCTCCACCAGCAGCGACACGGCGCCGTCCAGCGAGAGCACGCTCACCCCGGGGCCGGGCTCCGCGCCGGTCAGTCCGGTGGCGGCGACGGTCACCAGCACGGTGGCGGCGGTCCGCGACGGGTCGCAGACCGTCACCGCGAGGGTGTCGCCCGCCTCCCGCAGCAGCACCGAGGCCGGCGCCGAGACGGTGATCGGGCCGGCCGTCCCGGGGGCGAAGAAGTTCGCGGCCGTCACCCCCGAGGCGCTGTCCCGGACCGCCTGCGCGGCAGCGGAGTTGGCGAGCACGGTCACGGTCGGGGCGGCCGCCCGCGCGGCCGCCGCGGCGGCGCCCGCGCCCGGCATCACCAGGTAGTGGTAGCCGGCGCCGGCCGGGTCCGTCCCGTGGTCGATCCGGATGTCCAGGTAGCGCCGGGTGAGCGGCGCGGTGGCGCCGCCGCCGTTGATGTCGTGCCAGCTGCCGGTGCGCTCCCGCCGCTCCACCTCGACCGCCGCCCCGCCCGGGAACACGTAGCCGCCGAAGCCGGCCAGCGCCATCGACCGGGCGGCGCCGAAGTGTTCGGCGAGACCGAGGGTGGTGGGCCGGGCGGCGCCGTCCACGGTCAGCGCGTGGGTGCCGGCGGCGCCGAGGTTGCGGCTGTCGACCACGGTGTGCACCGGCACGCCGTCCGCGCAGGAGATGCCGGCGCCCAGGCAGACCACCGAATCGTCCAGCAGGAACCAGGACTTGCGCCCGCGCAGCGTGGAGGACAGGCCCCGCAGGTCCTGCCCGACCGCCGCGTACGTCCCGTCGCAGGCCCCGCCCGCCCACAGCGCGTCCGGCCGCGGCGCGCCCCAGGCGCCGCCCGCCGCGTCCGCCAGCGGCCTGGTCGAGACCGTGGTGCCGGGCAGCCGGTACGGGTCCGCGGTCGGCCAGAAGGCGTCCGAGTACTGGCCGTTGCCGAAGCTCGCACCCCACCAGCAGAGCATCCCGCTGTTGCTGTGCCAGCCGCGCAGGTGCTCGCCGTTGCCGGTCTCGTAGAAGGTGGTGCGCGCCGAGCACAGGCTCAGCGAGGCCGCCCAGCCGGCCCGGCGGACCACCGCGCGGTCCATGCCGAACACCGACGCGCCGAGCGGCTCGGCCGCGGCCGGCACCGAGGCGTCCGCCAACAGCCGCTGCGCCCTGGCGAGTTCGGGCACGTCCAGGTACCCGTCGGTGAGGTAGGGGCGGTAGGTGTCCCGGCCGATCCAGCCCTTCACGGCGGCCCGCCAGGCGGCGGACTGCCCGGCCGGCGCCGCGCCGGAGTCGGCCAGCCGCAGGATGTGTCCGAGCAGGGTGTGCCCGCGGGTGTGGTCGTCCTGCTGGAGGTGCAGCTGGTCCGCGCTCTGCACGCCGCGGCTGACCGCCCGCCCGCAGACCGCGTCCATCACCAGCCCGTTGAGGATGAACGGCGCCCAGGCGCGGGCCACCGAGTCGAAGACGTTCTGCCGCCGCGGGTCGGTCACCTCCCAGTCCGAGCCGGCCAGCAGCCCGAGCAGCCGGCTCAGGCCGCCCAGCAGCACCTCCCCGTACGAGCCGGTGTACGGCACCCAGGTGTGCTGCACGAACGACCCGTCGGCGTACAGCCCGTCCCCGCCCAGCACGTACGGGAAGACCGGGGAGAGCGCGGCCGAGGCGGTCGCCAGCTTCCCGGCGCTGCGGCCGAGCACGCCGCGCAGCGCCAGCACCCGGCACAGGTCGACCCGGTTGGCGCCGGTGCTGGTACCGCTGTAGGCGGCGACCGCGCCGTCCGGCACCTGGCGGTCGACGGCGGCGCAGTACCCGGCGAGCTGCGCCGGGGTCAGCCGGTCGTGCAGCAGCACGGCGGTGTCGAGCAGCGCCTGCGGGGCGCCGATCTGCCAGTCCCACCAGTTGCCGTAGGCGGTGGCGGTCGGGGTGTAGGCGTGCGCGTGCAGGTGGTCCAGGCCGGTGGCGACGGCCGCGGCCGTCCGGGGGTCGCCGGTCAGGCCGGTGCCGGGTTGTGCGCAGGCCAGTGCCATGGTGCGCAGCCGGACGTAACTCGCGGTGACGGCCGCGGAGTCGGTGCCGAGCGGCAGGTCGGGCCAGAGCGAGCCGGCGGCCGGGGCCATCGTGTCCAGCACCGCCCGGGCCCGCCCGCCGAGCGCGGCGAGCACCTCGGCGTACGGCGCGGCGGTGGGGTCGTAGCCGGTGCCGGTGAGCAGGTCGAGCCAGCGCAGCCGCAGCGTGTCGAACGGGTCGGCGGCGGCCCGGGCGGGGTGGGCAGCGGCCGACCAGGGGCCGGCCAGGGCCGCGGCGGCGGCGCCGCCCGCCTGGATCAGCCGGCGGCGGCTGAGCGCGGTGCGGGGGACGGGGGCGGAGCGGGGGGTGGCGTCCACGGGGCCTCCAAGCAGGGGGACCGGAGGGGATGGGGGCGCCGCGGAGGGGGCGGCTCCGGTCCGGTCGGGCCTGACGGTAAGCGCTTACCGCGAGGGCGTCAACGGGGCGCGCAGGCCGACCCGGCCGCTCCGGTGGACGACATGGGGCCGATGTGACCACGCCTCAGGACGGCTTCGGGCTAAGGTTCGACCCGGGATGCGGGGCCGGCCGGGGGCATCAGGCGGCGGCGAGCGGCCGGCACCCGATCGAGCGTTCGAAGACCGAGGTGGGAGAGCAACGATGCGGTACGGAATCATCGGCACCGGCACGGTCGGCCGCACCCTGGCGACCAAGCTCGCCTCGCTCGGCCACGAAGTCACCCTCGGCTCCCGGACCAGCGACAACACCGCAGCCAACGAGTGGGCCGAGCGCTCCGGCCCGTACGGGCACGCCGACACCTTCGCCCGGGCCGCCGAGTTCGGCGAGGTGGTGATCAACGCGACCGCCGGCACGGTCTCGCTCCAGGCCCTGCACCTGGCCGGCGCCTCCCACCTGGCCGGCAAGGTGTTGATCGACGTCTCCAACCCGCTGGTCTTCTCCGCCACCGGCCAGGCCAGCCTGGACCCGGTCAACACCGACAGCGTCGGCGAGCGGATCCAGCGCGAGTACCCGCAGGCCCGGGTGGTCAAGGCGCTCAACACCGTCAACGCCGACCTGATGGTCGACCCGGGCCGGGTGCCCGGCAGCCACAACCTCTTCCTCGCCGGCGAGGACCCCGAGGCCAAGGCGGTGGTGCGGGCGATGCTGGTGGAGTTCGGCTGGCCCGACCCGGCCGTCCTCGACCTCGGCGGCATCACCGCCGCCCGCGGCCTGGAGATGCTGATGCCGCTCTGGCTCGACCTGATGCGGCACTTCGGCCACGTGGACTTCAACTACTCGATCGTCACCGCCGACTGACCGGCGCCGGCACCGCCCGGCCCGCACCACCGGGAGAACCGTGAACGACCGCACCGCACCCGACCTGGAACCGCTCGACGAGGACTGGCGGACCGCCCTCGCGGTGGTCGCCCACCCCGACGACATGGAGTACGGTGCCGCCGCCGCGGTCGCCCGCTGGACCTCCCAGGGCAAGCGCGTGATCTACCTGATGGTCACCAGCGGCGAGGCCGGCATCGACTCGATGGACCCGGAGGAGTCCCGCCCGGTCCGTGAGGCCGAGCAGATCGCCTCCGCCGCGCTGGTCGGCGTCGGGACGGTCGAGTTCCTCGGCCACCCGGACGGCGTCCTGGAGTACGGGCTGCCGCTGCGCCGGGACATCGCCCGGGCGGTCCGCCGGCACCGCCCGGAGATCGTGATCACCACCAACTTCCGGGACACGTACGTCGGGGCGTACCCGAACCAGGCGGACCACATCGCCACCGGCCGGGCCGCCCTGGACGCCGCCCGGGACGCGGGCAACCGCTGGGTCTTCCGCGAGCTCGTCGAGGAGGGGCACCAGCCCTGGGACGGCGTGCGGCAGGTCTGGGCCGCCGCCTCGCCGCTGGCCCGGCACGCGGTGGACACCACCGAGCACTTCGACCGCGGGGTCGCCTCGCTGGAGGCGCACTCCGCCTACCTGGCCGGGCTCGGCGGGGACATGGCGGACGCCCGGGGCTTCCTGGCCCGGATCGGGGAGTCGACCGGGAGCCGGCTGGGGGTGCGTTACGCCTCGTCGTTCGAGGTGATCCCGCTGCGCTGACCGGGGGGCTGCGCGTCCGAGGGCTGCGCGTCCGGGGGCTGGGCGTCCGGGCCCGGCCCGTCCGGCTCCGGCGCGTCGCCGGTCGGGGGTTGCTCCGGGGGCCGGCCCGGCGGTCGGTCCTGCGGCTGCTCCGGCGGCCGGCCGTGCGGGGGCCGGGGCCGCCCGCGCCGGCGCAGCAGCCACCGGGCGCACAGCGCCAGCACCAGCAGCACCAGCGCGACCAGCAGGTAGAGCTGGTAGCGCACCGCGCGGTCGTACAGCGCGCCGATGTTGTTGCCCGCCAGGTACCCCGCGCCCGCCCAGACGCCGACCCAGAGCACCGCGCCGGCCGCGTTGGCGGCCAGGAAGCGCGGCCAGGGCATCCGGCTCACCCCGGCGACCACGCCGTTGGCCTGGCGCAGCCCGTCCACGAAGCGGGCGAACAGCACCACCTTCACGCCCTGGCGGTCGAAGAACCCCTCGGCGCGGGACATCCGTTCGGGGGTGAGCCCGAGGTAGCGGCCCCAGCGGTGGACGAAGGCGGGGCCGCCGGTGCGTCCGATCAGGTAGCCGAGGCTGTCGCCCGCGACGGCCGCCACCAGCGCGATGGCCGCCACGCCCGCGATGCTCATCCGGCCGGTGCCGGCGTACACGGCGGCGAGCACCAGGATGGTCTGGCCGGGGACGGGGACGGCGCAGTTGTCCAGGAACACCAGAAGGCCCACCGCCGGATAACCGTAGTCGTCCAGCAATGGGGCCAGGTGGGCCAGCGGGCCGGGCAGCGGTGAGGTCACGTCGGACGACTCCCGGCCGGCGCCGGCCGTGCGGGGGCTACCGGGCGTCCTGGTGCGGCTCGATGCTGGTGTCGGGCCCGGGGTAGATCAGCCCCTGGTGACCGTCCTCGAACCGCACCAGGTACGGCGGCTCGCCGTCGGTGCCCCGGACCTCGATGATTTCGCCTTGCCGGTCCACCATGCCCACGGACCTGCCGTGGATGTGGAGCCGGTCGCCAACCATGGCCTGCATGTGTTGCTCCTGCTCTGCTCCTGGGACGGACGGGACTGCTGATGAGCACTGTGTGTCTTCCACTCTGCGGCGCGTGGGTGCCCGGCGCAATGGCGTGCCGCCCGGCGCGGTGCGCGGCGCGCAACGGTGCCGGGGGCGGCGCCAGTGGATCCGGATCTTGCAATACCGCGTCGATATTTTGCGCACACATATGGACTTCCTGCGATCGGGGCTCGTAGTCTCGGCACGCCCGGACGAGACCCCTGTCGCCGGGTGCTCCTGCCCGAGCTCTCCCCCCGAGCCGCAAGGATGTGCAGCCGCAGATGCAGCCCCCACCCCGATCCCGCGGATCCCGTACCGTCGCCGCGCTCACCGCGGCGGCGCTGGGCGCCGCCGGACTGCTGACCGCCGTGCTGGCCAACGCCGGTGCGGCGCACGCCGCCGGTGTCCCCGCACTGTCCCCGCTCGCCGTGCCCGGGCGCGGCGCCACCGTGCCGTTCGTCGAGCAGGAGGCCGAGTACGCGGCCACCAACGGCACCGTCATCGGCCCCGACCGGCTCTACGGGCACCTGCCCTCGGAGGCCTCCGGCCGGCAGGCCGTCACGCTGAACGCGCCCGGCCAGTACGTGGAGTTCACCCTCACCGCGGCCGCCAACTCGATCGACTTCCGCTACAGCCTGCCGGACACCGCCGACGGCAAGGGGCGGGACGCCTCGCTCGACCTGCTGGTCAACGGGAGCCGGCTGAAGAGCGTCGACGTCACGTCCAAGTACAGCTGGTACTACGGTGGTTACCCGTTCAACAACAACCCGGGCGACACCAACCCGCACCACTTCTACGACGAGACCCGGACGATGTTCGGTTCGACCCTGCCGGCCGGCAGCAGGATCCGGCTCCAGGTCACCTCGACCGCGCAGTCGCCGACCTTCACCATCGACCTGGCCGACTTCGAGAACGTGGCCGCGCCGATCGCCAAGCCCGCCGGCGCGCTCGACGTGGTCGCGGACTTCGGCGCCGACCCGACCGGGGCGAGCGACTCGACCGCCAAGTTCCAGGCGGCGGTCAACGCCGGCCAGGCGCAGGGCAAGCCGGTCTACATCCCGCAGGGCAACTTCACGCTGTACGACCACGTGATCGTGGACGGGGTCACGCTCACCGGGGCCGGTCCCTGGTACAGCGTGCTCGGCGGACGTGACCCGGTGAACCGCGCCAAGGCGGCCGGCATCTACGGCAAGTACGTGAACAGCGGCGGCCCGAGCCGGGGCGTCACGCTGAAGAACTTCGCCGTGATCGGCGACATCCGCGAGCGGGTCGACGAGGACCAGGTCAACGCCGTCGGCGGGGCGATGTCCAACTCGGTGATCGACAACCTCTGGCTCCAGCACACCAAGGTCGGCGCCTGGATGGACGGTCCGATGGACCAGCTCACCATCCGCAACAGCCGGATCCTGGACCAGACCGCCGACGGCGTGAACTTCCACACCGGTGTCACCAACTCGACCGTGACCAACACCTTCGTGCGCAACACCGGCGACGACGGCCTGGCCTCCTGGCCGGAGGGCAAGGCGAACGCCAACGACAGCTTCACCCACAACACGGTGGTGCTGCCGATCCTGGCCAACAACATCGTGACCTACGGCGGCCGGGACTTCACCATCTCGGACAACGTCATGGCCGACACCATCAGCAACGGCGGCGGCCTGCACATCGCCAACCGCTACCCAGGGGTCAACTCCGGCAGCGGCACCGCCGTCGCGGGGACCATCACGGCGGCCCGCAACACCCTGATCCGCACCGGGAACAGCGACTTCAACTGGAACTTCGGCGTCGGCGCGCTCTGGTTCAGCGGCCTGAACGAGCCGATCTCCGGCGCGACGATCAACATCACCGACACCGACATCCTGGACAGCTCCTACGAGGCGATCCAGACCATCGAGGGCGCGGCCAACGGCATCAACCTCACCAATGTCAACATCAACGGGGCCGGCACCTACGCGATCCAGGCGCAGGCCAACGCCACCATGAAGTTCACCAACGTGACCGCCCGGAACATCGCGCAGGCCGCCACGCCGGTCCACAACTGCGTCGGCACCGGCTTCGCGATCACCGACGGGGGCGGGAACTCGGGCTGGAACACCGGCTCCACCTGCACCGGCACCTGGCCGGCGCCGGTCTGGACGTACGACGGCGTGCCGGCCGGCGGTGGCGGCCCCTCGCCGTCCGGCTCGCCCTCGTCCGCCTCGCCGTCGCCGTCCCCCTCCTCCAGCCCCTCCACGCCGCCGACCTGCCCGACCACCGGGAACCTGGCGCAGGGCCGGCCCGCCACCGCGTCCGGCAGCACCCAGAACTACACCGCCGGCAACGTGGTGGACGGGGACGCCACCTCCTACTGGGAGAGCCCCAACGGCGCCTTCCCGCAGTGGGTCCAGGTCGACCTGGGGTGCAAGGTGGACGTGGCGCGGCTGTTGCTGAAGCTGCCGCCGTCGAGCGCCTGGAACGCGCGCAGCGAGACCGTGGCGGTGCAGCGCTCGGACGACGGGGTCGGCTTCAGCACGGTGCTGGGCGCGACGCCGTACGCCTTCGACCCGGCGAGCGGCAACGCGGTCACCGTCAACCTGCCCGCCACCAGCGCGCGTTACCTGCGCCTGACCTTCACGGCCAACTCGGCCTGGCCCGCCGGGCAGCTCTCCGAGTTCCAGGTCTTCGGCGGGACCGGGACGGCCTCGCCGAGCCCGTCGCCGTCCCCGTCCTCCTCCAGCACCCCGCCCGCCTGCAACCCGGGCAGCGGGAACCTGGCGCAGGGCAAGACGGCCGCCGCGTCCAGCGTCAGCCAGGTCTACGGCCCGGCCAACCTGGTGGACGGTGACGCCAACACCTACTGGGAGAGCGCCAACAACGCCTTCCCGCAGTGGGCGCAGGTCGACCTCGGCTGCCCGACCGCGGTCAAGCGGCTGGTGCTGAAGCTCCCGCCGTCGAGCGCCTGGGCGGCCCGCAGCCAGACCGTGGCGGTGCAGCGCTCGGACGACGGGGCCACCTTCAGCACGGTCCTGGGGGCCGCGTCCTACGCCTTCGACCCGGCTAGCGGCAACGCGGTCACGGTGAACCTGCCCGCCACCACTGCCCGCTACCTGCGGCTGACCTTCACCGCGAACAGCGGCTGGCCGGCCGGGCAGCTCTCGGAGCTGCAGGTGTTCAACTCCTAGAGCCTGTCTGACAAATGATCATCTGTTGGGTTCTCGGAGCCAGAGGATCAGTGAGGCCAGGGTGAGTCCGGCTCGGTAGCGGCAGGCGA